>NZ_JARVRG010000004.1:0-384032 GCF_030209795.1 Arthrobacter sp. efr-133-R2A-63 | reverse complement strand
ATGGGCCCACGGCGGCGAGGGCCCCGCGTTGAGCGCAGCGAGACGTGGGAGCCGCCGGGGACTAGAGTGAATCCGTGAGCAGATCCGTCGCCTGGGACCACCCCCGCACGTCGTTGTACACCGATCACTATGAGCTGACAATGCTCGAAGCTGCCCTCCATTCGGGCGCGGCACACCGGCGCTCCGTCTTCGAGGCCTTCGCCCGGCGCCTGCCCGATGGCCGCCGCTACGGGATCGTCGCCGGCACGGGCAGGCTGCTTGAGGGCATCAGGGACTTCCGTTTCGGAGACGCCGAACTCACGTTCCTCGATCAACACAAAGTAGTTGACAGGCAGACGCTGGACTTCCTCGCGGACTACAGGTTTTCGGGCGACATTTGGGGCTATCCGGAGGGCGAAGCCTACTTCCCCGGCTCCCCCATCCTGATCGTCGAATCAACGTTCGCGGAAGCGTGCATCCTGGAAACGTACATTTTGTCCGTGCTCAACCACGACACCGCGATTGCTTCGGCTGCCTCCCGCATGACCAGCGCGGCCGGTAACCGGCCGTGCATCGAGATGGGCTCCCGACGCACCCAGGAGGAATCCGCGACGGCGGCAGCCCGCGCCGCCGTCATCGCCGGTTTCGGCAGCACCTCCAACCTCGAGGCCGGCCGCCGCTACGGCATCAAGACCGTAGGGACGGCCGCCCATTCGTTCACGCTCCTGCATGACACCGAGCGCGAAGCCTTCCAAGCCCAGATTTCCGCCTTCGGACCGGGGACCACGCTCCTGGTAGACACCTACGACGTCGAGGTCGGGGTACGCACCGCGGTGGAGCTCGCGGGTGACAAGCTCGGGGCCGTCCGCCTTGATTCCGGCGACCTCGTGGCCCAGGCCCAGTGGGTCCGCGATCTGCTGGACAACCTCGGCAACACCGACACCCGGATCGTCGTCACCTCGGATCTCGATGAATTCGCGATCGCGGCCCTGCAATCGGCACCGGTGGACGTGTATGGCGTAGGCACCTCCCTGGTCACCGGATCGGGAGCTCCGACGGCCAGCATGGTGTACAAGCTCGTCAGCCGGACCAACGACGCCGGCGAATTCGTTCCCGTGGCCAAAGTAGCCAAGAACAAGGCCAGCGTGGGTGGTCGCAAATACGCCCTGCGCAAACTCAACGAACTCGGCATCGCGACCCACGAGATCGTGGGCATCGGACACCGGCCGGAAGACGACGGCAACGATCGCCCGCTGCTCCAGCAGTTCATCAAGAACGGCGAACTGCTCCCTGGATGGACAGGCCCTGAGGGCGTGGTCCGGGCACAGGAACGCCACGCTGCCACCATGAACGAACTCCCGCCGGTAGTCCGGAGGTTGCAGCGCGGCGAGCCCGCGATCCCCACCGTCTATGAGGAGGACTGAATGTCCCGTGCCCTGATTATCGTGGACGTCCAGAATGATTTCTGCGAGGGCGGGTCCCTCGCCGTGGAAGGTGGCGCAGCCACCGCCGCCGCCATCAGCGAATACCTTGACGCCAACCACCAGCACTTCGACCACGTTGTTGCCACGCAGGACTGGCATGTGGATCCCGGCAGCCACTTTTCGGAGACACCGGACCTCGTGGACAGTTGGCCGCCGCATTGCCGCGCCGGGAGCAAAGGCGCCGAACTCCATCCGGATCTCGACGCCGAGTACATCCAGGCGTACTTCCGCAAGGGACAGTACACAGCGGCCTATTCGGGGTTCGAAGGAGTCCTGGCACCCGAAGACGAAGTGCCCATGGGCGAGCTCGCGCCCGGCGCCGTCCCCTCCGTCGAGCTGGACGAGGACGCCCTCGGGCTCGATGACTGGCTGCAGAGCCACGGAGTGGAAGAAGTGGTGGTGGTCGGCATTGCCACGGACTACTGCGTCAGGGCCACCGCGCTCGACGCCGTGCAGGCGGGCTACTCCGTGACCGTGATCGGTGAGCTCACCGCCGGCATCGCGGAGGATCTTGACGAGACCTACGCCGAGTTGGAAGAGAACGGCGTCGAACTCGGGCAGCGCTAAGCGCCAGTAGCCTTGCCAGGCAGAGCTACTTCCGGCCGATGAACCAATCCTGGAGCTTGCGCAGCCTCGACTGCAATTGCTCTTCGTTTGCCTGGGCCACGGCCGGTCCGCCACACACCTCGCGCAACTTGTTGTGGACCACGCCGTGCGGGGTGCCGGTGCGGGCCGACCATGCTGCGACGTTTTTGGCGAGCTCATTGCGCAGATCCATCAGCATGCGGTGGTCCGGAACCGCCGGCGCCGCGGCGGTGGCCAACGGAGACTGGCGCTTCTTCCTCGACTGCTGGTCGTGCTGCCGCTGCCGGAGCAACGTTCCGACCTGTTCGGCGTCGAGCAGCCCGGGGATCCCGAGGAAGTCCAGTTCGTCCTCGGAGCCGATGTCTGCTCCCGTACCGAATTCGCCGCCGTCGAACAGCACCCTGTCAAAGGATGCCTGGGAATCGAGGGCCTCGAATTTACCCTTTTCCAGGGAGTCAGAGGCCTTCTCTTCGCGGTTGGCCTCGGCCATCAGGTTTTCTTCGGGGTTGAAGAGGCCGTCCGCGTCTTCCTTCTCGGGCCGGTCCAGTGCGTGGTCCCGCTCGGCTTCCATGGAGTTCGCCAAGGCCATGAGCGGCGGCACGGACGGCAAGAAGACCGACGCCGTTTCCCCCCGTTTGCGGGCACGGACAAAACGGCCCACGGCTTGGGCGAAGAACAGCGGCGTGGAGGTGGACGTCGCGTAGACGCCGACCGAAAGCCGGGGGACGTCAACGCCTTCGGACACCATGCGGACCGCCACCATCCAGCGCTTGTCGCTCGCCGTGAACTCCTCGATCTTGTGCGAAGCCTTGGAATCATCGGACAGGATCACCGTGGGCGACTGGCCCGTGATCTTCTTGAGCTGACCGGCGTAGGCGCGGGCGTCGTCGTGGTCCGTGGCGATCACCAGGCCGCCGGCGTCGGGCACGGTACGGCGGACCTCGCTGAGGCGCTTGTCGGCGGCGGCAAGAACGGCGGGAATCCATTCGCCGCTCGGGTTCAGGGCAGTACGCCAGGCCTGGGAGGTGATGTCCTTGGTCACGGCAGCCTCGCCAAGGGAAGCCGCCATTTCGTCTCCGGCGCTGGTACGCCAACGCATTTGGCCCGAATACGCCATGAACAGCACGGGCCGGACGACGTGGTCCCTCAACGCATTGCCGTAGCCGTAGGTGTAGTCCGCCTTCGAGCGGCGGATGCCGTCCCGGTCTTCGGCGTATTCCACGAAAGGGATGGGTGAGGTGTCGGAACGGAAAGGCGTTCCCGTGAGGGCCAGGCGCCGCGCAGCGGGATCGAAGGCCTCGCGCAATCCATCGCCCCAGGACAACGCTTCGCCGCCGTGGTGGATTTCGTCGAGGATGACCAGGGTGCGGGCGGCCTCGGTCTTCGCCCGGTGGAGCATGGGCTTGCTGGCCACTTGCGCATAGGTCACCGCGACGCCGACGAAGCCCCTGCCGTGCTGGCCGTCCGCATTCTTGAAGTTCGGATCGATGGCAATGCCCACCTTGGCCGCGGCGTCCGCCCACTGCCGTTTCAAGTGGTCCGTAGGTGCGACGATCGTCACGCGGTTCACGGTTCCACTGTCAAGGAGCATCGACGCAATCCGCAAGGCGAAGGTGGTCTTACCGGCGCCCGGGGTTGCCACGGCGAGAAAATCGCGCGGGCTGGCGTTCAGGTACAGGTCCAGCGCTTCCTGCTGCCAGGCGCGCAACTTCGGGGCGGTTCCCCAGGCTGCGCGTTCCGGATAGGCCGGGGGCAGCGCGGGGCCGCCGAAGAGCGTTTCAGTCACGCGGTTTCCCCCCGACCAGCAACGATTCCAAGCAAGGCCGCTGCAGCCAGCGAAGCCCAAATAACCACAAAAGACACCAATCTGTTCCGGATGCGCCGAATCACGCGGGGCAGCACACAGGCAGGGAAAAGCACTCCTCCGCCTACTACCAGGAAATACCCGACTACCAGGGATTTCTTACTACTGGGGCTTGCTCGCTACTTGGAGCCGCCCGAGCCGCCTTTGTCTCCGCCGTCGTTACCGGGGCGAAGTCCTTCATAGATTTCTTTGCACTCGGGGCAGACCGGGAACTTCTGCGGGTCCCGGCCAGGGGTCCACACTTTGCCGCATAGTGCAATCACGGGTTCGCCCGTGAGGGCAGACTCCATGATCTTTTCCTTGCGGACGTAGTGCGAGAAACGCTCCCGGTCACCGGGTTCCACTTCCTGGCGCAATTCCTCGCGCTCAATGGTTGCAGTGGAAGTTCCGGCTCCGGAAAGCTCGCGCATGGGATCGTTTTCGAATGGGTCCGGAGGCAGCGTCGTCATGCCATCCATCTTAGCCGCTGATGCTTCGCGATCAGATGCACCGTGTCAGATGCTCTGCCATTTCGGCTTGTTGTCATAGGTGTGGCGATAGTAGTCGGCGAGCTTGAGCGAAGACGCGGCAGCTTCATCGAGGAGGATGGTGGCGTGCTGGTGCATCTGCAGCACGGATGCCGCGCAAATGGCCGCCACCGGTCCCTCGACGAAGTCCCTGACCGCCTGGGCTTTCTGCGCCCCGGTGGCAATCAGGACCACGTGCCGGGCGTCCATGATCGTTCCCAAGCCCTGTGTGACGACGTGGTGCGGAACGTCGTCGATGCTCTTGAAGAAGCGGGCGTTGTCCTTGCGGGTCTGCTCGATCAGCGTCTTGATCCGGGTCCGCGAAGCGAGCGAGGAGCCGGGTTCGTTGAACCCGATGTGGCCGTCGGTGCCCACACCAAGGATCTGAAGGTCAACGCCGCCGAGTGCGCGCATGGAGTCTTCGTACGCTTCGCAGGCTGCGGGAAGGTCCGCCGCGGTACCGTCCGGGCTGTGGACATTGGCAGGGTCGATATTAACCCGGTCCGTGAATTCACGGCGGATGACTTCACGGTACGACTCGGGATGCCCCGGCTTGAGCCCGACGTATTCGTCAAGGGCGAAGGCGTGTGCCTGACTGAAGTCGAGGCCTCTTTCCTGGTGGCGGCGCGCCAGTTCGTCGTAAACGGGGAGCGGAGAGGACCCTGTGGCGAGGCCCAGGACGGCGTTCGGCTTTCGGAGGAGCAGCGCCTCGATGGCGTCCGCGGCGAGCACCCCGATCTGCTTGCTTCCCGGAAGGATGACAACTTCCATCGTCCACGACCTTTCTAGCTGTGTTTCCCGGATCGACTGGTTCAAACTCGAGGTTATCCCATGTCCTATAAATTATCATTGTTGGTCATGGAATCAACGGTTGACGCTCAATTGCGCGAAGAGCTCCGGCCCGCGGCGGTCAAGCCAGCGGCCACCGATCCGGACACCGGCCATAAACAAGGCCACCCCGAGAACCGTACCAATGGCCAGATTGATCCATCCCCACAGCGGATCGCCCGTGACGGACTGGACGATGACCAGGACAAGTTCAGGAAGCACCAAGAGGAACAGCACCGCCATCCCCCCGAACTGGACCGCCAGCGTCTGGGCAACGTTTCCCGGCGGCTTCTTGAAGGGGCTGTCACCGGGCAACGGCACGTTGGACGTGTAGCGCGCCGACACGATGGAGGCCAAGCCAAGGCCCGAAAACAGGACGCCCAGGGAAAGGCCCAGGACACCGGGTGACCAGTTCCAATCCCGCGTCAGGAAGAAGGGCCCGACGGCGAAGATCACCACCACCGGGAGGGCGAATGCCAGGCAGGCCAAGGCCCGGCCGAGCCGGTCATGGATGCCGCGGACCCCGGTGGCCAGATGCAAGGCAAATGCGGTGTTGTCATAGGAAACATCAGCGGCGATCGACCATGCGAGGATAAACGCAGCGATTGGCCCCAGGATCACCAGCATCGAATAGCTTCCGGACTGCCCGGACTGGAACAGGAAAATCACGGGCAACAACGGGACCACGATGAGCGACGCTGCGTAGCGCGGGTCGCGGATCCAGTAGCTGAGGGACCGCGCAGCCACGGCCCCCGTGGGAGTTGCCGGCAGCAGCCCGAACAAGCCGAGTTTTCCGCCGCGTTTCCCCGAGCCACCGGAATACGGCGGAGTGACGAGTGCCCGCTTGAGCAAGGCATTCCACGCGGCACACAACACGAGGAGGGTTGCCAGGGCGATCAAGGCCTTCAGGCCGGCAGCCGCAACATCTCCCGACGCGAGATCGCCGCCAAGCGACCAGGAAGCACCGAGCGGAGTCCAGGAGACCATCCGGGCAAGCTCGGGAAGATAGCCGGTGGAACCGGACACTCCCCTGAAGACGCCGGCAACAATCGGTCCCATCAGCACGAGCGGCACAAAGACCACAATGCTGCTCACATCCTTGAAGCGGCGGGAGGCAGCCAGGCCGGCAGTCGCCGTCGTGATGACTTTCGACAAGACCACGCAACTCAGCACGCCGAGCACGGCGCCCAGCAGTGCGCCCAGCACCGCCGGCACGCTGCGCCACCATGTTGCCGCCGTGAACAACGCCACAATCACTGTGGACAGGCCCGGCAATCCGATGAATCCGGCGAGGGCAAGTCCGGTCAGTAGCTGGCGCATGGGAACCGTCGACGTGGTGAAGCGGGAAGGGTCAAGCGTCATGTCCGCGGCCGAAGCCATCAGCGGCACCACAGCCCAGGCAACGATCGCGGCTGCGCCACCGAGGACGACGGCGGTGTGGGCCGTCTCGGCGTCGGCCCACCGCAGGGCGACGAGTGTCACCACGAGGGTCACGACAACACCCAACGCATAGAGTCCGCCGATCGCGATTCCCACAAGCTGGGCCGGACTGCGGCGGAAACCGTTCAGCAGGAGCCGCCACTTCAGGCTCAGAAGGTGCGCAACCATTCGAGGCCTCCCGTCTGGTTTCCGCGGCCCACGAGCTGCACAAAGCGGTCCTCGAGAGAGGCGCCGTCGCGGACCTCGTCGACGGTTCCGGCGGCGAGGACCCTGCCGGCAGCCACGACGGCCACGTGGTCGCACATGCGCTGCACCAGGTCCATGACATGGCTCGAGACGATGACCGTCCCTCCCGAGGCCACATAGTTGTCAAGAATTCCCCTGATGTTGGCTGCCGACACGGGATCGACGGACTCAAAGGGCTCATCCAGTACCAACAGCCTGGGCGCATGGATGAGGGCCGAGGCGAGGGCAATCTTCTTTGTCATGCCGGCGGAGTAGTCCACCACGAGGGTGCCGGCGTCGCCGCTCAGGTCCAGCGCGGCCATCAGTTCTCCCACCCTGTGGGCAACGACGTCCCTGTCCATGCCGCGGAGCAAGCCGGCATAGGTGACGAGCTGTTCACCCGTCAAGCGGTCGAAGAGGCGAACGCCGTCGGGCAGTATTCCCATCAGTTTCTTGGCTTCGAGCGGTTTCGCCCACACGTCCACGCCGTGCACATGTGCCGTTCCGAAGTCCGGCCGCAGGAGCCCGGTGGCCATGGACAACGTTGTCGTCTTGCCCGCCCCGTTGGGACCAACAACCCCGTAGAAGGAGCCGGCGGGAACGTCGAGGCTGATCCCGTCGACCGCGATCTTGCCACCGAAGCGTTTCGCCAGGCCGCGCAGGGCCAAGGCGGGCACCGGGGAGTTTAGGGGAGAACCGGGAAGCTGGACAGTCATGCAGCCAGCCTAGCCCCGGGCACGCTTCCAGGGGTCGTCCCGGAGGGGGAACTACGGAGCGCCTTTCGGGAGCCGCCTCATCCCAAAGGACTAGCGCCTAGAAGCTGTGCCGTGGAACCGCACGCTGATACTGCGGCGCCCAATCCAGGGGGAACCCGAGTTCAAAAGCCGCGCGAAGCCACCAGCGCGGATCGCGGAGGGCAGCCCGTGCCATGAACACGCCGTCGGCTTGGCCCGTGGCCACCGTATGTTCTGCCTGCCCCGAGGACGTCAGGAAGCCGACTGCCCCGGTGGAAACCCCCGCTTCGCGCCGGATCTGCTCCGAGAATCCCGTCTGGTACCCAGGGCCGGCCTTGATCCGCTGGTGGGCCACAGCGCCCCCGCTGGAGACGTCCACCAAGTCCACGCCATGCTCCGACGCCGCCCGCGCGAGCCGCACGGAGGCATCGATGTCGACGCCGCCCTCAGCCCAATCACTCGCGGAAATCCGCAGCAACAACGGCATCGAATCGGGGATGACAGCACGGACGGCGTCGACGACCGCGAGCATCAACCGGTTTCGGCCGGCCTCGCTGCCGCCCCACGCATCGTTGCGCGTGTTGATGAGGGGGCTTTGGAATTCGTGCAGGAGGTAGCCATGCGCACCGTGGATCTCCACCGTGTCGAAGCCGGCGTCCACCGCCCGTGAAGCCGCCGCCGCGAAATCCGAAATCACGGCGTGGATATCCGCCTCGTTCATGGCAAGCGGACGTGCAAGCCCGGCAAAGGCCTCAGACCCGGGACCCCGGGCCACCCACCCGCCGTCGGACTCCGCCACTGATCCGCTCTCGTCCGCGAAGGGCCAGTACGTGGAAGCCTTGCGGCCGGCGTGGGCCAGCTGGACGCCGATCTTACCGCCCACGGCGCTGTTGCGGTGGACGAAGTCAACGATCCGTTCCCACGCCGCCGCCTGCTCGTCCGTGTACATTCCGGCGTCCCGCGGGCTGATCCGGCCCTCGGGACTGACCGCCGCCGCCTCGGTGAGGATGAGGGCCGCGCCTCCCGTCGCAAAAGCTCCAAGATGCACCAGGTGCCAATCGTTGGGTACGCCTCCCCCGCCGTCGGGCGAGCAACTATACTGGCACATCGGGGAAACCCAGCCACGATGCGGCAACGTCAGAGAGCGCAATGAGAGCGGACTGAACAGCGCCGGCTGAGTCATTAGAAGAGGACCCGCGCCAGACCTTGACGGGCTTTGGCCACGCGTTGGTCCGAAATGCCGACGACGTCGAACAGCTCCAGCAGGCGCACGCGCGCCGTTTCCCGCTCGGGACCGAAGTTGCGGCCAATGAACGCGATGATGCGGTTGAACGCGTCCTCGATGTGTCCACCCGAGATGTCGAGGTCGGCCACCGTGAGCTGCACGTCGATGTCGTCCGGCTCCTCTGCCGCCCGCTGGCGCATGGTTTCGGCTTCCGTTGCCGTCAGGAGCTCGAGCCTGCCCATCAACTCCACTTGGGCGAGTCCTGCCTTGGCCTCGGCGTCCGCCGGCTTCTCGGCGAGCGCCTGGCGGTAAGCCCTGGCGGCAGCGGCGTAATCCCCGGCTTCGATGGCGTCGAAGGCGGCCTGGTGCAGCGGCGGCAGAGGACGGGCCTCCGCGCCGGCGTCACCTGTACCGATGCTGCCTGTGACGCCGTTGGCTTCGGCCACCTTGAGGAGTTCGTCGATGAGGCTGCGGATTTCCTGGTCCGAAGCGGGCCCCTCGAAGAGCGGCACGGGCTGGCCCTTCAGGACCGCGATCGCGGTGGGGATGGCCTGGACCTGGAATGCCTGCGCAAGCTGCGGGAAGGCGTCAACATCCGCCGCGGCCAGCACCACTTTGCCGCCGTAGCTTTCGACGACGCCTTCAAGGCTATGCAGGAGGGTCGAAGCCTCCAAGGAGCGGTTTGACCACAAAAGGAAAAGGACGGGAATCTGCGCGGACAGCTGGACGAGGTCCTGGAAATTGGCCTCGGTGGCATCGACGCGAAGCGGCTGGCCGCTTCCGGGGCTGCCGCCGGACGCAGCCGGGGCACCGCTCGGTGCCGCCGGCGCAGGGCGCCGCAATGCAGAGAGGTCGACGGCGCCGCGCAGGTTGAGCTGGCTGGCAGCGGCTGGAGAGACGGGACGGGATCCTGGCGAACTCATACCGTCCACTCTAGCCGCTGCGCCAACAGCATTTGCCTACTGGAAGCTGGCTCCCACCAGACCGCGGACCGCGGCAACAAGCTTCATGGGAGCGGTGGAGCCTGCCGGTGGAATGTAAATGGCCACCGACTCCGAGAAGGTCTGCACGAGGCCGACTTTCGTGGAATCCCCGCCCGCGAGCACTGCCGCGGCTTTGTCCACGGTCAACGTGTCGCCGTCGGCCTTGGGCTTGCTGGTGAAATTGAAGTCCAGCTTTCCCACCACTACTGCGCCGCCGTCGGAGGTCCGGAACACGGCGGTATCCGCCGGAGAGGGCGTGTGCGTGAAGGTGAAGTCGCCATTGGTGCCGGACTTGACCGTGCTCGCCTGGTAGTCAAGGACATCGGCAATGTACGGCGAATTGGTGCCTTCCACGAGCTTGTCCTTGAACGCCGAATCAGCTTTGGTCAAGCGATCGCCCAGGGCTGCCATTGCTTCGGTCCCGCTGTACTGCAGTCCGGTCTTGTCTCCGGCCGCCAGCTGCGCGGTTCCGCCCAAGGGGATCGCCGGGAAGGATGTTCCCGGTTGAAGCGGCGAAGTGCTCTGCAGCTTGTAGTTCTCGCGCGGCGAGGCCTGCACGAGGGTCAGCACCTGGGGAACCACGTTGCCATCGCCCTGGGTCAGGGCAATCACGGTGCGCGGCCAGGTCCGCTGGGTGGAGATGACACTGCCCAGCAGTTTGCTGGACCGGACCGGCATCCGCGCCTCATGCGTGGCGACTTGGGACCGGATCTTGTAGTTCTGCGTGCGCACCTGCAGCTCGGTGCCGTCAACCCGGGGAGCGAGTTTGGAGGCATCGCGTGCGGCATCCCCGGCGGTCACGGCGCCGGCCACCTGGTCCAGGATGCGCTTGAGCTGCGCGTCCACCAGCACGGGGACAGCGGGCGCAGCGGCGACCCCAGCCGGGCTCGCCGTCGCGGATCCGGAGCCCGTCGTCGCCGATCCGGAAGGAGAAGGAGTCCCGGCCGCTTGGGCGCCTGCGGCGGTGCCACCCACGAGGGCGGTCACAACGGCCGCTGCTATCAGCGAAATGCGAAGTGCGGGCCCCCCGGCCGTGCCCTTGTTGGTGTCCCCGGCAGAGGCGTCCCCGCCGATGAGGGGCTTCTCGGAGTCCTTGGGGGTGTCCCCGCCGATAGAGTCCCTGTCGGCTCCGGTGCTGCCGCCGCCTCGCGGACCGCTGCGGCGCGGGCCCCTGCCCCTCGTGAACTTGCTGACGAACGGCAACGCCGCACCCGCGACAATGAGGATGGCGCCAATGACGATCAGCGGGACGGCCCACGGCATGGTGGCATCGTTGGCGTATGTGATGGAGACCGACGACGGCGCCGGCTTGGTTCCGTCGCTTGCCAGGAGGAGCGACCAATTGCCACTCGCAGGCGGTGTAAAGGTGTAGTCCAACTGTCCGTTGGCGTTCTCGGTTTGCACCCACATATCCGATCCGGCAGGCGACGGAGCGGTTGCTTCGCCGTCGGTGCCGGCAACCTGGAGTGATTTGCCGTCCGCGGAGACTCCGGTGATGCTGTTGTGGGCGGTCTTGCCGACCCACGCATCCACGTCATCAGGACGTCCGACGGCCACCACGAACTTGCCGTCGCCCTTGATGTTGATTTGTCTGGGACCACCCTGGTGGGTCAACACGTCTTGGGTGATCACGGTCAGCGGAGCGGCTTTGGAGCCGCCGGGAGCGGACGCGGTTACGGTCTCGGCCGGGGCCCAAAAGGTCAGCTGGCCAATGCCGGCCAACAGTGTCAGCAGGCCAAGCAGCACCAGCGAAACTGCAGTCTTCAATCGCACAGGAATACCAATCATCAGCGGTCGTTGAACTTCAAGGGTAACGGTTTTGTTACCAAAGAGTCAGTTCGGGGTCCTCCCCAAGGACTTCCCGACGCGCGGCTCAACCTCTAGAATTCGCCAATTCCGGCCTGCTGATAGTGTGGCGAACAACATGGCATCGAGCACTCCTCGAGCCTGACCACGGAACGAAAAGGCAGCTGAAACACGTGAAAGAGCGCAAGGATCCCACTCCCGCGGAACAAGAACCGGGGACTGGCCCGGACGGCTTGGCCAACGGGCCTGCCCAGGACGGCAAGGATCACGGCGAGGGCCTGATGGCGTCCTTCGTACGCCGCCTACGCCAGCCCATTCCGGGCGCCCAGCCACGGCTCCGTTTCGAAATGCCTCCCGAGCTTGAGCACGACGCGGCAACCGAGCCCGCTCAGGATGACACAGACGGTCCGCGCTTCGGTTCCCCCGGCCCGAGGATGTCCGCGCAACATCCGCTATACCTCGGATTCATGGGCACGGCCGGGGTCGGGGTCGCCCTCATGCTGTACTACATCGGCACCAACACCGCACAGCTGCTGTTGTGGATCGTCACGGCCCTGTTCATTGCCTTGGGACTTGACCCGGTAGTGCGCGGGCTCGAGGAGCGCAAGGTGCCGCGCCCTGCCGGCGTCGTCATCGCCGTCGGAGTCCTCGTGGCCGGAGTGGCGGCGTTTTTCGCCACCCTCATCCCCACCATCGTGGAACAGGTCTCGCAGATCGTGCGGCAAGCGCCGGACTGGATCCGCAGCTTCGTGGATTCCGACTTCTTCCGCTCCCTCGACAGCCAATTCGGCGTCCGCGACAAGATCAGCCAGGAACTCGACAAGTTCGTCAAGAATCCCGACGCGATGGGCGGCATCTTCGGCGGCGTCGTTGGTTTCGGATCCACGGTGGCCAACGGGGTCTTCGGGACGCTGATCGTCCTGGTCCTCAGTCTCTACTTCCTCGGGGCCCTGCCTGCCATGAAGAGATGGGGATACCGGCTCGCTCCGCGGTCGCGCAGGCCCCGGGTGGAGGCGCTTTCCGAGGAAATCACCCGCTCGGTGGGCAACTACGTGATCGGCCAGGTGTGCGTGGCCCTGCTTAATGCCTTGTTCGCCTTCATCGTCATGAGCATCCTGGGCATTCCGTTCAGCGTCCTGCTGGCCTTCGTGGTTGCCCTGCTTGCGTTCATCCCGCTGGTGGGCGGCCTGATTGCCGCGGTCGTGGTCATCCTGGTGGCCCTGACGGCGGGCTGGCAGACCGCCGTCATCTACGCCATCTGCTACTTCGCCTACCTGCAGTTCGAGGCCTACTTCATCTCCCCGCGCATCATGCAGAAAGCCGTTGCCGTCCCGGGTGCTGTTGCCGTGATCTCGGTGATCGCGGGCGGCAGCCTACTGGGCGTGCTCGGTGCCTTGATCGCCATCCCGACCGCGGCGGCCATCATGTTGCTGCTCAAGGAAGTCTTCATCGCCCGCCAGGACCGGCACTAGGCCGCTGCCACTGGACGGCGGCCACTTGACCGCCGCTAGGCCGTCGCCACTGGACCGGACCATTGGCGCGGCAGGCCCTCCGGTCCGGCGCCTGCTTCCGTCACGTCGTCGACGATCTCGTCCAAAACCCGCGCCGCATACTTCTCTCCGACCCACAAGTGCTTGGCGCCGTCGATCCCCAGGACCCGGGCCTGGGGCACCACACTGAATCGTTCGGCGGCTTCGGCGGGCTGAAGATAGTCGTCGTGCTCCGGAACGAGGACCGTCAGCGGTTTCCCCGAGGCAGCCCATTCCTTCAAATGCACATCCGTGGCCCGGTGCAGCGGCGGGGACAGCAGGACGGCGCCCTCTACCTGGGAAGCGACGGGCTCAATGGCGCCGTACATCAAGGCCAACTCGGTGCCGAAGGACCATCCCACCAACCAGCGGTTCGGAAGCCCGCGCTCCACTGCGAAGCGAACGGCAGCCTCGACGTCGTAGCGTTCACCGATTCCCTCGTCGAACTGCCCCTGGCTGGTACCTCGTGGCGAATGGGTCCCCCGTGTGTTGAAGCGCAGAACCGCGACGCCGGCCAGCGCGGGAAGGCGATAGGACGCCTTCCGGTAGACATGCGAATCCATGAAGCCGCCGTGGGTCGGCAAGGGGTGCAGCGTGATGAGCGTCGCCGAGATCTCGCCGGATTCCGGCAATGCCAGCTCACCCACGAGCAATTTGCCGTCCTCGGTGAGGAACTCCACGTTCTCGCGCCGCGCCGGCAATACCGTGGATGCCCTGATGTCCGTGGCAGACTCCGGCTGGCTGAAGACTAGGGAAGCAGGATCGAAACTCATGCTTCCAAGCTTAAGTGCTCGGCGCCGTCGTGCGACGCGCAGAGGGGCCGGAGCTGCGGCTTCAGTCCTCAGCGGTACCTGTAGGTTCGGCCGGTCCAGCAGTTGTTGTGCCAGTGCCGGCGTTCCGCCAGGCCTGCGGCATCGCCGAAGAGGTGAGTTTCGGACCACACCACCAAGTGGGCGATTCCCGGCATGATGGCCATCGAACAACCGGGGCAGACGTAGGTCTTCTCGGCGTTCCGTGCGGTCATCGTCCGGACCATCCAGTCGCCGTCGGGGGCGCTTTCCCTGCGGGCAATGCCCGAACGGGCACGTTCCAGATCCAGTTCCGGCGACTCGCCTGTCCGTTTCCAGCTTGCCTTGGCTGATTCGGTGCGTCGGGGGCGGTTGGAGCGGGGCATGACTCCATTCTGCCCCAGTCGCTGGTTGCGCGCGGTAGAGGAAGTAAAGTGGAGCGGGTGCGACTCGTCATAGCCCGTTGTTCCGTTGATTACGTTGGCCGCCTCAAGGCCCACCTCCCGCTTGCCACCCGGCTTTTGCTCGTCAAATCCGATGGTTCCGTGCTGGTCCACTCCGACGGCGGTTCCTACAAGCCGCTGAACTGGATGAGCCCGCCCGCTACGTTGCGAGTGACCACGCCGGAGGAGACCGAGGTCGAAGAAGGCGTGGTGGAACAGTGGACCGTGCAGTCTGCCAAGACCGATGACCGGCTCATCATCAACATTTATGAGCACCTCCACGACACGTCCCACGACCTCGGCACGGACCCCGGACTCATCAAGGACGGCGTCGAAGCGGATCTGCAGCGACTGCTCGCCGAGCAGATCGAAACCCTTGGTGCAGGCTATTCGCTGATCCGGCGCGAGTACTTCACTGCCATCGGCCCGGTGGACATCCTCGCCCGGGACGGCGACGGCAGGACGGTCGCCGTCGAACTCAAGCGGCGCGGCGACATCGACGGCGTCGAGCAGCTTACGCGATACCTCGAACTTCTCAACCGGGATCCGCTTCTCGCGCCGGTGCGGGGCATTTTCGCCGCCCAGCAGATCAAGCCGCAGGCGAAGGTGCTTGCCAACGACCGCGGAATCGATTGCGTCACCCTGGACTATGACGCCATGCGTGGCGTGGACGACAGCGAGTCGCGCCTGTTCTAGTTGTCCGGGCCTTCATCCCGGGTAACCCGGGTCACGTGCGGCCCCCGGCAACTAGAATCAAAGCATGACTGTCCCAGACCGGCCTGCATCTTCTCCTGCGCCTGTGCGCCACCTGATTACCGGAACCATCGTCAGCGACGGTGCGGTGATCGAAGATGGCCTGGTGGCGGTGGAGGACGACCGGATCGCCTTCGCCGGACCGGCCGCCGAATTCCACGAGGCAGCCTTCGAAGGGTTCGAGGAAACTCCCCGGACCGATTTCCCTGCGGAACGGTACATCGTTCCCGGATTCGTGGATGTCCACTGCCACGGCGGCAATGGGGGCGACTTCCCCGGAGGCGATGAATCCTCGGCGCGCAAGGCCATCGATTTCCTGCACCGCTCCGGGACCACCACCCTCCTCGCCAGCATGGTCACGGCGCCCCGGGAGGACTTGCTTCGCGGCATCGAGCTTTTCGTGCGCTTGGCCGATGAAGGACTCGTGGCTGGAATCCACTTGGAGGGCCCCTTCCTCTCGCATGCCCGCTGCGGCGCGCAGAACCCCGCCTATCTGCTCGAGCCGGACCTGGACCTCATGACCGAGCTGGTTGAAGCCGCTGCCGGCAAGCTCGCCACCATGACCTATGCCCCCGAGCTTCCCGGCGCCGCCGCACTCGTGGACCTGATGACGTTCCACGGGGTAACACCGTCTTTGGGCCACACGGATTGCGACGACGCGACGGCGGCTGCTTCCCTCACGGCGGCGCGGGAGGGCTTGGAGTCCGCCGGTTTCGACGGCATCAGCTCGCTGCCGACTGTCACGCACTTGTTCAACGGCATGCCTCCCATGCACCACCGCTCCCCTGGCCCCGTGGCCGCGTCCCTTCGCACGGCCCAGGAAGGCAAGGCCGTGGTTGAACTCATCGCGGACGGCACGCACCTTGACCCCAGCACCGTCGTGACCGTCTTTCAGCTGGTGGGCGCCTCAAACGTTGTCCTCGTCACTGATTCAATGGCGGCGGCGGGGCTCTCCGACGGAAACTACATGCTGGGCCCCTCGCCGGTGACCGTGACGGACGGCGTCGCTACCTTGGATGCCACAGGATCCATCGCGGGTGGCACCGCCACCATGCTCGACGTCGTCAGGCGCACCGTGGCGGCCGGCGTCGGGCTCGCCGACGCGGTTGCCTCGGCGACGGCGGTTCCCGCCGCAGTCCTCGGCCTCTCCGATGAACTTGGCGGCCTTCGCCGCGGCCTGCGGGCCGATCTCGTCGTCGTCGACAAGGAACTGCAGCTCGCGGGTGTATTGCGCAATGGTGATTGGCTGGCTTAGGGAGATTGGCTCGCATAGGCCGAATTCGCAGGCACCCAATGGCGGATCCTGTCGTGGCCGCGCTTTCTTCCGTTACCTTCTTTTTACTTAAAATTTGTCGGAATTCCCCAGCAGACCGTTGACCTCCAGTTTCGGCCATGAAAGTGTTGTAGCAGTCTTTGTGTAGGTGTGATTCATGCTCGCAAGACGTGTTGCGAGCGTGAAGCTCCTGCGAAGCCAACCAAGCCTTGCTTGGACGGAAAACCAGGTCTTCTCGCGGAGTAACCGAGGCCGGCACGCGGTGTGCCGGACTTAAAAGTTCCACAATGAGGAGAAACAAAAATGGCACTGGGCACCGTCAAGTGGTTCAACGCTGAAAAGGGCTTCGGCTTCATTACCCCGGACGACGCTGAAGGCGACGTCTTTGTCCACTACTCCGAGATCCAGACCGGCGGATTCCGCACCCTCGACGAGAACCAGCGTGTTCAGTTCGAGATCGGTCAGGGCGCCAAGGGCCCGCAGGCCACCGGCGTCACCGCCGTCTAGTTTTACCGCTTGAATTCTGCCTGGCAGATTCAGGGAAGGGGTTCCGCACAGGCTGCGGGACCCCTTTTCCCTTCCCAACTAACTCGCATTTGTTGTCGCTATGGCGCGTCAAAACGACAACAAATGCGAGTCAGTTTGGTGTTCAGGCGACGAGGGTGCGGAGAAGCCTCGCAGTTTGCCGGACGGACAGCCCCGGCAAATATGCCCGGCTGAGGGCAGCGCCGATCGCGGGAATCTCCAGGCTGTCCTGGTAGTACATATACAAAGTCCGGTACTCCGGCTGAAACCTCGATTTGAAGCGGGCCAGCGAGCGGAATCCGTAAACAGGCTCCAAGGTCCTGCCGACGAGGTCCAGAATGCCCGCCATGCCGGCTTCTCCGCTGGAGAATTCCTCGGCCTCCCCCGCCAAAGGCGAGCCCGACAGGGATATGACCTCCACACCCTGCCGCAACTGGTGGACAGCCGAGGCAATCATGAATTCCATGAGGCCGGGAAAGGCATCGCTGCGCCGCCGCATGAAGTCCAATGTCCAGCTGATCACCTGGCCATCCCGAAACACAGGGAGCCAGCTGGTGACCCCGTGGACAAACCCCTTGCCGTCGACGGCGACGCAGCACAGCACTTCATCGTCCATCAACTCGTCGAGGGAACCCAGGGTAAAGCCCATTTCGGGTACCTTTTTCCGGGCGGCCCACTCTTCGGACACCTCGCTGAGTTGGGAGCGAATGTACTGCGGGAACTCCGAATAGCGCCCCCACCGGGCCAGAACGCCGGCCTTGAGCGCACGGTTCTTGGCCGTGCGCACGTTCTGCCATGCTTTGCCCGTGAATTCGAGGTCGCGGATCGATAGCCGGGTTTCCTGCGCGACCGCAATTCTGCGGAATCCCGCGGATTGCAGCATCGGCCACAATTCCTCCGTGCAGGAGTAGAGGCACGGCACCAATGCATGGTGCGCGCAGTAGTCCAGAAAACCCTCGGTCGCGGCAGCGGCTTGTGCGGGATCACCGAACGGTCCGCCGAGGGTCAGTGCGACGTTTCCATGCTGCTGGTAGGCAATTCCGGCGTCCTTTCCGGGAGTGAACCAGAACTTGTTCGGCTCCCATAGCGCCATCCAGGAAAGCGACTCCCCGCCCCGCTTGACCAGATCCCTGGCCGCCAGTCGAGCGGGATCATCGCCGTCGGGACCGTGCTGCCGTTTGAGAAGCAGCGTCCACACCGCTGCCAGTGCCACAAGCCAGAAGATGATTCCCGACCACGCGAACAGCAGTGACTCGGCGGCACTTCGGTCCGCGAACACGCGGCCGAAGGCCGTGGGTATGGGCAAGGGAAGGTACTGCCGGGCGAGTTCCGCACCGAGACCCAGGATGCCGCCGTCGTGCGCCAGACCGCCCGAGCCGAGCCAGGCCCCGGTGTATCCACTCGCCAAGATGAGCCACGTACTGCCAACCAGCCACGCCATCTTCCGGCGGAGCGGAGCCCTCGAGCCGACCACAAAATTGCCCCTGAACAGGAAAAGCAGAACTGCCAGGATCAGGGGAACCAAGGCGAGGGTCAGGATGTGGAACACCGCGGAGCCCATGACGACGGTGCGGCCCCTGCCTGGAAAATGCGGAATGCTGGCAAACAACACCAGGTAGGCGAAGGACAGAGCCACCACGCCAAGTTGCACGCCGATGGCGATCTTCAGCGCCAAGCGCCTTCCCTGGCGCATGCCCACCGCACAGATCAGGAGAAGCAGCGCGGGTACCACTGCGAGGGCGACGCCGGCCGGCCCGGGATAGCCCTGGCGTCCGAGTTCCAGGCAGCTGATATCCACGGTTCCACCGCAGTTCGCCTGCAATTGGTTGAGCGTCGGTACAGGGTTCAGGACCATTTCGCGGAGCAGCGCCAGCGGCCCCGCCGGGCTCCTCACGGCGCCCGCCACCAGAGGCCCGACGCCGAAAATCGCCACCATGAGCGACAGCAGGTTTCGCGTTTCACGCCTGGTGGCACGGTGGCTTGGTTGAATGCCGTGGTCGAGTTGGAGCCACAGACCGGTCCCCAGTCCAAGCAGCGCTCCGGTCAGGGCCATGACAGCCGATGGATCGCCTACATACAGGACCAAGAGGAGCGCCAAAGATACGACCGTCGCCCTCAGGCGCCGACGCCACAGAGTCGGGAGGAGGCCACTTGCCGCCATCGAGACCAAGAGGGTTGCCGGAAGCGGTCCGGAGGTCCCGGCATCCATCATCCGCCCCAGCCAGCCGTCGCCGGCGTAGGCTGCCAACTGGACCACGAGCAAAAAGGCGGTGACCGTCCCAAACTGGCCGCCAACGAAATCCACGGCCGTGCGGAACCACCCCAGCTTCCGCTCTGAAGCACCCAAAAGCACAACGAACAACAACGAGCTCATGACGTAGTCAAAGGGGTTTGCGGCGAAAAACATGGATGTCCAGATGGACCACCAGTCCCCCGCCTTCAATCCCCCACCGCTCACGCTCGAGAGATGCCGCAGCGCATCCGGACCGTAGCCGAGATCGGGGTCGAAGATCGCCGGAGTGAGCAGGTACAGCGCGAGCACAATCACGGTGAAGGGGATCGCGCCGATGTGGGCAGCCACGTTGCCCAGCATGGCCCGGGCGAGGACTGCCACCATCTTCCGGGCGGGCCTGGCATCTTCGGAGTCAGGCGCCTGTTCTTTGGACAACTGGGCTTCCTGGGTGCTCATTGAACGAGTCCCCATCGAGGGGCCAGGAATTCCATCGCCGAGGGAAGCTCTTGAACGGCAACGGCCCACGAGTGTCCGGCTCCGGGAACCGAAGCGTGCCTGACGTCGAACCCGGACATGCGTGCGGCCGCCGCCAGCTCGCGGGCGAAACGGACGAATTCGCTGTCCGCGGCCCCGACGGCGAAGTAGCCGGCATGGCCGTCATAGCTACGTTGCTTCATCAAGGTCAACGGCGTCAGGGCGTCGAAGGCTGCAGCGTCGCCGCCGAATGCGGTCTGGATGGTCCGCCCGCGGTCAGGACCAAGCGAAGGCTCCCGCTCTCCCGAGAAGGCGATGAAGGAAGGGTAGGTCTCAGGATGCAGCGTGGTCATTTGCACGGCGCAGGTTGCACCGAAAGAAAACCCTCCGACGGCCCACTTTCTTGGATCGGCGGAAACCTCGAGCGTCGAGTTGATCCAGCGCGGAACATCGATCGCGAGGTAGGTGTCGGCACGTGCGATCCGGCTATCCATGCACATGGTGTTTGCGGTATCGGAACCGTTTGGATCGACAACCACGACGACGGGTGCCACGCCTCCGTGCCGTGCGGCGAAGGAATTCATGTTCTGCTCCAGCAGTCCGCCCGTCAGCCAATCGGCGGGTCTTCCCGGTTGGCCGGCAAAGAGAACCAGGACGGGTAGCTGGCTGCGGTCGGGAGCCAGGTAGGCCGGCGGCAGGTAGATGAAAGCGTCCTTGGCCGTGAATCCGGATTCAATTCCGGGAATCGACGCCCTGCGGACAATACCTCCCTCCAGCGCAGCCACCGGGGTGGTACCGGAAACACCCCTTTTGAATCCTGCCTCAAGCTCGGGGATCCGTCCCACGTAGTGGCCGAAGAGATCGGCAGCCGTGTGGTTGAGTCCGAAGTAGCTGTTGATCTGAAGCGCGGAGAGGAGCAGCACGGAGACGAACGAAATCCCTGCGGCGCTCCTGCCGCGCCACGAGGAACCACGGAGCCGGAAAAGGAAAAGGGCCAACGCAGAGAAAGCAACCGTCGACCCCACGAGGACATCGATGGGGAGGTCCTCGGGGAACACGGTCAGGGCATTGACGAGCAGCCAGTGGATGACGGCGACAACTCCGCTCGCCGCGGCAAGCGAAAGGACGATGGAAAGCAACCAGCCCCGGTCCCGTCGCAGGAGGAGGAAGACACTCCCGGCAACTCCGGCACCAACGACGGTCCAGTAGAACGGACCGTCAACAAGCCTCACGTTGTAGAGGAAGTCCACTGGCCTCAGCGCCAGGTGCCGACGCCCACCACAGGGCCGGCCTCGAGCCAGGACGACAGCCCGGCGTAGGCATCAAATCTCATGGCCAGCATGAACCGCTGGCCTTCATGTTGGAGTTCGACGACGACGACGTCGGGTTGGAGCCTCGTCAGTTCTTCCTCCGTTGGCTTCCGCCGGCCAAGGAGCTCCAAGGAACTGCGGCGGAAGCTGTGTTTGGGACGGAAGCTGAGGGACAGCAGGCGGAACCACTCAAGCTCCGAGTCCTGATAACGACAAACCCCCATCCGCCAGCTGTTTCCAGCCGTGCAAATGGAGGCGTCGACCGTGCCCAGGGCGCGCCGCAAATTGAAGCGGCGCACCCCGACGAGGCACAGTGTAAAGATGAGCAACGCAAACGCCGTTGCCAAGGCGATGAACGGAAGAGCAGAATCGTCCATCAAGGTCTTGCTATCGGATCCCCGCAGTAGCTGAATCGCCCAACTGGGCGTTGTCAGCGACGATCACCACGCGGTTGTTGTCGACGGAGAAGAATCCGCCGTCCACAACTACTGCCAGGCGGTCTCCGGTAACCGGCTCGATGGCCAGCTCGCCCGCGGCCAGAATGGCGAGGAGCGGCGAGTGGCCCGGCAGGATCCCGATTTCACCATCGCTGGTGCGGGCCTTGACCATCTTGGCCGCACCGGACCACACGAAGTGGTCCGCTGCGACAATCTCAACCTCGAGCTCAGCCATACTACTTGGTCTGTTCCTGGATCTTGGCCCACTGGCGCTCGACGTCATCCAGGCCACCGACGTTGAAGAACGCCTGCTCTGCGATGTGGTCAAGCTCGCCGTCGCAAATCGCCGTGAAGCCTTCCACAGTGTCCTTGATGGAGACGGTGGAGCCCTCGACGCCGGTGAACTGCTTGGCGGTGTAGGTGTTCTGGGACAGGAACTGCTGGATGCGGCGTGCACGCGACACGACGATCTTGTCTTCTTCGGACAGTTCGTCAACGCCGAGGATGGCGATGATGTCCTGGAGTTCCTTGTTCTTCTGCAGGATCTGCTTCACGCGGACAGCCGTGTTGTAGTGGTCCTTGCCGATGTACTGCGGGTCCAGGATGCGGGACGTCGACGTCAGCGGGTCAACAGCCGGGTACAGACCACGGGAGGCGATTTCACGGGAAAGTTCCGTGGTCGCGTCGAGGTGTGCGAAGGTCGTTGCCGGAGCCGGGTCGGTGTAGTCATCAGCAGGCACGTAGATGGCCTGCATCGACGTGATCGAGTGGCCCTTGGTCGAGGTGATGCGCTCCTGGAGGAGGCCCATCTCGTCGGCGAGGTTCGGCTGGTAACCAACAGCGGACGGCATGCGGCCGAGCAGTGTGGAGACCTCGGAACCGGCCTGGGTGAAGCGGAAGATGTTGTCGATGAAGAGCAGCACGTCCTGGTTCTGCACATCGCGGAAGTATTCCGCCATGGTCAGTGCCGACAGTGCCACGCGCAGACGCGTTCCCGGCGGTTCGTCCATCTGGCCGAAAACAAGGGCGGTGTCCTTGAGGACGCCTGCCTCTTCCATTTCAACCCAGAGGTCGTTGCCTTCACGAGTACGCTCGCCAACACCGGCGAATACCGAAGTACCACCGAAGTTGCGGGCCACACGGGTGATCATTTCCTGGATCAGAACGGTCTTGCCGACACCGGCGCCACCGAACAGGCCGATCTTTCCACCCTTGATGTACGGGGTGAGGAGGTCGATGACCTTGATGCCGGTCTCGAGCATCTCCGTGGAGCCCTCGAGGGACGCGAAGGACGGAGCCTTGCGGTGGATCGGCCAGTAAGCGTCAGCGTTGATCTCGGACTCTTCGACGTCCAGCGGCTTGCCGAGAACGTTGAAGATGTGGCCCTTGACGCCGTCGCCGACAGGCACGGAGATCGGGGAGCCGGAGTCCTGCACGGAGGTACCGCGGACAAGTCCGTCAGTAGCCTGCAGGGAGATGGCACGGACGAGGTTGTCACCCAGGTGCTGGGAGGTCTCGAACGTGATGGTCTTGGTCTCACCGTTGAGGGTTACCTCGGTGGTGAGTGCGTTGTAGATCGACGGGATTGCGTCAGCCGGAAATTCGACGTCGACAACCGGGCCGATGACGCGGGCAATGCGGCCGGTGGCGCCGGCCGTTGCGGCTGCGTGCTCGGTAGCGGTGGCAGTCATCTCTCTCACTTCACTCAGTAGATGGCGTGGGGTTAAGTTTATCTATTTGGTGCAGGTGTGGCTTGCGCCGAACCATGCACCGGCAACTACGCGTTCAGGGCGTCGGCGCCGGCCACGATTTCGGAAAGCTCCTGCGTGATCTCAGCCTGGCGGGCCGTGTTGCGCAGACGCGTGTACTTCTTGATCAATTCGGTCGCGTTGTCGCCTGCCGACTTCATGGCGCGCTGGCGGGCGGCGAGCTCGGAAGCTGCTGCCTGCAGCATTGCTGCGAAGATGCGGGACTCGATGTAACGCGGAAGCAGTGCGTCAAGCACCTGCTCCGATTCCGGTTCGAACTCGTACAGCGGCAGAAGCTCGGACTCAGTGACCGCCTGCTCTTCAACTTCGAGCGGCAGCAAACGGACAACCGTGGGTTCCTGCGTCACCATCGACTTGAAGCGGGTGTAAACGACATGGATCTCATCCACGCCACCCTCGGCGAAGTCGTTGGCGAACTCTTCGAGAAGAGCGGCGCCGACTTCCTTGGCAGTCTCGAATTCCGGTGCGTCGGTTCCGCCGGTCCACACGCGGGAGTACGAACGGCTGCGGAAGTCGAAATATGCCTGCGCCTTGCGGCCAACCAGGTAGGTCTTGACTTCCTTGCCCTCTGCCCGGAGAAGCTCGTTGAGGCCTTCGGCCTTCTTGAGCACGCTTGCGGAGTAAGAGCCAGCCAAGCCACGGTCCGAGGTGATGACCAGGACTGCGGCGCGGCGGATCTGCTCCGGCTCGGTGACTAGCGGGTGATCGATTTCGCTCTGGCTTGCGACAGCAGAAACAGCACGGGTAATCGCGTTTGCGTAGGGCGTCGAAGCTGCAACGCGGGCGCGGGCCTTACCGATGCGCGAGGTAGCGATCAGTTCCATCGCCTTGAAGATCTTGCGCATCGACGTCGTCGAGCTGATCTTCTGGCGGTAGACCCGGATCTGGGCTCCCATACATTTCCTTTCCTAAGATCCCGATGGATCAGCGGCTAAGGCTTTGGCGAAGGCCCCGGGCCTGCGGATACCGCAGGCCCGGGAACCAATGCTCTAGCGCTTCTGCTTGACGATCTTTTCCTGGTCGACTTCGCCACCGGAAATCGCTTCGTGCTCTTCGTGGCCGGCGCCAACCAGACGGTTGTCGCCTTCTCCGAAGAAGCCCTTCTTGAAGTCGATGATCGAGGACTTCAGCGCTTCAGCGGTGTCGTCGTCCAGGACGTTGGTCTGCGCCAGCGTGGTCAGGATGGAGGACTTGTGCTTGAGGTGCTCCAGGAACTCGGACTCGAAACGGCTGACATCCTCAACCGGAACATCGTCCAAGTAGCCCTTCGTACCGGCCCAGATGGATACAACCTGGTCCTCGACCGGGAACGGCGAGTACTGGCCCTGCTTGAGCAGTTCCATCAGGCGGGCGCCACGGGTCAGCTGCTGGCGTGAAGCGGCATCCAGGTCGGACGCGAACATCGCGAACGCCTGCATGTCGCGGTACTGGGCCAGGTCCAGCTTCAAGGTACCGGAGACCTTCTTCATGGACTTCACCTGTGCCGCACCACCGACACGGGACACGGACACACCGACATCAACAGCGGGGCGCTGGTTGGCGTTGAAGAGGTCCGACTGAAGGAAGATCTGGCCATCGGTGATGGAGATGACGTTGGTCGGAATGTAGGCCGAGACGTCGTTTGCCTTGGTTTCGACGATCGGAAGACCGGTCATCGAGCCTGCGCCCAGCTCGTCGGAGAGCTTGGCACAACGCTCCAGGAGGCGGGAGTGCAAGTAGAAAACGTCACCCGGGTACGCTTCGCGTCCCGGCGGGCGGCGGAGCAGCAGCGACACTGCACGGTAGGCCTCGGCTTGCTTCGACAGGTCGTCGAAGATCACCAGGACGTGCTTGCCGCCGTACATCCAGTGCTGGCCGATGGCCGAGCCGGCGTACGGAGCCAAGTACTTGAAGCCGGCCGGGTCGGATGCCGGAGAAGCCACGATGGTGGTGTATTCCAGCGCGCCGTGGTCTTCAAGGGTCTGGCGGACAGCAGCGATGGTGGAAGCCTTCTGGCCGACGCCGACGTAAACGCAGCGCACCTGCTTGGTGACATCCCCGGAAGCCCAGTTGGCCTTCTGGTTGATGATGGTGTCCACGGCGATTGCGGTCTTGCCGGTCTGGCGGTCACCGATGATCAGCTGGCGCTGGCCACGACCGATCGGAATCATGGCGTCGATAGCCTTGAGACCGGTCTGCATGGGCTCGTGGACCGACTTGCGCTGGGTTACGCCAGGAGCCTGGAGTTCCAGTGCACGGGTGGTCTCGGCCTTGATCTCGCCGAGGTCGTCGATCGGCTGGCCCAGCGGGTCAACTACACGGCCCAGGAAGGCGTCGCCTACCGGGACGGACAGGATTTCACCGGTGCGGTGGACTTCCTGGCCTTCTTCGATGCCGGTGAAGTCACCGAGGATGATGACGCCGATTTCGCGGACGTCGAGGTTCTGGGCCAAGCCCAGGGTGCCGTCTTCGAAGCGAAGCAGCTCGTTCGCCATGACCGAGGGAAGGCCCTCAACACGGGCGATGCCGTCACTTGCGGCGGTCACGCGGCCGACCTCTACGCGCTCTGCGTTTCCGGGTTCGTAGGACGCCGCGAACTCGTTCAACGCATTACGGACGTCGTCGGCGTTGATGGTCAATTCGGCCATCTGCAGTCCCTGCTCTCCTGTTTTCGTGATCATCGTTGCTCACGATGACCGGGTTTTGTATCAGTTAAGTTGTGCTTTTCCGGCTAGCCGGCGAGTTGCCGGCGGAGCTCGGACAGGCGGGCTACAACGGAAGCATCAAGCACTTCGTCTCCCACCTGGACCCGGATTCCACCGATCAGAGTCGGATCAACGCTGACGTTGACCTTCAGCTCGCGGCCGTAGAGGGCATTAAGCCCGCCCTGCAGACGGCTGGCCTGCGCATCCGTCAACGGACGGGTAACGCGGACAGTTGCGATCCAGCGCTGCTGGCGCTTGGCTGCAAGCTTGGCGAAGTTGTCGATGAGCTTGCTCGGCTTGACGCCGCGCGGCTGCGACACAGCCTGGCCGATGAGGAGCTGGGCTTCCGGGCTTGCACCAGGAACCAGCTTCTCCGCCAGACCGATCTTGGCCGCAGCACTTGCCTGCGACTCTCCCAGAGCACGTTGTACCTCGTGGCTGGAAGCAACCATCTGGTTGAAAGCAAACAGATCGTTTTCCAGCTCTTCCAGCCCCGTGATTCCGGAGGCAGAAACGGCCGACTTGTTTTCAGCCACGGCAATGACCACCGTGGCGGCAAGAGTCTCGAGTGCATCGCCGATATCGCGTGCCGATGCCCAGCGCAAGCTGGCCAGTCCACTCGCGATTTCCGCAGCATCAGCGGAGACTTTCCCGCCAACCAGCTGCTTGACCAGCGCCGACTTTTCTTCTCCGCTGCGGGAGGGGTCAGTCAGGGCGCGGCGCAAGCCAGCCGAGCTGTCCACCGTTCCCAGGATTCCGAAGAGGTCCTTAGCCAACTGCAGCGAGGCGGTCGGAAGCGTGGCTTCCAACTGCTCCAGCGCCTTGGTCAGCGATTCGCTCGATACACCTGCCATTACTTAGCTGCACCTGCGCTCTGGGTCTCCAGATCTGCGAGGAAGCGGTCCACCACGCGGGCGGCACGCTCGTCATCGCTGAGCGATTCGCCAACGATGCGCTCTGCCAATGTCGTGGCCAGGGTGCCCACCTCGGAACGCAGGGAGACAACAGCTGCCTGACGCTCGGATTCGATCTGGGCGTATGCCTGCTCGGTGATGCGAGCCGACTCGGCTGCTGCCTTGGTCTTCAGCTCCGCGAGGATCTGGGCACCTTCGGCTCGAGCTTCTTCGCGGATGCGGTTGGCCTCGGCGCGGGCGTCGTGGAGCTGCTGCTTGTACTCTTCGAGAGCTGCAGAAGCTTCAGCCTGGGCCTTTTCAGCCTTGGCAATGCCGCCCTCAATCGCCTCTGCGCGCTCGGCAAAGGTCTTCTCGAACATCGGGACAACAAACTTGACCACGATGTACAAGAGGACCACGAAGCCGGCGAAGACGACGCCCATTTCCCAGACGTTGGGAACGAGCGGATTAGCCGACTCGGCGGCACCTTGAGCGGCGGCTGAGATGATCTGCTGATTCATGTTTCACCCGTCCTTATCTACTCGGTTCTGAATGTTCGCTTGGTTCTTAGCGGTTTACTTGAGAACGAAAGCGAAGACCAGGCCGAGGATGGCGAGGGCTTCCGTCAGAGCCAGACCAAGGAACGCGATCGGCTGGAGCACGCGCTGGGCTTCCGGCTGACGTGCAACACCGTTGATGTAAGCAGCAAATACGAGACCCACACCGATGCCACCGCCGATGGCGGAGAGACCGTAGCCAATGAGGTTGAGGGAGCCGTTGATGTCGCCGTTCATTGTATTCCTTTCAAGATGCCGCAGTCGCGGCAGGTTGTTTGGTTTGCTTCAACCCCCGAAGGGGAAGATTGAGGGTTGTGCCTAGTGGCTGTCGGCGTGGAGTGCGCCTTCGATGTAGATCGCAGTCAGAAGGGTGAAGACGTATGCCTGCAGCACCATGATCAGGGCTTCGAGCATGTACATGGCGACGGCGCCAACGAGCACGAGCACAGACGCGCCCTTGAGAAGCACGTTTTCCTGCATGACGAGGAACTCGATACCCGAGCCGGCGATCATGACAATGAGGTGCCCTGCCATCATGGTCGCGAAGAGACGGAGGCTGTGGGTGACCGGGCGGACCAGGAAGTTGGAGATGATTTCGATCGGTACGACGATCGGCAGGATGAACCACGGGACGCCCGAAGGAACGGTGGCCAGCTTGAAGTACTTCAGGCCGTTCTTCTTGATGCCGATGCCGATCCAGGTGACGTATACGACCGCGGCCAGCACATAGGCCCCGCCGACGTGCGAGAAGCTCGGAAGCTGGATCACGGGAATGGCGCCGTAGATGTTGTTCACCAGGATGAAGAAGAACAACGTGAACAGGAGCGGTACGTACTTCATGAAGTCGCGGCCGCCGATGATGTCCTTGGCGATGCTGTTGCGGACGAAGCCGTAGGCCATCTCGCCTGCGAACTGCAACTTGCCGGGAACCAGCTGCTGCTTGCGTGCAGCGGCGATAAAGAATGAAGCGATAAGGACGACCGACAGGATCACCAGCAACATCTGCTTGGAGAAGCCATCGCTCGCACCCCACGGCAGGATAGCCGGCAGGTGCATTTGGTCGATTCCGGGAGGAGTGAAGGTCCCTGAATCCTGGGCCGGGAGCGCAAGCGCGATCAACGCGTTTCCTCTCTGCAGTGTCCATCATTGGGCGTTGTTGAGGATCCGGCCGCGTTTCCTGCAGCCATTTCCCGTGTGAAATTATTTGGCATTACTGTTCCCGTCCTGGGACGGACCACTGTCTGCTTTGCTCTCACCGGAAGACGAGCGATGACTGGTGAGGCCGTGCATATGGGAAAGATAGAACCCTCCTGCGGCTCCAAGCAGAGCGCCAAGGAGCACAATCCAGCGAGTCCCCCACAGATTATCCAGACCCCAGCCTATCAAACTCCAGACTATGATTCCGCCAACAATGTAGCTGAAGACGGCAATGCCGGCGTTGTATCCGCCGTCGTTTCCGTCGCTCGCTTGCCCAGCGGAATCGCCGGGTTTTGCGGCGTTGAGTGTGGTGGAGCGTCGCTTGTTCCTAGGAGTGAACATCATCGCCGCCTTTGCCTGCTGCGGGGTCGTTGTAGAGCTGGAGCCGGGCCTTGCTGAAGCCGTAGATTTCGGCGGCTTGCCACGAGACAACCGTGACGACGGCGCCGATCACGAACCAGCGTCCGTGCAGCCATGCGGGGGCGCCCAAGACGAACAGCACCACCGCGAAGCCGACGACCTTGACAAAGTAGCTGGCAACGAAGAGGCCGACCGCGCCGGAAGGGTTATCCCGCCCGACGAAGTGGCCGATCAGGAGGCTGATGGCAAAAAAGGCCATCACCAGCGCCCCGCCGAATACAGCGGAAAGCACGCCTAAGCCACCGTTCATGACCACCGCGACAACGGACGTCGCCGCGAGGGCCGCTACCGCCGTCGTCGAGCTGAGGAAAAGAAGCCGCAGCCACAGCGAGGAGGTGGAGCGGGGGGCAGCAACGCCGCTCGAGTCGGACTGCTGTCCGCCGGCGTTGGAGGTCATGGGGATGCCAATCGTCGTGGCAAAAATGCCGAATTCTCAAAAAGGGTGGGTGCGCGGGCGAGTGACTGTCCGCCCTAGAATTCTACATGAGATAGAACTGTGATGTTAACGCCATTGTCACACACCGTCTACCGGGCGGCGCGCCCTTTGCGGGCAAAGTACGGCCATGCCGTCACTGCGGCCATGATGAGCGCGGCGACGATGTCGACCGTGAGGACCATCTGCCACGGGAAGATGGCAAAGGCAAGGCCTCCAAACGCCAGAATGCAGGTCCACACGTACATCATCAGCACCGCCGTGCGGTGGGTGTGGCCGAGTTCGATGAGCTTGTGGTGCAAGTGTCCCCGGTCCGCCGACCAAGGCGATTGGCCACGTGCCGTTCGCCGCAACACCGCAAGGCCGAGGTCCAGCAACGGTAGCGACAGGATCGCGAACGGCAACAGGATGGGCACGATGGTTGGAATACCGTTGGCGCGGTCGTAAAGCCCTGAGCTGATCTGGCCCGTGGAAACGACACCGGCCGAAGCCATCACGAGGCCCAGGAGCATGGCGCCGGAGTCGCCCATGAAGATTTTGGCCGGGAACCAGTTATGCGGCAGGAACCCGATGCAACAACCCACCGTGATGGCCATCAGCAGCGCGGCCAGGTCCGAGCGGTCGGTAAGCGTGGCATTGCGGTGGACCCAGTACGCCGTCAGGAAGAAAGCAGCGCCGCCAATGGCTGCAACTCCGGCAGCCAGGCCGTCAAGTCCGTCGATGAAGTTGACCGCGTTCATCGTGGTCACAATCGCGAGTGCGGTCAGGACGATCCGCAGCGGTTCCGCTTCGATCCGTATGGGCTCCGGAACAAAGGGAACCACGGACATCTGCACGCCCCAGACCGCAACGATCGTCGCCGCCGTGCATTGGCCAATCAGCTTGACCCACCAGCGGATGTCCATCACGTCGTCGGCAACACCGACCGCGACGATCACCAGGGCACCTGCCAGGATCCCCCACGGTGCACTGTTCCCGTGGAAGATGTCCTTCACGAAGAACGAATTGCTGGCCACCACGAGGGCGATGGCAAAGCCCGCGAAGAGTCCCAGGCCACCAAGCCTGGAAATCGGGACTGAATGCATGTCCCGGCTGCGGATGGGGGCAAAGAGCCGGAGTTTGTTACCCATCTGGCGGGCTACCCACGTAGCGAGATACGACACGACGGCAGCCGTGAGCATCATGAGCGAATACATGATCACGTGGCGGCTCCTGTTGGCGGTGGTGGTGGAATTTGTCCCTGGCGACTAGCTGCCGGCACAACACCCGCAGCACCTCTGCGCACCGCCGAATATTTGCTGTACTACAGTTGGACTCTGTCAAGATACTAGCGGCAACGGCGGCTTTGCTCCGTTTCACGCGCCCCTAGGGCGAGCCGGGAAGACCTCCCCGCCACTGCCCGGAAGGAACCCTACATGACTGTCTCCGTTGCCGTTGCGGCTGTGACTTTTGACCGCCCCGGAGAGCTAGCAGTCCTGCTCGACGCTATCAACAAACAGTCCATGCCCGTGGACACGATTTGCCTCGTGGACAGCGGAACCACCCCTTCTCGGGAGCTCGCGTCGAGCCATCCGAAGGTGGACTACGTCCGCTCGGAGGCGAACCTGGGCGGGGCGGGCGGCTTCGCCCTCGCGATCCTCAAGGCGGTGGCCAGCGGTGCCGAATGGGTCTGGATCATGGACGATGACGCCGAGCCCGGCGATCCCGCATGCCTCGAAACCCTCGTTCGCGAAGCGGAGGCCCGCGGACTGGATGCCGTTGTCCCGCTCGTCGTCGCTCCCGGGCATCCGGACAAGCTCTCGTTCTTCTTCCGGATTGACGGCAAGGTGACCCACGACCGAGCCGAAGTCGAAAAGGCGGGGTTCCTGCCCGACGTCGGGCACTTCTTCAACGGGGCGCTCATCCGTTCGAACGTCTTCTTCAAGGTGGGAGTGCCGGATATCCGGCTGTTCATCCGCGGCGACGAGGTGGACTTCATGATCCGCCTCAGGAAAGCCGGGATACGCTTCGGCACGGTCGCTACGGCATGGATCACCCACCCGCACGCGTTTTCCGAGACAAAGCACGTCTTCGGCGCCCGCTGGCATGTGATCGTGCCCGATTCAGCGTTCAAGCGGTACTTCTACTACCGCAACCGGGGTTACTTGATCCGCCGCTACCGTCGCGGGAAGTCGATGGTGGCCGACGTCGGGGGCTACCTGGGCTATTTCCTGCCCCGAGGTGACTTCCGCGGGCTCGCTGAGTGGTTCCGGGCGTTCTCCGCGGGTTTGCGGGACAAGGGCTTCGGTCCGCTGGAGGACCAAAAGTTCTAAAGGCGTGGTGTTCCGGCCTCGCGGTTCTTGGAGGAAAGCCGACGTCGTACCAGCAGGCCGAGGAGCACCCACGGCTCGCCGAAGACCCGGTAGGCGACGCGTCCCGGGTGCAGGGCAAGTCGCCAAGCCCATTCAAGTCCGAGGCGGCCCAGCCAGCGTGGAGCGAGCTTCTGGAGGCCGGCCAGCTGCTCGATAGCGCCGCCGACTGTGCAGTAGACGGCAGGGGGAAGCTCGTCCAGGCGCCGGTGGAGGACCGATTCCTGCAGCGGCATTCCCAGGCCAAGAAGGACGAGCTGGGGGCGGAATTCCGCCAACCAGGCGACGGCGGCCTCTTCGCCGGCATCGTTCCAATTCTCCCCGGGGCGCCCGGATACCACGGCGCCGGGCACGATGTCGCGGAGGCGTTCCACTGTCTTGCTGTTGGCTTCGGGACCAGCGCCGACGACGGCGATCCGGCGCAGTCCATCGACGCGGCCGAGCGCCGGCACCCAGTCAGTGGAACCCAAACGGTATTCCATCAACCCGGCAGCATCGTCACGTGAACCTCCGCGGTGCCCAAGTCCCCAAAGCATCGCGACCGGCGCGCCATCCATGAGCACCACATCGCTGCGTTCATACAGACGACGGAAGTCCGGACTCGAATGAAACAACGTCACGCTGTGGAGATTGTGTCCGAGGATAACCTTGGTGGTGCCGTCCGAAACGTACCCGCTGATGGCCTCGATAAGTTCGTCGGCGCACAAGGCGGTGACGTCTACGTCCAGAAGGGGAACACGATCCCGGACCAGGCTCATTCGGCCCTGGTCTCCGTGTGGACAGCATTTTCGCCAGGAACAGGGGTCTCGGCTTGAACAGGGGTCTCAGGCGCAGGGGTCTCAGCTTGCGCATCCGGCGCCGTCTCCTGCTGCACGGCGGCCTCAGGCGCGGTTTCCGGCTCCGGTTCAGATTCCGGCGCGGTTTCTCCGAGGGCCAGCACTCCGGGCACGACTTCGCGGAGGCGTTCCAGGGAAATGGCACCATCGCGCACTACGAGGAGCGGCAAGGCGGTGGCGTCGACGATCGTGGACGGCACGGACCCGGTTCCTTCGACCGGCCGGAATCCGCCCTCAAGGTACACCTCGACCGACTCGGCAAGCTGGGTCCTTGCCTCGGCTGCTGTCTGCGCGGCCGCCTGGCCGGTGCGATTGGCCGAGGACACTGCCAGCGGCCCGGTGCGGTTGAGCAGTTCAAGCGCAATCGCGTCGTCCGGCATGCGAAGAGCGACGGTTCCGCGGGTCTCCCCCAGGTCCCAGTCCAAGGACGGCTGGGCGTGGAAGATCAGCGTCAGGCCGCCGGGCCAAAAGGCTTCCGCCAGTTTCCGGGCTTCTTCCGATACATCGGTCGCCAGCCCGTCGAGCGCATTGATCCGCGGGATCAGCACCGGGGGCGGCATATGGCGGCCGCGGCCCTTTGAGACAAGCAGCATGGTCACGGCTTGCGGCGAGAACGCGTCGGCGGCAATGCCGTAGACGGTGTCCGTCGGCATGACGACACACTTTTTCTCGCTGATGGCGCGCTGCGCATGCTCCAGGCCTTCGGCGCGTTGTTCCTCTGACGTGCAGTTGTAGCTTGTGGTCACAGCGTTATTCTTTCATTTCCCGGAGGCAGCGATTGCCAACACTGCGCTCGTGGCACGTTCCTTGCCGTTGAGATCGAGGTGGGTGGTGACCTGGGTCCAGCAGCCGGCCGACTTCAGGTGTTCGGAAATCCACCCTGCCTGCACCTCAGCGTGCTCCATCACGAAGAAGCCGCCGTCCTTGAGGAGCCGGGCAGCCGAGGCCGCAGCCGCCGTCGGGAGCTCCATTCCGTCCGCTCCCCCGCCGTACAGTGCCTCGGGCGGATCGTGCAGCGCCACTTCGGGTTCGTTCGGAACGGCTTCAGCCGGGATGTAGGGCGGATTGGAAACGACGACGTCGAACGTTCCGTCGTGTTCGGGCAAGGCATTGCGGAGGTCGCCCTGCACGAGCTTCACCCCGAGCGGCTTCAGGTTCTTGGTGGCCCACGCGTGGGCGAAGGTGCTGAATTCGACGGCGTGGACCTCGGCTCCGGGCACTTCGTGGGCAATCGAACCGGCAATGGCACCCGACCCGGTGCCAAGATCAACCACTTTGGGGTGCGGGAGACCCTGGAGGTGGTCGATGACCAGCTGGACCACGGATTCCGTTTCGGGCCGCGGAATGAACACGCCCGGACCCACGGCAAGCGTGAGGTAACGGAAATGCGCGACGCCGGTGATGTGCTGGAGCGGAACGCGCTGTGCCCGTTCGGCCACCAGGTCCGCGTACCCTTCCGGAGCTGCGGTGTCACCGAGCAACATGGCGCGTAGCCGCCCGAGGCCGACACCCAGGAGATGTTCCGCTAGAAGTTCCGCGTCCACGCGCGGAGTGGGGACTCCGGCGTCGGACAGGATGGTTGTTGCCTCGCGGACGGCGTCGGCGAGGCTTTGGCCCGGAAAGAGCGTCATCAGGATCCTTGCAGGCTGCTACTCGCCCAGGGCATCCAGGCGCGACTGTTCGTCCATTTCGATGGCCGACTGGATGACCGGTTCCAGGTCGCCGTTCATGACGGCGTCGAGGTTGTAGGCCTTGTAGCCGGTACGGTGGTCGGCAATCCGGTTCTCCGGGAAGTTGTACGTCCGGATGCGCTCGGAACGGTCCATGGTACGGATCTGGGATTTGCGCTGGGCCGAGTTCTCGGCGTCGATCTGCTCCTGCTGGTGGGCGAGGATGCGGGCACGGAGGACGCGCATGCCGGCTTCGCGGTTCTGCAGCTGGGATTTTTCGTTCTGCATGGCCACCACGATGCCCGTAGGGAGGTGCGTGATGCGGACTGCCGAGTCTGTGGTGTTGACGGACTGGCCACCGGGGCCCGAGGACCGGTAGACGTCGATCTTCAGGTCGTTCTGGTTGATTTCGAGCTCTTCGGGCTCATCCACTTCCGGGAGCACGAGTACACCGGCGGCGGAAGTGTGGATGCGGCCCTGCGATTCGGTGACGGGAACGCGCTGGACGCGGTGCACGCCGCCCTCGAACTTCAAGCGGGCATAGACGCCTTCTGCGGGATCGTTCGAGTTGCCCTTGACGGCCATCTGGACGTCCTTGTAGCCGCCCAGGTCTGATTCCGTGGCCGAGATGAGTTCGGTCTTCCAGCCGCGCGACTCCGCGTAACGCATGTACATGCGCAGCAGGTCTCCGGCGAAGAGCGCAGCTTCGTCGCCGCCTTCGCCGCCCTTGACCTCAAGGATGACGTTGCGGGCGTCGTCGGGATCGCGCGGGATCAGCAGCCTGCGCAGTTTCTCCTGCGCTGCCGGAAGCTTCGCCTCGATTTCGTCTACCTCGGCAGCAAATTCGGCGTCCTCGGAAGCCATTTCCTTGGCTGCTTCGAGATCGTCCATGAGCCCGCGCCAACGGTTGTACGCCTCAACGATGCCCTGCAACTGGGCCGAGCGCCGCCCCAACTTGCGGGCCAAAGCCTGGTCGGCATAAACGGCAGGATCACTCAACTGCGCCTGGATGGCGGCATGTTCGTCAAGCAATCCCTGTACGGACTCAAACATTTTCAAACCTCTTTCGACTTCTACAAGTCTAATAACTGCGACGCGGGGTCACTTCCGGCCCATCTTGACCCCCGGCATGGGCCGTAAGTGACCCCGCGTTGCAACGGGAAAGGGCGGGAGCTGAACATCCGCGCGGAATCAACCGCACGAACGAACCAGCGCCCGCCCCTGAAACAGCTACTTGTCGTTATCCGACTTGGCTCCAAGAGTCGTCTTCTGTACCTGCATGAGGAACTCGACGTTGCTCCCGGTCTCCCGGATCTTGTTGGTCAGGAGTTCAAGGCTCTGCTGGGTCTCGAGTCCGGACAGGACGCGGCGCAGCTTCCACATGATCTTGACTTCTTCGGCCGAAAGCAGGTTCTCTTCGCGACGGGTACCCGAAGCGTTGACGTCCACGGCCGGGAAGATGCGCTTGTCCGCCAGCTGGCGGGACAGGCGGAGCTCCATGTTGCCCGTGCCCTTGAACTCCTCGAAGATGACCTCGTCCATCTTGGAACCGGTCTCCACGAGCGCGGTTGCCAGGATGGTGAGCGAGCCACCGTTTTCGATGTTGCGCGCAGCACCGAAGAAACGCTTCGGCGGGTAGAGCGCAGCGGAGTCGACACCACCGGACAGGATACGGCCGGAGGCCGGCGCTGCCAGGTTGTAGGCGCGGCCCAGGCGGGTCATGGAATCCAGGAGGACCACCACGTCCATGCCCATTTCCACGAGTCGCTTGGCGCGCTCGATGGAAAGCTCGGCAACCGTGGTGTGGTCGTCGGCGGGACGGTCGAAGGTGGAGGCAATGACCTCGCCCTTGACGGTGCGCTGCATGTCCGTGACTTCCTCGGGACGTTCGTCAACCAGCACCATCATGAGGTGGACCTCAGGGTTGTTGGTGGTGATCGCGTTCGCGATGGACTGCAGGATGAGCGTCTTACCGGCCTTCGGCGGGGAGACGATCAGGCCGCGCTGGCCCTTGCCGATCGGGGCCACGAGGTCGATGACGCGCGGGCCGATCTTCTTGGGGTCCGTTTCGAGGCGCAGGCGCTCGGACGGGTACAGCGGGACGAGCTTCGCGAATTCGACACGGTCCTTGAGCTCTTCGGGCGTCTTGCCGTTGACCGACGTGACGCGGACGAGCGCGTTGAACTTCTGGCGCGCAGACTGCTGGTTGCGGTCCTCGCCGTCACGCGGGGCGCGGATGGCGCCGACGACGGCGTCACCCTTGCGCAGGTTGTATTTCTTGACCTGGGCGAGGGACACGTACACGTCGTTGGCACCGGGCAGGTAGCCAGAGGTGCGGATGAACGCGTAGTTCTCCAGTACGTCCAGGATGCCGGCAACCGGCAGCAGGACGTCGTCTTCGGTGACCTCGACGTCGTCGACGTCCGGGCCCTGGCCGCGGCCCCGGCGGCGCTCGTTGCGGTCGCGGAAGCGGTCGCTGCGGGTGTTTCCATCGCGGTTGTCACGGTTGTCGCGGTTGTCCTGCGGACCCGGACGGTCGTTGCGGTCGCGACGATTGCGACGATTGCGACGGTTGCCGCTGTCATCGCCGTCGTTCGTGTCTTCGCGGCGCGTACGGGTGTTGTCGCGGCGTTCGCGCTGGCCGGATTCCCCGGCGTCGGCCGAGGCCTGTTCGCCCTGGCGCGGCTGTGCCTGACGCTGCTCGGCCTGGCGCTGCTCGGGCTGGCGCTGTTCTGCCTGGCGCTGTTCTGTGCGGGGCTGTTCGGCCTGCGGCTGCTCGGCAGCGCGGGTCTCGCCGGCTTCACCGGCCTCCACGGGAGCAACGGCCTCGCCACGACGACGGTTCCGCGTGCGCGGCTGGCGGCGTTCGCCGGCGGCCTCGCTTGCTTCGGCGGCAGGAGCTGCAGGAGCCTCGACGACGACGGCGGGAGCGTCCGCGGCTTCCGCGGCGGCGGGAGCGGCAACAACGCCGTCGCTCGTGGCGCGGCGGCTACGGCCACGGCCACGTGCCCGGGTGCCATCCTGCGCGGCGGCTTCGGTGGATGCTGCGGCAGGTGCGGCAGGGGTCTCGGCTTCCGGGGATGCAGGCGCGGCCTTCGCTGCCACGGCTTTGGCCGCGGCAGGAGCCTTGCTGGTGGTTGCACCGGCGCGGTGGGCCGAGATAGCCGAAACCAAGTCCCCCTTGCGCATCCGGGATCCGCCCGAAATGCCCAGCTGACTGGCGAGAGCCTGGAGCTGCGCGAGCTTGAGGCCTGCAAGGCCGCTGCTCTTAGCGGTTGCGGCCGTTGATTCAGCTGCAGAAGATGTGGTGTCCACAGCTGAAGCCAGCTCAGTGGTTTCTGTCACGAAGGATCCTTCCCCCTCGACGGCGTCCAGACCTGGAGCTGGACGCGATGATTTGTTCTGGACTGCAGTTCAGATCTGCAGCCGTGATTTCGGTCTTGCCGGTTTAGTTTCAGCAGGGCCGGATACTAATACGTCTTCGATGCTCCGGCGGGCGGGGCGCGGGCTGACGGTCCGGGTAACAGAAAGGGTTCTGTGGCACCTGCGACAGGCCGATAAGGAGACGACACCGGCAGACTTCGACACAGTAGGAGACGGGAACGGCATCTAGCCGGGATCCAATGTCAGGGAACTGCCCGCGGTTCTACCGCCGGTGCAAGTCCACTCTAGCACCTTCAACGTCCACTGCCAGTGTCATCACGCGCCACGCAACGTCCGGTGTGTTGTCCGCGGTGAACGTTTTAATCAATTCGGCAACCGCCCCGGCTTCGTCCGCGCCGTTGGCCAGCGCCAGAACGGTGGGACCCGCTCCCGAAACGACAGCCGCATGTCCCGCAGACCGCAATGCCTTGATCAGCGCCGCACTTGGCCGCATTGCCTCTGCGCGGTAGCTCTGGTGCAGGTAGTCCTCGGTCCCGGGAAGCAGGAAACGGGGATCGGACGTCAAGGCGTGGACCAGGAGGGCGGCACGCCCTGCGTTCATCGCTGCCGCGTGGTGGCCGACGGAAGCGGGCAGCAGCCCGCGGGCGGTTTCCGTGGACAGTTCGTAGTCGGGGACGGCCACGATCGGGATGACCGCCGGGACCACCTCCGCACGGGTACTGCTGTACTGCTCGCTGTCCTGCCACGACAAGGCCAGTCCGCCGAAAATCGCGGGTGCGACGTTGTCCGGGTGCCCTTCCATCTCGCTCGTGAGCTGCAGGATCCATTCGCGGTCGCGCTGGGCGGATTCGGGGACCAAGGCGTTGGCAGCGGTAACGGCCGCAACCACGGCCGACGCCGAGGAGCCAAGTCCACGGCCGTGCGGATTGACGTTGTCCGCGGTGATCTTGAGGCCGCTGTGCCGGAAACCGAGGCGTTCCAGGGCCATGGTGAGCGCACGCACTACGAGGTGGCTGCCATCGCGAGGGAGGGACTCGGATCCCTCGCCGGAGAGCTCGAACTCGAGCTCTCCGGTGCTGAGCGTTTCGACAGTCAGGGTGTCGTAGATCGACAATGCCAGGCCGAGGCTGTCATAGCCCGGGCCCAGGTTGGCGCTGGTGCCCGGGACCCTGACGGTCAGCTGCTGGCCTGCCGCGACAAGCTTGAGACCCGTCGCGGTGGGCTGCGTGGTTTCCACTCTTAGTTTTCTTCCAGTCCCAGTTCGGATGCCACGGTCACGACGTCGTTCGGTACCTTGACCGGCTGGACGTCGCTTCCGTCTTCGGTGCGGAGGGCCCACTGCGGGTCTTTGAGTCCGTGACCGGTGACCGTGATGACGATCGTCTTTCCGGTGGGAACCTCGCCGGCCGCGTGCTTCTTGATGAGGCCGGCGACGCCTGCGGCGGAACCGGGTTCCACGAAGACGCCTTCCTTGGCGGAGAGCCAGCGGTGGGCATCGAGGATTTCCTCGTCGGTCACGGCGTCGATGAAGCCGCCGGATTCATCGCGTGCCGCGATGGCAGTGTCCCAGGATGCCGGATTGCCGATGCGGATGGCCGTGGCGATCGTGTCCGGTTCGGTGATGGGGTGGCCTGCCACGAACGGTGCCGCGCCTGCCGCCTGGAATCCCCACATGGCCGGAGTCTTGGTGGAGACGGCGGGAAGGGTGCCGGCCGTTGCGGACTCGAAGGGCGCGGAGTACTCCTTGTAGCCCTTCCAATACGCGCTGATGTTGCCCGCGTTGCCGACCGGCAGGACGTGGATGTCCGGAGCGTCTCCGAGGGCGTCGACGATTTCGAAGGCACCGGTCTTCTGGCCTTGGATGCGCGCCGGGTTGACGGAGTTCACGAGGAACACCGGGTAGGACTCGCCGAGCTTCCGGGCGATGTCCAGGCAATTGTCGAAGTTCCCGTCCACCTGCAGGAGCGTGGCACCGTGCGCGATCGCCTGGCTGAGCTTGCCCATGGAGATCTTGCCTTCGGGGACGAGCACGGCACACTTCAGCCCGGCGGCCGTGGCGTAGGCCGCGGCGGAGGCCGAGGTGTTGCCCGTGGAGGCGCAGACAACGGCCTTGGCGCCGGCTTCGACAGCCGCCGTCATGGCCATCGTCATGCCGCGGTCTTTGAAGGATCCGGTGGGGTTCATGCCCTCCACCTTCAGGTAGACCGTGGAACCGGTGAGTTCGGAGAGCTTCTGCGCGTGGACCAGCGGGGTTCCGCCCTCGCCGAGGGTAATGACCTTCGTGGCTTCCGTCACAGGCAAACGATCAGCGTATTCGCGGATTACTCCGCGCCATTGGTGAGCCACTTAGACCCCTTCTACCCGCAGGACGGATGTCACAGAATTGATGACGTCCAGGCCCTTGACGGCCTCGACGGTTGCCGCGAGTGCGGCTTCGGATGCGCGGTGGGTGACGATCTTCAGCTCGGCCGACTCAACCTTCGAGCCGGCGTCGCGGTGGATTGTCTGGCGCATGATCTCAATCGACACGCCGTTCTCCGCGAAGATGTGGGTGATCCGGGCCAGCACTCCGGCCTGGTCGGCGACGTCGAGGCCGATGTAGTAGCTCGTCGTGGAGGCGTCGATCGGCAGCGCGGGCACGTAGCCGGTGGTGGTCTCGGTGCGGCCGGGACCGCCGAGCACCACCCGGCGGGCGGCCGAAACGAGGTCGCCCAGGACGGCGGACGCCGTGGGGGTTCCGCCGGCGCCCTGGCCGTAGAACATCAGCTCGCCGGCATTCTCGGCTTCGATGAAGACTGCGTTGAACGCACCACGGACTGCTGCGAGCGGGTGTTCGCGGGGCAGGAGGGTGGGGTGGACGCGGACCGAAATGCCGTCGTCGCCGTTTGCGCTGGTGATCTTCTCGGCGATGGCGAGAAGCTTGATGACGAAGCCCGCTTCCTTCGCGGCGGCAATGTCAGCCGCGCTGACCTTGGTGATGCCTTCGCAGTAGACGTCTTCGAGCGCGAAGCGCGTGTGGAAGGACAACGACGCAAGGATGGCGGCCTTGGCCGCGGCGTCATGGCCTTCGACGTCGGCAGTCGGGTCGGCTTCAGCGTATCCGAGGCGTTGGGCCTCGGCCAGCGCGTCGGCGAACTGCGCACCGGTGCTGTCCATCTGGTCGAGGATGAAGTTGGTGGTGCCGTTGACGATGCCCAGGACCCGGGTGATGCGGTCGCCCGAGAGGCTGTCGCGGATGGGGCGCAGGATCGGAATGGCTCCGGCGACGGCGGCCTCATACGAGAGCTGGACGCCGGCCTTGTCGGCTTCTTCGTAGAGCGTCGGGCCATCCTGTGCCAGGAGCGCCTTGTTCCCGGTCACGACGCAGGCACCATTCTGCATGGCAGTCAGGATGAGCGAACGGGCCGGTTCGATGCCTCCCATGAGCTCGATCACCAGGTCGGCGTCCTTGGCCAGGGTATCGGCGTCGGTGGTGAACAGTTCGCGCGGCAGTTCGACGTCGCGCTCTGAATCGATGTTTCGCACGGCGATGCCGGACAACTGCAAGCGCGCGCCGGTGCGGGCCGCAAGGGCGTCGGCGTCGTCAAGGAGAATCCGCGCTACCTGGGCCCCGACATTGCCACAGCCCAGCAGGGCCACCTTCAGGGTTCGCACTTCAGACATTCGCCACTCCCATGTCGCGGTTCAAGAGATCTTCTTCGGTTTCCCCGCGGACGATCAGCCGGGCGGATCCATTGCGCACAGCGACAACGCCAGGCCTGGCCAGATAGTTGTAGTTGCTTGAGAGGGCCCAGCAGTAAGCGCCGGTTCCCGGTACAGCGAGCAGATCACCGGCTGCCACGTCTTCGGGCAGATATACATCTCTAACAACTATGTCGCCGCTCTCGCAATGTTTGCCCACTACTCGGGACAACTCCGGGGCGGCACCCGAGGCCCGCGAGGCGAGAATGGCCGAATAATCCGCGTCGTACAGCACCGGACGGGCGTTGTCGCTCATGCCGCCGTCCACCGACACATAGCGGCGAGGGAACGTAACGTTTTCTTTGGCCCCGGCACCCGCGGGTGCGTCCACTCGAACAGTTTTCAGCGTTCCCACCTCGTACAAGGTGAACGTGCTGGTGCCCACGATCGCGCGGCCCGGTTCGATCGAAATGCGCGGCGGGGTGATCCCCAGCCCAGCGCACGTGGAGCGTACGACGGCGGCCATCGCCTGCGCGATCTCGGCAGGCGGGCGGGGGGTGTCCACCGGGGTGTAGGCGATGCCGTAGCCGCCGCCCAGGTCCAGTTCCGGCAGGACGATGGAGTACTTCGCCTGCATCGCTGCGAGGAATCCCAGCAGCTTCTCGGCTGCCAGGGCGAAGCCGTCGGGCTCGAAGATCTGGGAACCGATGTGGCAGTGCAGGCCCAGGAGTTCCACGTTGGAGTACGAGGTGGCCGCCGCGACGGCTTCTTCGGCGGCCGAAAGGCCGGCCGACTCGGTAGTGTCCCCGGCCATGGAGAGACCGAATTTCTGGTCCTCGTGGGCCGTGGCAATGAATTCGTGGGTGTGGGCGTGGACGCCGGGAGTCAGCCGCAGCATGACCTTCGCCGTCTCGCCGCGGCCGGAGGCTATCTTGGCAACCCGCTCAAGCTCATCGAGGCTGTCCACCACGATGCGGCCGAGCTTCATGTCCAGTGCGCGGTTGATTTCGGCGTCGGACTTGTTGTTGCCGTGCAGCCCCAGATGGGCACCGTTGATGCCGGCGCGCGCCGCGACGGCGAGTTCTCCCCCGGAGCACGTGTCCAGGCGCAGGCCTTCTTCCGCCACCCAGGCGGCCACGGCAGTGCACAAGAAGGACTTTCCGGCGTAATAGACATCCACTCCCCCGCAGATGTCCTCGAAAGCTTCGTCGAAGGCATGCTTGAAGGAGCGGGCACGGGCCCGGAAATCGCCTTCGCTCATGACGAACAGCGGGGTGCCGAACTGAGCCTTGAGTTCGCTGACGGGAACGCCATCAATGGCGAGTTCGCCGTCGTCGTTCCTCCGGACACCTTCGGCCCACATCGGCGCGTGCAGCGCGTTCAGGTCTTCCGGCACGGCGAGCCATCCGGGCGCAAGGGGTGAGGCGGGGGCGTTGTTCTGCACGCTGATCACATCCGTTCCGGAGCTGAAACGCCGAGGAGTTCAAGTCCGTTCGCCAGCACCTGGCTTGTGGCGTCGTTGAGCCACAGCCGCGTGCGGTTGACGTCCTGGACGGCTTCATCGCCCAGCGGCGAAACGCGGCAGGCGTCGTACCAGCGGTGGTAGGCACCTGCGATAACCTCGAGGTGGCGGGCCACACGGTGCGGCTCGCGGAGCTCCGCGGCCTTGGCCACGATGGACGGGTAGCTGCCGAGGTAGGACAACAGCTCGTTTTCGGTCGCGTGGTCCAGCAGCGACGCGTCGAACGCGCTGTGGTCCACGCCGGCGTCGATCGCGTTGCGTGCCGTTCCCCGGGAACGGGCGTGCGCGTACTGCACGTAGAACACAGGATTTTCGTTGCTGTTCTTCTTCAGCAGCTCCGGATCCAGTGTCAGCGGCGAATCCGCGGGGAAGCGCGCCAGCGAGTAACGCACAGCGTCCTTCCCGAGCCACTCGATAAGGTCCTTGAGCTCGATGATGTTGCCGGCGCGCTTGGACAGCTTGGCGCCGTTGACCGACACCAGCTGTCCGATCAGGACCTCGATGTTGACCTCGGGATCGTCGCCCGCACAGGCGGCGATGGCCTTGAGCCGGTTGATGTAGCCGTGATGGTCGGCCCCGAGCAGGTAGATCTTCTCCGTGAAGCCGCGGTCCTTCTTCGACAGGTAATACGCGGCGTCGGCAGCGAAATACGTGGGTTCCCCGTTGGCACGGATCATCACGCGGTCCTTGTCATCGCCGAAGTCCGTGGTGCGCAGCCAGACTGCCCCGCCGTCGTCGAACACGTGGCCCTGCTCCCGGAGGCGGGCGACGGCGGATTCGATCGCGCCGCCGTCGTGCAGTTCCTGCTCGGAGAAGAAGACGTCGAAAGCCACGCCGAATCCGGCCAGGGTGTCCTTGATGTCCTTCATCTGGGCCTTGTAGGCGGCGGCGCGGATGACCGGCAGCGCTGCCTCGTCGGTCAGCTCGCGGATTGCCGGGTGGGCCTTGAGGACCTCGTCGCCGAGCTCCCGGATGTACTCGCCCGGGTAGCCGCCCTCCGGAACGCCGCGTCCGTGCAGGCGGGAGAGCACCGAGTTCGCAAAAACGTTCATCTGCGAGCCGGCGTCGTTGATGTAGTACTCCGCGGTGACGTCCGCACCGGAGGCGCGGAGGACGCGGGCGATGGAATCGCCCAGCGCGGCCCATCGCGTGTGGCCGATGTGCAGCGGCCCCGTGGGGTTGGCCGAGACGAATTCCATGTTGACTACATGGCCTGCGAGCGCCTGGTTGGTTCCGTAGGAGCTTCCCGCCTCGACGATGACCTTGGCCAGCGCGCCGGCGGTGGCCGCGTCCACGGTGATGTTAAGGAAGCCGGGGCCAGCGATGTCCACGGCGGTGACGCCGTCGATCGCTTCGAGCCGCTTGCCCAGGATCGTGGCGAATTCCCGCGGGTTGGTCCCGGCTTGCTTGGCAAGCTGCAAGGCGATGTTGGTGGCCCAGTCGCCGTGCTCCCGGTTCTTGGGTCGCTCCACGCGCACGTCCTCGGGGAGGGCAGATTCGGAAAGCGCAAGCTCGCCAGCGGCGACAGCGTCTTTCAGGCAGGCGGATATGGCGGCTGAGAGTTCTTCGGGAGTCACCCGTCTAGCCTACCGGTGGGGCTTGCAACTGGTGGAATTCTTATGCTTGGCAATGCGCACATGCGGGCACCAGCGCGCACCCAGCCGACGCCCAGCTTCGCCCAGTAGAGCTCCCAGACTGAACCGATAGGCTGAAATCAACGTCAATCGTGTGATCGGCCCACGGCCTGGAGCACTATGCATTGACCCTTTTCGAGTCCAGTTGAAACGAGCAGAACCATGACTACGCCACTCCGCAAGGGCCTCTTGGTAGGCGCCGCCGGCCTCACCCTCGCCAGTTCGGTGGCAGCTTGCGCCCCTTCGGCCCAAGGCAGCACCCCGCAGAAGACCTCCTCGATTTCCGGCCCGTACAAGGACGGAACCTATAGTGCGGACGGTGACTACATTTCACCCAACGGCGGCGAAACCGTCGGCGTCCAACTGACCTTGGCCGGCAACACCATTTCCGCTGTGGACATCACCGTCCATGCCAACAACCCGAACACCCAGGAGTTCCAGGGACAGTTCAAGAACGGCATCGCCGCGCAGGTTGTCGGCAAGAAACTGGACGAGATCAATGTCTCGAAAGTAGCGGGCTCCTCCCTGACGAGCGAAGGATTCAACAAGGCCGTGGAAACCATCAAGTCCGAGGCCAAATAGCGGCATGACGCTCACGGGCTGGAGCGTTTTCAGCTTCGACGGCATCGGGACCACGTGGGAAATCTCGACGCCGGAGGACCTCCCGGAGCGGGTGCGCGCCGGCTTGCTCGGCGTCGTGGAGGACTTCGACCGAAGCTACTCGCGTTTCCGGGACGACTCCCTGATTGCAGTGCTCGCCCGTGAACCCGGCACCGTCACCCTTCCGGCCGGGGCCGGCAAGCTGGAACAGCTTTTCAAAAAGCTATACCACCTCAGCAACGGTGCCATGACTCCGCTCATTGGCAGCAGCCTCGAGCGCCTGGGCTATGGCGCAGACTACGCTTTGCGGCCCCTCGGCCATCCGGTGCCGGCGCCGCGTTGGGAAGACGTCCTCGTATGGAGCGGCACGTCGATCTCCGCTTCCGCTCCCGTGGTCCTGGACATCGGCGCTACGGGAAAGGGCCAATTGGTGGACCTTCTGGCCTCGGTCCTGCGCGGAGCGGGAACCGAGGAGTTCCTGGTCGATGCGAGCGGCGACATGCTCCATTCCGGCACGGAACCATTGCGCGTGGCCCTCGAACACCCCTACGACCCCACCCAGGCGATCGGCGTCGTCGAACTGCGCGACGGCGCGTTGTGCGCTTCCGCCGCCAACCGCCGGACGTGGGGCGACGGCCTGCACCATGTCCTCGACGGCGCCACCGGGCGCCCCATCGAGACGGTCGTGGCCACGTGGACCATGGCTGCGACGGCAATGGAAGCCGATGCCCTGGCCACAGCACTCTTCATGGTTGATCCGCCGGTGCTGGAGACAGAATTCGAATTCTCCTGGCTCAAGGTCTATTCGGACGGACATGCCGCCTATTCGGCCGGCTTCGAAGGGACACTGTTCACATGATTGCCATCAAAGCGCGCGTGGATGCCTGGCTCGGCCATTTCACGATGTACCGGCTGATTCTTTGGGTCCTTGGCGTGCTTGCGGTGTACAGCCTGGTGCTGAACGCGCTGGGCTGGCTCACCTTCGGGCTGCCTGAAATGCTGGTCCACCTTGTGCTGTGCCTGGGCCTGACGTACGCGTCCAACCGGCTCGTGGCCATGCTCTTCAAGGTCCGGCCGCATTCGGAGTCCTCGCTGATCACAGGCCTTTTGTTGTACTTCCTGTTCTGGCCCACTGAGCTGGTTCCCTCGGTCCAGGTCCTCGATCTCGCCGGAGTCGCCGTGGCGTGCGTCCTGGCCTCGGCATCGAAGTATGTATTGGCCTTCCGCGGGCGGCACATCTTCAATCCCGCCGCCGCGGGCGCCTTCATCGCGGGGCTCACCGGCTTGAACATCGCCACGTGGTGGGCAGCAACCCCGGCCATGCTGTGGCTCCTGGTGCCCGGCGTGCTGCTGGTGCTGTACCGGACGCTGAAGGTGCTCATGGCCTGCACTTTCCTGGTGGTGGCGGTCTCGGTGGTGTGCGTCTTGCTCCTGCGGGGCGGCATGACCTTCGGACCCGCCGTGTGGCAACCGATCGCGCAGCAGCCGCTTCTGTTTTTCGTCGGCTTCATGCTCACCGAACCGCTTACCTTGCCTCCCCGCCGTTGGCAGCAGGTGGCGCTGGCCGCCGTCGTGGCCTTGTTGTTCGCGGTGCCTTACAACGTGGCGGGCGTCGCCAACTCGCCGGAACTCGCTCTGCTCATTGGAAACCTCCTCGCGTTCCTTGTGGGGCAGCGGGGCGGAATCGTGCTGACGTTCAAGGGCTCGCGTCCCCTGACCCCCTTCACCACCGAGTTCCGTTTTGAGCCACGACGGCCCGTCCGCTTCCTTCCGGGGCAGTTCATGGAGCTCAACCTTCCGCACTCGCGCTCGGACGGCAAAGGGCGGCGACGGGTGTTCAGCATCACCAGCGCGCCTGACTCGCCCGAGATGACCTTCGGCGTCGGCACGGCGGAACCCGTCTCGGCAGCCAAGCGCGTGTTGCTCGCGCTTGAGCCTGGACAGTGCGTCCATGGAACCGCCGTGGGCGGCGACTTCGTCCTCCCGCCCGACGCCGGCAAACCCTTGCTGCTCATCGCGGCGGGAATCGGGATTGCACCTTTCCTTTCCCAGCTGGCTGCCGGCGACTCAGCACGAAGGGACATCATCGTGCTGTATCTCGCCCCCAGCGCCGCCGAACTCGCCGGGTGCGATGTCCTCGAGGCCTCGGGGGCACGGGTCATCGCCCGGCTTTCGGACGGTTCCCTCCCGCCGTCGTTCATGCACGACGCCGGGCGGAGCCGCATCGATGGCGACTCCCTGCGGGCGCTCATCCCCGATGTGGCCGAACGGGACGTGTACGTCTCCGGGTCTCCGGCAAACGTGGACGCCCTTCGCTCAGCCGCCCGCCACGCCGGAGCCCGACGAATCCATGTGGACGCTTTCGCGGGCTACTGACGGCTCGCCCGCACCCGTTTTCCGTTGCGGCGCGGTGACCTGCTAAGCTCATGGACGTCCCTCCGGCAACGGACGGGAGCCCCGGATGCCCTCGTAGCTCAGGGGATAGAGCGTCTGCCTCCGGAGCAGAAGGCCGTAGGTTCGAATCCTATCGAGGGCACAACAGAAAACCCCGCCAGTTCAAGGAACCGGCGGGGTTTTTTCTTTGCCCGGCCGCGTTGCCGGTTTTGGGTTACAGACCAGTCGGCGTGCCCGCACGGGGCCCACCCGCCGTCGTGATCCGGGACATGCCGCAGCGGGCCGGCTAAAAAGTCGGTGGCCGCTCCTAAGCTGTTCGTACCCGTCCACGAGGTACGAAAGGGTTCGCCGTGATCTGTTCCATCGTTCCGCCGTACATGCTGCGAAGGCTGGCGGCCCAACATGAGCCCCGCCTGCGCGTTATTGCGCGGGCGGCCAAGGAATCCCTGCTCCACATCAAGAACCTCCAAGCGGTCCGCTCGCTTCCGGTGCCGGCCCCGGTGCCCACTGCGCGCCAGGCGAAGCCCGGGCCGCCCAAGCGCACCATCTACGACGCCGGCTCCACCGAAGCCTTGCCGGGCAAGGCGGTCCGCAAGGAGAAAGGCCCGGCGACGGGCGACGCCGCCGCCGATGAAGCCTACGACGGACTCGGCGGAACCCACGCCCTTTATGCGGAAGCGTTCAGCCGGAATTCGATCGACGGCGCCGGCCTGAAACTCGACGCCACCGTCCATTACGGCGAGCTGTACGACAATGCCTTCTGGAACGGCGGCCAAATGGTCTTCGGTGACGGCGACGGCGAGATCTTCCAGAGGTTCACCAAGTCGCTCAGCGTGATCGGACACGAGCTCGCCCACGGCGTCACCCAGTACACGGCAGCACTCGCCTACCAGAACCAGGCCGGAGCGCTCAACGAATCCATGTCGGATGTTTTCGGGGCACTCGTGGAGCAGTATGCCAGGAAGCAGACTGCTGCCGAGGCCAGCTGGTTGATCGGCGAGGGCTTGTTCACCGACGCCGTCCACGGCACCGGCCTCCGGTCCATGAAAGCACCCGGTACTGCGTATGACGACGACGTTCTCGGCAAGGATCCGCAACCGGACTCCATGGACAAATACGTCCGCACCACCGCGGACAACGGCGGTGTCCACATCAATTCGGGCATCCCCAACCGGGCGTTCTCCCTTCTTGCCCTGGAGCTGGGTGGCAATGCCTGGGAAGCTCCGGGACAGATCTGGTACAACACGCTGACCAGCGGCTCACTGCCCGCCACCTGCACGTTCGGCCGCTTTGCGAAAGCCACGGCCGCGTCGGCGGAGGAACTCTTCGGCGACGGTTCACGCGAGCATGACGCAGTCCGTAAGGCATGGGAAACTGTGAAGGTAAAGCTCTAGCAACACCCTCCAGAGCAGTGGAAGCCGCAGAACATGAAAATCACTGTCCAGCGCAGCGGTGGCGTCGCCGCGATCACCCGCGTCTGGACCGTGGATGCCGCCACCTCGGAAGATAAGCAGCGCTGGATGCCAATCGTGGAGGCCTGTCCTTGGGACCAGGTGCCATCCCGGGGTCGCGCCAGCGAACAAGCGCTTGCGCGGACAACCGGGAAAGCAGCCGGGCAAGCCGACAGGTTCATGTATTCAATCCGCGCCGGACAACACCGGGCCACGCTTCCCGAGACCGAAGTCACGGGGCCGTGGCACACCCTCGTGGAGAACGCCAAGGTAGAGGGACACGAGACCCTCCGCCGCTAGCCAACCTCCGCCAACTGGCCGCGGAAAGCCCTCCGGTACGACTGCGGACTCGTGGCCAGGACCTTGGCGAAGTGGTGACGCAGCAGCACGGAATGTCCGAATCCGGCCTCGCGCGCAATTTCGTCAATGTTCATCTCGGTGGTTTCCAGAAGCTCCTGCGCCCGGAGCACGCGTTGCGAGTTGAGCCACGCCGCCGGTGTGGCCCCGGTTTCTGCACGGAAACGGCGTGCGAACGTCCGGGCAGACATGTGCAGGCGGGCCGCCAATTCGTTGACACTGTGGTCGTGCTCGAGGTTTTCCACCATCCAGCGCAGCAAGGCTTCCATGGGCGCGGAGCCGCACGTGGGCATGGGCCGCTCGATGAACTGGGCCTGGCCGCCGTCGCGGTGCGGAGGAACCACCATGTCGCGGGCGATGGCTGCGGCAACGTTGGCGCCAAGTTCGACGCGAATCAGATGCAGGCAGGCGTCGATGCCGGCGGCGGTGCCGGCACTTGAAATGATCGTTCCGTCCTGGACGTAGAGCACATTTTCGTCGACGTGAATCTTCGGATACCTGTTGGCGAGGTCCTGTGAATAGTGCCAATGCGTGGTGCAGCGGCGCCCGTCCAGAAGCCCTGCGCGCGCAAGCGCGTACGCGCCGGAGCAGATCGACATGACCCAGGCACCCCGTTCATGCGCCGCCCGCAGAGCTTCCAACACGGGCTCCGGCACGTCCTCATCCCGTCCGTACGGGGCCATGATGACCAGGTCGGCATCGGCCGTAGCCTCCAGACCCAGTTCGACGTTCATCGACAGGCCGGACTTCATCTTCACGTCTCCAGGGACGGGAGTGCAGACCCTGAAGTCAAAGGCGGGAACGCCACTCCCCCGGTCCGCGCGGTCAATGCCGAAGACCTCGCAGGCAGTCCCGAATTCGAAGATCGAGAAGTTGGGAACAACAATGATGGCCACCGTTTTCAACATAGATCCAGTGTGGCAGAAAATTGCCTAAATGAGTCGTTTCTGCCACTGTTTCTTGAGGTTAACCCGGAACACGATGGAGTCATGGAATTCATCGGAGCCTTGCTGTTCATCATCCTCATCATCACCGCAGCCGCTTCCATCTCAGCGGTCCTTCGGGACGGCCGCGGCCACCTTCCCCCCGACCGTTCGGAGCCTTGGACCGCGCGGGACCTGCCTGACAACTCATGCTGGACATTGCGCTCGTACTAACCACAGCCTGTCCCTCAACACGGACGACTTTTGTCCGCATCCTGGGCTAGATTCAATGGCATGATCCAGACGTCCGCGAGGCTGCTGCAATTGTTGTCCTTGCTGCAGGTCCGGCGTGAATGGACCGGCCCGGCATTGGCCACACGGATGGGTGTCACGGAGCGCACCGTCCGCCGCGATATCGACAAGCTCCGGAACCTGGGCTACCCCATCCACGCCTCGCCAGGGATAGCCGGCGGTTACCAACTGGGCGCCGGGGCGCAGCTCCCGCCGCTGCTGCTGGACGACAATGAAGCTCTCGCCGTCGCCCTGGGGCTGAACTCGGTGGCGGCGGGTCCCGTGGCCGGTATCGGCGAAGCATCGGTTCGCGCGCTTGCCAAGCTCGAACAGGTGCTTCCCTCACGTCTCCGCCCGAAGTTCGCGATGCTCAAGGCCGCGGTCACCACACTGCCCAGCAACGCGGCGTCGGTAGACCCCCAGCAGCTCACGGTGGTCTCCGCGGCGATCACGGACAAGCGGCAACTCAGTTTCGACTATGTCAAGGCTGACGGCGACGCCAGCCGGCGTCTCGTGGAGCCATACCGGCTGGTGGACACCGGGCGGCGCTGGTACCTCGTCGCGTGGGATGTGGACCGGGAAGACTGGCGCACGTTCCGCGCCGACCGCATCGCCACGCTTCCGGCGGAACGGAAGAAGTACGTGCCGCGCCCCCTGCCTGCCGAGGACCTCGCGGACTATGTCCAGCGCTCCGTGACCCGCTCGCCTTACCGTTACGACGTCGTCGTGCGCCTCCATGCCCCGATCGGCGAGGTGGCCGCCGTCGTCGGCCCACAGCTCGCGAGCCTGAGCGACGACGGCGGGAAGGCCACCCTGCTCCGCGCCGGTTGGGACAGCCTGGCGCAGCCGGCGGCACACCTCGCAGCGCTGGACATGGACTTTGAGATCATTTCTCCCGAGGAATTCAAGGAGTACGCCCGCACCCTGGCAGGGCGATTGGAAAAAGCCGCAGGGACCCATGCACTGCAAGGCGGCGCGCCGCCACAGTAGACTGTCAGCAGCCATGACATTTCATATTTCCTACCCCGCAGAGCTGCCCGTCTCCGAGCGCCGCGAGGACTTGATGGCGGCGATCGCCGCAAACCAGGTGACCATCATCGCCGGCGAAACAGGTTCCGGCAAGACCACGCAGATCCCCAAGATGTGCCTGGAACTCGGCCTCGGGGACAAGGGCCTGATCGGCCACACCCAGCCGCGTCGCCTTGCCGCGCGCACCGTTGCGGAACGCATCGCCTTCGAGATGGGCGTGGAGATCGGGCAGGAAGTGGGCTTCCAGGTCCGTTTCACCGGCGAGGTCAGCAAGGCTACCAAGATCAAGCTGATGACCGACGGCATCCTGCTGGCCGAGATCCAGCGGGACAAGCTGCTGCGGAAGTACAGCGCCATCATCATCGACGAGGCACACGAGCGCAGCCTCAACATCGACTTCATCCTGGGCTACCTCAAGCGGATCCTGCCGCAAAGGCCGGACCTGAAAGTCATCATCACTTCGGCCACCATCGACCCCGAGCGTTTCGCGAAGCATTTCGGCAGCGAAGAAGAACCTGCTCCGATCATCGAAGTATCGGGCCGGACCTACCCGGTGGAAATCCGCTACCGGCCGCTGTCCCAGCCGGCCGGCGGCGCTTCCGGCGAGGATGAGGACGCCTCCGACGACGAGCTCGAGGAAGACCGCGACCCCCTCGACGCCGTGTGCGACGCCGTCGACGAGCTCGCGCTGGAGGCTCCCGGAGACATCCTGGTGTTCTTCTCCGGCGAGCGCGAGATCCGTGACGCCGCGGAAGCCCTGAACGGCCGGATCCAAGCCAACCGCAGGCTGGCGGGCACGGAGGTCCTGCCGTTGTTTGCCCGTTTGAGCCTGCAGGAGCAGCACAGGGTCTTCAACCCGGGCGGCAAGCGGCGGATCATCCTGGCCACCAACGTCGCCGAAACGTCCCTGACGGTGCCCGGGATCAAGTACGTCATCGACACCGGCACGGCCCGCATCTCGCGATACTCGCACCGCACCAAGGTGCAACGGCTGCCGATTGAACGCGTCTCGCAGGCATCGGCAAGCCAGCGTTCCGGCCGTTGCGGGCGCGTGTCAGAGGGTATCGCCATACGGCTCTATTCCGAGGAGGATTTCGAGTCCCGCCCCCCGTTCACTGATCCCGAAATCCTGAGGACCAACCTTGCCGCGGTCATCCTGCAGATGACTGCCATGGGCGTTGCCCGCGGCCCCAAGGACGTCGAGAACTTCCCCTTCGTCGAGCCGCCGGACTCCCGTGCCATCAACGACGGCGTCACGCTGCTGCGCGAACTCGGCGCCTTGAGCGCTGCCCGCACGGGCGACGGCGGCGCTCCCCCAGCCGTCGACGGCCGAAACACGCGCGGGGGCGGCGCGGACAACCGCGGCGGCCTGACCGCCGTCGGGCAGAAGTTGGCGCAGCTCCCAGTGGACCCCCGGCTCGGCAGGATGATTGTCGAGGCTGGCAAGCGCGGCTGCGTCAAGGAAGTCATGATCCTGGCGGCGGCCTTGACGATCCAGGATCCGCGCGAGCGCCCGACGGACAAGCAGCAGCTTGCGGCGGAGAAGCACGCACGCTTCCGGGACGAGAACTCGGACTTCACCGGATTCCTGAACCTGTGGAACTACATCCAGGAGAAACAGCAGGAGCTCTCCTCCACGCAATTCCGCAGGCTGTGCAGGAACGAGTTCATCAACTACCTGCGCGTCCGGGAATGGCAGGACCTCTTCCAGCAATTGCGCCAGCTCGCCAAGCCGCTGGGCATCACGATCGACAACAAGCGCGAGGCCGACCCTGTTGGCAACAACGAGGGAATCCACATCAGCCTGCTCTCAGGACTGCTGAGCCACATCGGCATGCTGGATGAACGCAAGCGCGAATACGCCGGAGCACGAGGCAGCCGTTTCGCCATCTTCCCGGGCTCGGCTTTGTTCAAGAAGTCGCCAGCGTTTGTGATGGCCGCGGAACTGGTTGAAACAAGCCGGCTCTGGGCCCGGGTGGCCGCGAAGTTCGATCCTGTGTGGGCAGAGCAGGTTGCACCGGACCTCGTGAAGCGCTCCTACAGCGAGCCCCACTGGTCCACCCGGACGGGCTCGGTCATGGCCCATGAAAAGGTGATGCTCTACGGAGTTCCCATCATCCCGAACCGCCGCATCAACTACGGCAGGATCGATCCCGAACTCTCCCGCGAACTCTTCATCCGGCATGCGCTCGTAGAGGGCGACTGGAAAACCCACCACAAATTCTTCCACCGCAACCGCGCCTTGCTCCACGAAATCGAGGAACTCGAGACACGGATGCGCCGCCGCGACATCCTCGTGGACGACCACGCGCTTTTCGAGTTCTACGATGCCAGGGTCGGCAAGGACGTGGTCTCCGAACGCCACTTCGACAAATGGTGGAAGGAAGCCCGCCAGCAGGATCCCACCTTGCTGGACTTCGACCAATCGCTGCTCATCAGCGAGGACGCCGAAGCCCTGGATGATTCCGCCTACCCGAGGACCTGGCTTCACAAGGGCTTTGAGCTGCCCCTGAGCTACGAGTTCCATCCCGTGGCGCCCGGCTCGCCGCCCAATCCCTCGGACGGCGTCACGGCCGAGGTACCCGTGCTGTTCCTGAACCAGCTCGACGACGCACCCTTCCGTTGGCAGATACCCGGCCAGCGGGTGGAGCTCGTCACGGCCTTGATCAAGTCGCTGCCCAAACATCTCCGCAAGAACTTCGTGCCGGCCCCTGATGTGGCCCGGCAGGCTGCTGCTGCCTTGGAAAGCGACTTCGACCCCGCCTCGGACGATCTCGAGGCCTCGCTCGAGCTGGTGCTGCGCCGTATCCGCGGACACATCATTCCTCCGGGATCCTGGAATTGGGACGCCGTTCCGGCGCACCTGCGCGTCAGCTTCAAGGTAGTGGACAGCCGCGGCAAGGTGCTCGACGAAGGCAAGGACCTCGCCGCCCTCCAGGAGCAGCTGGCCCCCGCCACCCGCCGGGCCATCGCGGAATCCCTGGGCGCAACACCCGCGACGACCGCACGCGCCCAAGGTCCGAAGGACGACCCACGTGCCGGAGGTGCCGGAGCCTCCGGCGGAAACGGCGGCGGGACGACCCCGCAGGGAGCCGGTTTCCTCTCAGAGCAAACCGGGCTGACCGCATGGACTTTCGGGGCTATCGAGCGCCACGTGACGCGGACGGTTAAAGGACACGATGTCACCGGTTATCCAGCTCTCGTGGATGAGGGCAAAACCGTTGCGTTGCGCGTGTTCCAGACCCGGGCGGAGCAGGAATCGGCAATGCGCGGCGGTGTTATCCGGCTGCTCGCCCTGCGGGTTCCCGCGCCGGACCGCTACGTGCTGGAACATTTGAACAACACCGAGAAGTTGACGTTCAGCCAGAATCCCCATGGTTCGGTGAGCGCCTTGATCGCGGACTGCGTCCTGGCGGCCATCGACAAGCTGACTCCCGCCGAACTTCCCTGGGACAAGACGGCGTTCGATGCCCTGTACGAGCTGGTCCGCGCGGAACTAATCGACACCGTCTTCACGGTGACCGCCGTCGTCGAACGCATTTTGGGGAGCACCCGGCGGATCGAGAAGCAACTCAAGGGCAGCACGAGCCTCGCCCTGATCAGTGCGCTCAATGACATGAAGAGCCAACTGGAGCAGCTCGTCTTCCCCGGATTTGTGGCACGGACGGGCTACGCCCAATTGAGCCAGTTGCCGCGCTATCTGGCCGGAATCGAGAAGCGCCTCGAAAAGCTCCCGAACAATGTCCAGCGCGACGGGCTGAACATGTCGGTCGTGCAGGCACTGGAGGACGACTACGACGACGCCGTCTCCGCGCTCTTGCCCGGCCGACGGGCAGGAGCCGAGTTAACACGGGTGCGCTGGATGATCGAGGAACTGCGCGTCAGCCTCTTCGCCGTCGAGCTCGGCACGGCCTACTCGGTCTCGGAAAAGCGCATCCGGACGGTTCTCAACCAGGCGCTGGCCCCCGCGTAGACGCGGCGGTTCCAACGCCCGCTCACCTATCTGCCCCCAAACCCCAACGCCCGCTCACTTATAGCGGTCATTCTGTCGACCCTCATGCACTCATGACGGGATCTAAACCGAAACCTTCCTGCACATCGTCGCGCCCTCAATCCGCGGGAACGAACTCCCGGTGTCCTGCGGCGGCGAGGCCTGCCCGGAGTTTCGCCGCATTCGCGTCGAGCCGGGCAGGGTCCGGGTTGTGCTCTACGGTCCCGAAGTCGAAATCGGCCAGCGAGGTTGCCGGGAAGACGTGCACGTGGAAGTGCTCCACTTCGAAGCCCACCACGGACAGTCCTGCCCGTGGCGCGCCAAACGCCTCCACTTGCGCCTTGCCGATTGCCTGCGCGACGGACATGACCTTGTTGAGGAGCCCAGTGGGGACGTCGGTCCAGCGGTCCACCTCTTCGCGGGGCACCACGAGCGTGTGGCCATCAGTCAGCGGGGCGATGGTCAGGAAGGCAACGACGTCGTCGTCCTTCCAGACAAAGCGTCCCGGAATCTCGCCGTTGATGATCTTGGTGAACAGGGTGCTCATATGTCTGCCTTTTCCGACGCGGGTTGAAGGGTCTTGGTATCGAGGACGAAACGGTATTTGACGTCGCCGGCAACCATGCGGTCGTAGGCTTCATTGAGTTGGCGGGCGGTGACGACCTCGACGTCGCTTACTACGCCGTGCTCGGCACAAAAGTCGAGCATTTCCTGGGTTTCGGCGATGCCGCCGATCAACGAACCCGCGTAGGAGAGCCGGCGCCGGATCAGCGCGCCGGGACTGACCGGAGGCATGTCGGTGGGAGGAAGCCCCAATTGGAAGAGGGCACCGTTCAGCCGCAAGGTGCGGAAGTACGGGTTCAGGTCGTGCGGCGCAGCCACGGTGTCGATGATGACGTCGATGGTACGGTTGGCGCCTTCCATGGCTTCGGGGTCCTTCGAGAGGATCACCTCGTCGGCACCGAGCTCGATTGCCGCCTCAAACTTGGCGTCCGACGTCGTGAATACCACCACGCGCGCCCCCATGGCCTTCGCAATCTTGACCGCCATGTGGCCCAGTCCGCCGAGTCCGACGACGCCCACCACGTCGCCCTCCTTGACGTCGAAGTAACGCAGCGGCGAGTAGGTGGTGATGCCCGCGCACAGCAGCGGCGCCGCGGCGGCCGGGTCGAGGCCCTCGGGCACGCGCAGCACGAAGCGGCGATCGACCACCACCGAAGTGGAGTACCCGCCCTGCGTGATGGAGTCGCCGTTCCGGGCGTCCTTCACCCCGTAAGTTCCGACGTTTCCGCGTTCGCAGTACTGCTCCAGGCCTTCGAGGCAGCTGCCGCATTCGCGGCAGGAATCCACCAAGCAGCCGACGCCCACGAGGTCTCCGGGTGCGAAGTCGTCGACGGCGGAGCCCACCCGGCGGACCCGGCCCACGATCTCGTGGCCCGGGACCAGCGGATAGTTCTGGGCGCCCCATTCGCCCCGTGTCGCGTGGACGTCGGAGTGGCAGAGGCCGCAGAAATCGATCTCGATCTCGACGTCGTCTTCCTTGGGAACGCGGCGGGCCACGGTCAGCGGGACAAGGCCGCTGTGGGCCGACGTGGCGCCGTAGGCGGCCGCGAGGGTCGGCGTTCCCTTCGCAGCTGCGGACGTTGACGGCGAGGTATCCGCCGTCGCGTCATCCACGACGAGCGGCTTGCCAAGGGGCGGAGGAACGGGGCGTCCGGGAGTCATGCCTCGACGCTACCCCTGCGGGCTGATTTTTTGCCACTCTGCGCCGCCACGCCCGCTGGCTTCACGGCACGCCAAGACTCATTGATCCGGAATGCCCAGGGGCGCTGCTCCGGTGACGACGGGATTGGACTCGAGCGAGGACCACTGCGAAAAGGAGCCTGGGAAGAGGGCTGCCCTGAATCCTGCGATCTCCAAGGCGGCGATCTCATGGGCTGCGGTGACCCCGGAGCCGCAATAGACCGCCACCTTGCTGCCCTCGTCGATGCCCAGGGCAGCGAATCTGTCGCGGAGCTGCGCTGCGCGGAGGAACGTGCCGTCCGGTCCGAGGTTTCCGGCAGTGGGAGCGCTCAGCGCGCCGGGAATGTGTCCCGCGCGGGGATCAATGGGTTCGAATTCGCCACGGTAGCGCTCCCCCGCCCGGGCATCGAGAAGGATTCCACGGCTGTGCCAGTCCGCCGCCTCGTCCATGCCGATGGCATCCATGTGGCCGTGTCCAAGCACGACGTCGCCCGGAACCGGCGGTTGTTCGTCCTGCGCCAGCGGATAGCCGGCCGTGCGCCAGGCGCCCAATCCGCCGTCGAGCAGGAAGACGGAATGGAAACCGGCGTCACGGAGCAGCCACCACAACCGCGCCGCTGCGGTGCTGCCGCTGTCGTCGTACGCAACCACGGTGTCGCCGTCGTTGATGCCCCACGCTCGGGCGCTCCGTTGCAGCGCCGCGGTGGGCGGCAACGGGTGCCGGCCTTGGCCCTCGGCCGTGGGATCGGCGAGTTCGTGATGCAGGTCCACATAGACTGCGCCGGGAATGTGGGCCTGGCGGAAGTGCGAATGGCCGTGCGGGTCGCCCAACACCCAACGGACGTCCAGCAAGACTGTCCGCTTGCCCGCATCCATGCGGTCCTTGAGCGCGGCTACGTCAATGAGGGTGGCCATCAAATCTCCTTCGCTTTGCTGCTTCTACCAAACGACGTCGAAGCTGCTGCCGTGCAGCTGCCAACCGGCTACCAGCCTATCCCTGGGCGGCAGCCGCCGCCGGTAGGCTGGATCGGTGAGCACTCTACGCAACCAGGACCGGGCATGGGCCAGCGAGGCAATCCGACGCATCGAGGCCGAGAACAACCGCTCGGCGGACACGCACCTCTACGCGGTGCCGCTCCCCGAACACTGGGGTGTCCAGCTCTACCTCAAGGACGAGTCCACGCACCGCTCCGGCAGCCTCAAGCATCGACTGGCGCGCTCGCTCTTCCTTTACGGCCTGGTCAATGGCTGGATCACGGAAGGGACCACCATCGTGGAGGCCTCCAGCGGGAGCACCGCAGTGTCCGAGGCGTACTTCGCCAGGCTGATCGGGCTCCCGTTCATCGCCGTGATGACCCGGACCACCAGCCCTGAGAAGATCGCCCTCATCGAAGAGTTCGGCGGCGCCTGCCTTCTCGTGGACCACGCCTCGGAGGTCTACGCCATGGCGGAGGAGGTTGCCCGGACGTCCGGCGGCTACTACATGGACCAATTCACCTTTGCCGAGCGCGCCACCGACTGGCGGGGCAACAACAACATCGCGGAATCAATCTTCGAGCAGCTCGCCCTCGAGGAGCATCCGGTGCCCGAGTGGATCGTGGTGGGCGCCGGCACCGGCGGAACCAGCGCCACCATCGGCCGGTACCTGCGGTACCACTGCCACTCCACCCGCTTGGCCGTGGTCGATCCCGAAAACTCGGCGTTCTATCCCGGCTGGCGCGACGGCGTGCCGGACTACTCCACGGGAATGCCGTCCAGGATTGAAGGCATTGGCCGGCCCCGCATGGAGCCCAGCTTCGTCCCGGCCGTCATCGACACCATGATCCAGGTTCCCGATGCCGCCTCCGTCGCCGCGATGCGGCACTTGCGCCGGCTGGCCGGGCTGCATGCCGGGCCTTCCACGGGAACCAACCTTTGGGGTGTTTGCCAGCTGGTCGCCGAGATGGTGGCCCGGGGACAGCGCGGCAGCATCGTGTCGCTCATGTGCGATGCCGGCGATCGCTACGCGGGGAGCTACTACAATCCGGACTGGATCGCCGAGCGAGGCCTGGACCCCGCCCCGTACGAGGCCGTCCTGGCCGACTTCTTCGAGACAGGCACGTGGCCGGGCAGCATATAGGCGGCGCGGCGGACTGAGCTAGACCTCCACCGATTCCCGCGGCGACAACCTCGCATAGCTGGTACCGTACTTCGCGCCGATGCGGGTCACGTGGCCTTCCACCAGACCGCGCCCGAGTTCGTTCAACAGCCCATCGTGGACCGGGTAGGCCTTGGGTGCGCGGACCGCGATCACGAAGTCAACCACCTCGCCGATCTTCGACCAGGGCGCGTGGATGGGCACCAGCAGGGTTTGCACCTCGATGCCGTCCGGGACGACGAACGAGTCGCCAGGGTGGAAGACGTTTGCGTCCACGAGGTAGCCGATGTTGGCCACGACCGGAATCTGCGGATGGATGAGGGCATGCTGCCCTCCGAAGGAACGAATCGCGAAGCCCCCTGCGTCAAAGGACGAGCCGGGTTCGACGGCGTGTACCCGCCCGCCGTCGTCGCCCGCCTTCGCGGCCAGATCGGATGCGAGCCCCGCGGGCGCATGCACCTGCAGTCCGGGGTTTCCCTTGAGTGCCGCGACGACGGCGTCGGCGTCCACATGGTCCGCGTGCTCGTGCGTGATGAGCACGGCGTGGGCCCCTGCGAGGGCTTCCTCGGACTCGGAAAAAGTCCCGGGATCAATCACGAGGACCTGGCTGTCCTTTTGCAGGCGGACACAAGCATGGGTGAACTTGGTGAGCTTCATGCAGCCAGCCTAGGGCGGGCCTCCCATGGTGTCCACGAACCGACATCCGGGGACCGCCGGCTGGTAACGTTGGTGTTTGCGAACATCCATATCGAAATGAGTCCACGAATGTCACAGGGCGCCAATGCCGCCACGTCCGGGCCCGCAGCCGAGCCGCTTCCGGCCGCGAAGGATCCCGCCGTCAGGGAGCAGCGCGTCACCAAGCAACGACTGGCCGTCAGTGCCGCGCTGGACGAACTGGACGACTTCGTGAGCACGCAGGAACTGTACCGGCTCCTCCAGAACCAAGGTGTCTCGGTGTCCCTGGCCACGGCCTACCGCATCCTGCAGTCGCTTGCCGACGACGGTCTCATCGATGTCCTGCGAAACGCCGACGGCGAAGCCGTCTACCGCCGCTGCGCGGTCACCGGCCACCACCACCATTTGCTATGCCGCAATTGCGGGAAGGCCGTCGAGGTGGAAGCTCCGGCCGTGGAGACGTGGGCAGCACGGGTGGCCGCCGAAAACGGCTACACCGAGGTGGCGCACACCGTGGAGATCTTCGGGCTCTGCCCGGAGTGCACCGCAAAGAAGGCAGCGGGCCTGCTCTAGCCGGCTACCGCCTGGTCTTCCGCTGCCTGGCCCATGGCCGCGCCGGGGCGGACAATCCTGCCGTTGATTCCCCGGTTGGCGCGTACGTTGCCGATGATCCGGCACACCACATAGATCAGGAACGACAACGTGGTGACATACGGGCTGATGGGAATCCTGCTGCCCAGGGCCAGGAGGATCCCGCCCACCGTGGCAGTGATCGCGAAGACCACGCTCAACAAGACCACGAGCCGCGGCGAAGTGGTCACCCGCAGCGCAGCGGCTGCGGGCGTGATCAGCAGTGCCAGCACCAGAAGCGCGCCGACAATCTGGATGGACAAGGCAACGCTGACGCCGAGCAACACCATGAAGGCAATCGCCAGTCCGCGGACAGGAACTCCCCGGGCTTCCGCCATCTCGGGGTCCACGCTGGCGAAACTGAGCGGGCGCCATATCGCGGCCAGCGCGAGCATGACCACCACGGCCGTGCCGGCCAGGACCTGGAGCTGGACCGTGTCCACCGAAACGATCTGGCCCGTCAGCAACCCGAACTTATTGGCCGCCCGGCCCTGGTAGAGGGCCAGGAACAAGATGCCCAGGCCCAGGCCGAACGGCATGATGACGCCAATGATCGAGTTCTTGTCCCGGGCCCGGACACCCATGAGTCCCAGAAGCAGCGCAGCCGCGACGGACCCAGCGAGCGAACCGAAAATGATGTCCGCCCCGATGAGCAGGGCAAAAGAGGCACCGGCGAAGGACAACTCCGAAATGCCGTGCACCGCGAAAGCGAGGTCCCGCTTCATGACAAAGGTTCCTATGAGGCCGCCGAGCAGGCCGAGGACCGCACCGGCCAAGACGGAATTCTGGACCAGCGCCAGCAGTTCGCCGTAGTTTTCAAAGTTGAAGATGGTGTGCAGGATGCTGCCGAGATCCATTTAGTGGCCTTCTTCCACACCGGCGTGGGCGTCATCGTGATAGTGGGTGGTGGCGTCCGGAAGCCCGACGACGACGATCCGGCCGTTCGCGCGAATGACCTCAACGCGGCTGTTGTAGAGCTCGGAGAGGACTTCGGTGGTCATGACCTCCTCCGGTGTTCCCACGCGGAACCTGCCGCCGGCGAGGTAGAGCACACGGTCGACGTAGTCGATGACCGGGTTGATCTCGTGGGTCACGAAGACCACGGCGCTGTTGCGCTCGTGGCATTGCCGGTTGATGAGGGAGCTCACGGCCTGCTGGTGGTGCAGGTCCAAGGACAGCAGCGGTTCGTCACAGAGCAGGAGTTCAGGTTCCGCGGCGAGGGCTTGCGCAACACGCAGCCGTTGTTGCTCTCCGCCGGACAATTGACCAACCGGCACGCGGGCATAGTCACTCGCCCCCACTAAGTCCAGGAGCGCGTCGACGCGCTCATTGACGGCTTTCGCCTTGATACGCAGACCCCAGCGGTGACCGTCGACGCCGAGGGAAACCAGGTCCCTGGCACGCAGGGGCGTGTCCGGGGCAAACGACTTCTGTTGCGGTATGTAACCGATCTTCCGGCTGCCGCGTTCCACGGGATGTCCGGCCACGGTCACCGTCCCCGAGTGAAGCTGCTGCAGTCCAAGGAGGACTTTGAGGAAGCTGGTCTTGCCGCTGCCATTCGGACCGAGCACAGCGAAGAACTCACCCGCCTGGATGTCCACGTCGAGGTCCTTCCAGAGGGCCCGTTGGCCGAACTGGAGGCCCGCGCCGCGAAGGCTCACTACCGGTGTCAAAAAGATTCCTCGATCCATGGGGTTCGCGAAGCTATGAAGCTGGCGGCCGGCGCTTGGATGAACGGAGAGGGCCCCGCAGCCGCCCTGTACATCTTAGGACGATTGCGGGGCCCGCCTGTTCTTCGCCTTTTGGGTCCGCTTACTTGTTCAGGGCAGCAGAAACGTTGCCCACGTTGTCCGTCATCCAGGCGACGTAGTCCTTGCCCTCGGGAAGTGTCTCGGTGAACCCGATCACCGGGACACCGGCTGCGGTTGCCTCGGACTTCAGCTTTTCGGTCTCGGCGCTCGCGGTCTGCTCGTTGTAGGCGAGGAAGCGGACGGACTTCGAGGTAATCAGATCGCTCGTTTCCTTGACGGCTGCGGGCGGAACATCCGAGCCGACCTCAATGGCGTGGCTGAATTCCTCGGGGGTCTTGTTCTCCAGGCCGGCGGCTTCAAGCAGGTAGCCAGGGACGGGCTCCGTGATGGCTACGGGAGCGGAAGCCTTGGAGGCCTTGATTTCGGCCACTTTGGCGCTGAGCCCGGTCAGCGAGGACTTGAACTTGTCAGCGTTGGCCGCAAAGGTCTTGGCATCGGCAGGGTTCAGGTTTCCAAGCTTCGCAGCCACGGCATCGGCCACTTTCGCCATCGCACCGAAGTTGTACCAAACATGCTCGTTGAACCCTTCCGGCACCGCGGAGGGAGATGCACCCGTGGTCGCCGCAGGAAGGAGCCCGGACACACTGACGGCCGTGATGGTCTTATCCGCGGCAACCTTGCTGTCATCGGCCAGTTTGTTGAAGAAGTCGTCGTAGCCCGCACCATTGTCGATCACCAGCTGGGCCTTGGAGACTGCCAGCTTGTCCTGGGTGCTTGCCTCGTAGGAGTGCGGATCCTGGTTCGTCTTGCTGATGATGGAGGTGACGGACACCTTGTCACCGCCGACGCTCTTGGCGATATCGCCATACACGCTGGTGGAGGCGACCACGTCGATCACCCCGGAGGACGACGACGGCGCCGTCGCTGCGGGTGCCGCGCACCCGGCAAGCAGGACGGCGAACGCCGCGCACGCGGCCGGCAAAGCGGTCAGGGAAGGACGGGCGGCACTACGACGCACGGGAAACCTCGGATCTACCGAATCAAGCACAACAGGGGACTCAATGAGTGTATCCATAAATGGGAATGATTCCTATTTAGAATTCCCGGCGGCTCTTGCCGGCCCCGCGGGACCGGCAAGAGGTCACACCGATTCGGGTCCGCCCAGCCGCCGGATTCCCCGCGCCTGGGTGGCGTCACGGATCTCGCCCACAAGCTGCTCGATAACATCCTCCAGGAACAACACACCCAGGGTCGCGCCGTCCGTTCCCACAACCCGGCCGAGATGCGAGCCGGTCCGCTGCATCACGGCCATGGCATCCTCGATCTCGTCCTCGGGTGCGAGGTTCACGAGGGACCGGATCCGGCTTTCCGCGATCGGATAGCGTCGGCCTTCCTCCGGGATGGAAAGCACGTCCTTGATGTGCAGGTACCCGGTCAACTCGCCGTCGTCGTCCAACACCGGGAACCGGGAGTATCCGGTGCGGCTGACCGCTTTCTCCAGTTCGCGAGGTGTGGAACCGGACTTGAGCATCACGAGCTTGCCGAGCGGCACCATGATGTGCGCCGCGGTGTGCTCGGAAAACTCCAACGCGCCGCTCAGCAGGCCGGCGTCGTCGTCCACCAGCCCGTGGCGGGTCGATTCCTGGACGATGGACTGCACCTCTTCAAGCGTGAAGGAAGAGGTGACCTCATCCTTGGGCTCGATCTTCATCAAGCGCAGGATGCGGTTGGCCAGCCAGTTCAACGTCCAGATGACGGGCTTCACGAAACGGGCGACGTGGACCAACGGCGGCGCCAGCAGCAAGGCCGCCTTGTCCGCCACGGAAACAGAGATGTTCTTGGGCACCATCTCGCCGAAGGTCACATGCAGGAACGTGACCGCCAGCAAGGCAACCGCAAACGCGATGACGTCCGACAATTCGACCGGGATGCCCACGGACTCCAGCGGCGCCCCCAGCAAATGGTGGATGGCGGGCTCGGCCACGAGGAGAATCAGCAAGGAACACACGGTAATGCCGAGCTGGGCACACGCCAGCATCAGCGAGACGTGCTCCATCGCATACAGGGTGGTCTGCGCGCGCTTGGACCCGCTTTGGGCCAAAGGCTCTATCTGGCTGCGGCGCGCAGACATGACAGCGAACTCGGCGCCGACAAAGAAGGCGTTGCCGATCAACAGCACCACGAGCCACAGGATTCCTGCCCAGTCGCTCATGCCGCACGTCCTCTACGGCTGGTTTTGGCCACGGGGTTGCCGACTGCATCGCCTGCCGAACCGCCCGAGCCCTTGCTCAGCCGCTTGTTGGCCTGCTTCCTGCTTTGCCATCCGCTTGAGTCGCTTTCGGCAGTGCCTTTATCGTCTTCATCATCATGTGTGTCGGGCGCCGCGGGGTGGAAGCAAATCCGGTCGATCCGGCGGCCGTCCATGCGGGTGACGGCCAGGGTGCCGCCGCCGGCCTCGACGACGTCGCCCACAATCGCGATCCGCCCAAGTTGGCTCATGACGTAACCGCCCACGGTTTCGTAGGCGGGGTCGTCGGGAACGGTGAGGCCCGGGATCTGTTCGCTGACCTCGTCCGGACGCAATAGTCCAGGGAAGTACCAGTCCCCCGAGGCGCTCTGCAGCAATCCAGGCCGGACCTTGTCGTGCTCGTCCGCCACCTCGCCGACGATCTCCTCCACGAGGTCCTCAAGGGTGGCGATCCCCGCGGTTCCGCCGTACTCATCAAGCACGACGGCGAGTTGCAGGTTGCCCTCCCGGAGTTCCAGAAGCAGTGCGTCAAGGTGGATGGTCTCGGGAACGCTCAGGACCTCGGACATGATGGCTCCGGCCTCAAGACGGCTCCTGCGTTCCGACGGGACGGACACGGCTTTCTTGATGTGCACCACGCCCCGGATGTCGTCCGCCGATTCGCCGATGACCGGGAAGCGCGAATAGCCGGTCCGCCGGGCTGCTTCGATGATGTCCGACACCGGCTGATCGGCATCTATGGTCTCCATGCGGATGCGCGGGGTCATCACGTCGGCCGCCGTACGCGCGGAGAAGTTCAGCGTCCGGGCGACAAAGTTGGCCGTCCCGGCGTCGAGGGTTCCCAGCTCCGCGGAACGGCGCACCAGGGACGCCAGTTCAGAAGGCGAGCGGGCACCGGAGATCTCCTCCTTGGCCTCCAGCCCCACGAGGTTGAGCATTTTGTTGGAGAAGCCGTTGAGCACCACGATTGCGGGCTTGAACACGGCAGTGAACACCAGTTGCGGACGCGCCAGCGCGCGGCCGAGCGGAAATGCCAAGGCCAGGGCCATGTTCTTGGGGACGAGTTCACCGATGAGCATCGACAGGGCGGTGGCGAACGTCATGGCCAGGACGAGCGACACGGACTGCGCGGCAGCCTCAGGCAGTCCTGCCCAGAGCAGCGGTCCGTGCAAGAGGGCACCGACGGACGGCTCCATGACGAAGCCGGTCAGCAAGGTCGTGAGGGTGATACCCAATTGGCAGCTCGAGAGCTGGGTGGAAAGGGATTTCAGGCATTTGAGCAACGCCGCGGCGGCGTGGTCGCCGCCGTCGACCGCTCTTTGGACCGTTGACTGGTCGAGCGCCACGAGGGAGAACTCGACGGCGACAAAGAAGCCGGTGCCCAGAATCAGGAGCACGCCGGCGAGAAGGAAGAGCCACTCCATCAGAGGCCGCCGGATGGAGCGAACGGCTGGCGCAAGGCACCGGAAGGGCTATGGGCTGGTTGACCCGGCGGGGGTTGGTCGGACGCTGCGGATGAGCGATCCGCCGACCGGCCGGCCTGGAGCTCCGGTGTGCGATGGGCATGTGTACGGGCATTGCCGGCTCGGCGGGTGCGCTGCGCGGAGATTGCCGAACGGCGTCCCCTGCAGCTCCCAGGCCGGCACCTAGAATTACTGTCCATAAGAATTCAAGTCTACAGTCCGGCCGCGGCGCGACTTCACGCGGCTTCACCCCGCGGAGGCAAGGTTCCCGAGGCGTCAAACGGCTGGAAGAACCCGGGGAAGAAGAACCCTCTCAGCGAGCGGCGGCCGAGCCATATCGGGATCAACATGATTTAGGTCACCACTATTGGCAGATAGCCGCCGCTCGTCACTAGACTGGCTAGGGTCTGAGTTCGCGGGACCCAGACCCTGGCTCGCCTTTGCACCCCTTGCAGTTTCCCGGGCCAGCTGGAAATCAACACTCACGGAAGAGGCGTATTTCAAGTGCCAGAGCAGCCAAGCCACCGTCTACCCGAGGAATTTGGCGGAAACGAGTGGCTCGTTGACGAACTGTACGAGCGGTACCAGCAGGACAAGAATTCGGTCGACGCCAAGTGGTGGCCGCTTTTCGAGTCCTTCGATACCGCTGACGGCACTTCCTCCAACGGAACATCCGCAGCCCCTGCAAACCCTCCCACTCGCGAACTTCCTGTCGTGGCACAGGCCGCCGCATCGGCAATGACGCCGGTTGCTCCCGTGGTTGCCCCGGCAGCTGCCCCTGCTCCGGCCGCTCCTGCGGTGCCGGTCAAGAAGGCTCCGGCCACTGTCGCCAAGGACGGCGCGCAGAAACCATCGGACGGCAGCCAGTCCCGGCCGATCCCGGCGCAGCTTCCCAAGAGCACCAAGGCCCCCACTCCCCCGGAAGAGGACGTCGTGTCCGTCCTCCGCGGTCCGGCCAAGGCCATCGCTTCCAACATGGTCATGAGCCTTGAGGTTCCCACCGCCACGAGCGTCCGGGCCGTTCCTGCCAAACTCCTGATCGACAACCGCGTCGTCATCAATTCCAACCTTGCCCGCGCCCGTGGCGGCAAGGTCTCCTTCACCCACCTCATTGGCTACGCAGTGGTCCGCGCCCTGTCCCAGTTCCCGTCGATGAACGTGTACTACGACGAAGTAGACGGCAAGCCGGTTGCCGTGCAGCCCGCACACGTCAACTTCGGCATCGCCATTGACATGCCCAAGCCCGACGGCACGCGCCTCCTGATGGTTCCCAACATCAAGAAGGCCGAGACCATGAACTTCGCGGAGTTCTGGCACACCTACGAAGACCTCATCAAGCGTGCGCGCAACGGCAAGCTCACGGCGGACGACCACGCAGGCACTACCGTTTCCCTCACAAACCCGGGTGGCATCGGCACCGTGCACTCCGTGCCCCGGCTCTCCAAGGGCCAGGCCGCCATCATCGGCGTCGGAGCCCTCGACTACCCGGCTGAATGGCAAGGCGCCAGCGAGAAGATCATCGCCCAGAACGCCATCAGCAAGATCCTCACGCTGACTTCCACCTACGATCACCGCGTCATCCAGGGCGCCGGAAGCGGCGAGTTCCTCAAGCTCGTCCACCAGCTCCTCCTGGGCGCCCAGAACTTCTACGACGAGATCTTCGAAGCGCTGCGCATTCCTTACGAGCCCGTCCGCTGGAGCCCCGACCTCCAGGTCGACCCGGCTGACGAGATCAACAAGGTTGCCCGCATCCAGCAGCTGATCCACTCCTACCGGGTCCGTGGCCACCTCATGGCAGACACGAACCCGCTTGAGTACGTGCAGCGCAAGCACCCGGACCTCGACGTTCTGACGTATGGCCTCACCCTGTGGGACCTGGACCGCGAGTGGCCCACCGGCGGCTTCGGCGGCAGGCCGATGCTCAAGTTCCGCGACATCCTGGGCGTTCTCCGCGACGCTTACTGCCGGACCACCGGCATTGAATACATGCACATCCAGGAGCCTGAAGAACGCAAGTGGTTCCAGGACCAGGTGGAGCACCCGTACTCCAAGCCGAGCCGCGAAGAGCAGCTGCGCATCGTCTCCAAGCTCAACGCTGCAGAGGCCTTCGAGACCTTCCTGCAGACCAAGTTCGTGGGCCAGAAGCGCTTCTCCCTCGAAGGCGGGGAATCCCTGATTCCGTTGCTGGACACCATCATCTCCGACGCCGCCGACGACGGACTCGACGAGGTCGCGATCGGCATGGCCCACCGCGGCCGCCTCAACGTGCTCACCAATATCGCGGGCAAGACGTACGCCCAGGTGTTCCGCGAATTCGAAGGCACCCAGGACCCCCGCTCCGTGCAGGGTTCGGGCGACGTCAAGTACCACCTCGGCACCGAGGGCACCTTCACTTCGGACAACGGCAATGAGACCAAGGTCTACCTCGCCGCCAACCCGTCCCACCTTGAAGCGGTGGACTCCGTGCTCGAGGGCATCGTCCGGGCCAAGCAGGACCGCCTGGACCAGGGCGAGGACTTCCCCGTGCTGCCCATCATGGTCCACGGCGACGCTGCCTTTGCCGGCCAGGGCGTTGTGGCGGAGACGCTCAACCTGTCCCAGCTGCGTGGTTACCGCACCGGTGGAACCATCCACATCATCGTGAACAACCAGGTCGGTTTCACCACCGCGCCGTCGTCGTCGCGTTCCTCGACGTACTCCACCGACGTGGCCAAGATGATCCAGGCCCCGATCTTCCATGTGAACGGCGACGACCCCGAGGCCGTCGTGCGCATCGCGCAGCTGGCCTACGAGTTCCGCCAGCGCTTCCACAAGGACGTCATCGTGGACATGGTGTGCTACCGCCGCCGTGGACACAACGAGGGCGACGACCCCTCGATGACGCAGCCGCTCATGTACAACCTCATCGAAGCCAAGCGCTCCGTCCGCAAGCTCTACACGGAATCCCTCATCGGCCGTGGCGACATCACCGAGGACGAAGCCGAACAGTTGCTGCGCGACTACCAGGAACGCCTCGAGCGCGTCTTCGCGGAGACCCATGCCGCACAGACTTCGCCTATCCCGATCATCACGGCGGACTCCGCTGCGGTCTCGGACATCGAGCGTCCCATCGCCCAGCAGGCGGACTTCGGCACCAACGCGCCTGCCACCACCGCCATCTCAGCCGAAATGCTGCAGCGGATCGGCCAGGCACACCTCGATATTCCGGAAGGCTTCACGGTCCACTCCAAGCTCAAGCAGCTCCTTGAGAAGCGTGAGCAGATGTCCCGCGAAGGCGGCATCGACTGGGGCTTCGGCGAGATCGCAGCCTTTGGTTCGCTCGTCATGGAGGGCGTCCCCGTCCGCCTCGCCGGCCAGGACTCCCGTCGCGGCACCTTCGTGCAGCGTCACGCCGTCTTCCACGACCGCGCGAACGGCAGCGAATGGATGCCGCTGGGCAACCTGAGCAACGATCAGGCCAAGCTGTGGATCTACGACTCCTTGTTGTCGGAATACGCAGCCATGGGCTTCGAATACGGATACTCCGTGGAACGCCCGGACGCCTTGGTGTTGTGGGAGGCCCAGTTCGGTGACTTCGTCAACGGTGCGCAGACCATTATCGACGAATTCATCTCCTCTGCCGAGCAGAAGTGGGGCCAGCGTTCCTCGCTCGTGCTCATGCTGCCCCACGGCTACGAAGGCCAGGGACCGGACCACTCGTCCGCACGCATCGAGCGGTTCCTGCAGCTTTGTGCCGAAGACAACATGATCGTGGCGAACCCGACCACCGCTGCCTCGCACTTCCACTTGCTGCGCCGGCAGGCCTACAGCCGTCCCCGCAAGCCGCTCATCATCTTCACCCCGAAACAGCTTCTGCGCCTCAAGGGTGCGGCTTCTGCGGTGGAGGACTTCACCACGGGCGGGTTCAAGCCGGTCATCGGCGAGCACGAGTCCCTTCAAGCCCAGAGCGTCGATCGCGTGATCCTGGTTTCCGGCCGGCTCTACTACGATCTTCTGGCCAACCGCCAGAAGACCGGCGACACCTCGACGGCGATCATCCGCCTGGAGCAGCTGTACCCGCTGCCCCAGGCCCAGCTCGAGGCGGAACTGGCCAAGTACCCGAACGCCGATATCGTCTGGGCGCAGGACGAACCCGCCAACCAGGGTCCGTGGCCGTTCATCGGCCTGAACCTGCCGCAGGCACTGGACCGCACGGTCCGGCTCGTCTCGCGTCCGGCATCGGCCTCCACGGCGGCCGGTTCCATGAAGCGCCACAGCGCCGAGCAGGCCACCTTGCTCAAGCAGGCATTCGAACGCAAGTAAGACGGCGGCTGCCCGGCTGGAGGTTCAATACCCGCTTCCAGCCGGGCAGTTCTGTTTAATGGAACAAGTGTCCGGTGATCAAGCCGCCCGGCCGGACACAGTGCAAGGACCGCAACGTTTGGTGAAGAGGTAACCGTGGAAGACAGGAAGCTGCGCATCGCAGCTGTTGGTGATGAACTACTCGCCGGGCTCGGTGACCCCAGGGCCTTGGGCTGGCTCGGAAGGGTTCTCGCGCGGACTCCCCAGGACTCCGTCCTCGTGGAGAGCTACTCTCTTCCCTGCCCCATGGAGGGAACGGAAGGCCTTGCGGCGCGCTGGCTCGACGAAGCCGGAAGGCGATTCAGCAACGTCCACGAAAACCGCCTCGTGATCGGCCTATCCGGCCGCGACATCGAATTCGGCCTTTCCACCGCGCGCAGCCGCCTCAATCTGGCCAACATCCTGGATGGGGCGTCCCAAAGCAACATCGAAGTATTCGTGGTCGGCCCGCCGCCTACGCTGGACCCGGCCAAGAACCGCCGGATCGCGGAACTCAATGCCGCTTTCGCCGACGTCACCACCCGCCGCAACCACCAGTATGTCGACACGTTCTCGCCGTTGATCAACCACGAACAATGGCGCACCGACCTCGCCGCGAATGGCGGCACGCCGGGCCAAGCCGGCTACGGGCTCATGGCGTGGCTTGTGTTGCACCGCGGCTGGTTCCAATGGCTGAGGATCGCCCAGCCGGAATAACCGGGACGAAGAAACACCCCTCCTCCAGCAGAACCCATTGCCACGATGGGATTCGCGATATATCTTGATTTCCATACGCGATATATCGCAACTAGTGGCGCACCATTGGAGGGGTCATGACAGAAGAGAATTGGACCGTTACCGGTCCGCAGACCATCGACGTCGACGGCGTCCGCTCACTCAAGCTGGGGATCGTCAAGGGCCGTTTCGACGTCGTCACGCACGACGAAGCAATCACCCGGATCGAAGTCTCGGAAATCGCCGGCGACCCATTGAGCGTCAGCCTCGTTGACGGCCGGCTCGAAGTCCGCCACCAATTGCACGGCCCGCAGGGCTGGTTCCGCAACCTCATGGGGACCGTCAACAACACCAGCACCAACACGATCGCCATCAGCATCGCACTGCCCGCCGGCGTCGATGTCGAAGCGGGAACCGTGGGCGGTGACGGCATGGTCTCCGGCGTCAGCGGCCATATCCGCCTCAACACGGTGTCCGGGTCCGTCCTCGCGGACGGTACGCGGGGCGAGCTTCACGTCAACACTGTCAGCGGCGAAGTCATCGCCCGCAACCACGACGGCGTCATGACAGCCAAGAGCGTCTCGGGCGAAGTCACGGCGTCGGGCCGCTTCAAGAACATCCGGGCCAATACTGTCAGCGGAGACCTCAGCTTCGACCTTCACGGCTATACCCAGGATTTCGGAGCCAATTCCGTTTCAGGCGACCTCACCATCCGCCTCCCGCATGACGTCGGCGTGGATATCGTCGCCAAAACGGCGAGCGGCACCGTGATGATCGACGACCAGCTGTACGCCCAGTCCGGCGGAAAGGTCCAGACCATCGCCGGCCCCGACCAGCGGCTCATGGTGGCCCGCACCAATTCGGTATCCGGAAAGACCTCCATCATCCATGGCGGTGCGCCAACACCCGGAACAACGCACTCGGTCTCCGGAGAAGAGGAAGTCTGATGCCGCCCGTCTTCGCCCACGGAGCCCTGCGGCTCTATCTGCTGGCGCTCCTGGAATCGGGCCCCAAGCACGGCTACGAGCTCATCAAGGCCCTCGGCGAACGCTTCGGGGGGACCTACTCCCCCAGCGCCGGAACCATCTACCCGCGCCTTGGCAAACTCGAGGAGGAGGGACTGGTAGCGACGAGCAGCGACGGGCGCCGCACCAACTACTCCATCACCGCGGCGGGACTGGCGGAACTCAACAGCCGGCGGCAGGAACTCGCCGACGTCGAGGACAACATCTCGGCCTCCGTGCGACGGTTGGCCGATAACCTCCGCGACGACATCCGCAGCAACATGCGCGGCCTGCGCGCAGACCTCGCCGCGACCGCCGAAACCGCCAGAGCCAACGCGAAGTCCGCGGAATTCCAGTCGTGGGCCGGAAGCTACTCTCCGGAGGGACACCGCATCCTGAAGGAAGCCGAAATGATGGTCCAGTCCTTCCGCGACGACATCCGCGTGGAGTTGCGACAGCACGCCGGCTCCAAGGCCTTGACTCCGATCGCCCTTGAGACCGTGCGGACGGTCCTGGACCAGGCCAGGATCTCCATCCGGAATTCCCTGCGGGGCTAGGCCCGGGCTTTCTGCTGGGGCAGCCCTCTTTCCCTTGGGTCCCAGCCCGCGGTTCGCGGGGCGGCCCCCGGATGTGGGAGACTGGAGGGCAGCTTTATTGAGTATCAAGAATCTAAGGAGGCCAGCTATGAGCAAGCGTGCACGTAAGCGTCGTGACCGTAAGCGCGGCGGCGCAAACCACGGCAAGCGTCCCAACACCTAAGCCAGCGGCTTAGCGTAAGACTTAATGCGGAGGGCCCCGGAAACCATCAGGTTTCCGGGGCCCTTGCCGTTCCAGGCTCTTAGACGTCCACGGACTTCATAGCGTGGATCCTGTCCAGGATCGAGTTCTTGAGATTCTCAGGAGCCGCTTCCGTACAGGAGCGCTTCACCACAGTACGGATGACGCACTCAAGGTCGTATTGCTCGGTGCACTCCGGGCAGTCTTCCAGATGAACTTTGATCTCCGCGATGTCCTCGCGGGTCAACGCACCATCGAGGTACTCGTAGATACGCTGCATCCGAGCATCGTCGCAGTCGCCCAATCCTTGGCAGCTCATTTCCTTTTCTCCTGTTTTTTGCTTGTGGCCGCGCCCACGGCCAAGGCCTTTTCTTCCGCGCCGGCGTTGATTCCCCGTTCTGCGGCGTAATCCGCCAGCAGATCGCGCAACATCTTCCTGCCGCGATGAAGCCGGGACATGACCGTGCCGATCGGGGTATTCATGATGTCTGATATTTCTTTGTATGCGAAGCCCTCGACGTCAGCGAAGTACACCGCGAGCCGGAATTCCTCCGGAATGGACTGCAGCGCGCTCTTCACGTCCGAGTCGGGCAAATGATCCAGAGCTTCCGCCTCCGCAGAGCGCAGCCCCGCGGATGTATGGGACTCCGCCCGCGCCAGCTGCCAGTCTTCGATCGAGTCCGAATTCGACTGCAACGGTTCGCGCTGCCGCTTCCGGTACAGGTTGATGTACGTGTTGGTCAGGATGCGGTACAGCCACGCCTTGAGGTTGGTACCCGGCTTGTACTGGTGGAAGGCCGAGAATGCCTTGGTGTAGGCCTCCTGGACCAGGTCCTCGGCGTCTGACGGATTCCTGGCCATGCGCATGGCAGCCGAATAGAGCTGGTCGACATATTGCATGGCGTCCCGTTCGAAGCGGGCCCTCCGCTGTTCGGGCGTCTCGCTTGCGAAGTCCACTGCCATCTCGACGTCGGCCTCAACAGTTGCGTCGCCGTCGGACGTTGCGTCCGTGACTTCCGTCGCTGCTTTGTACATGGCCGCTGCGGCCGGATCCATGGTGCTCATTGCATCCAAGTCTACTGTCACCCGCCGGGAGTCCAGTGGCAGCTCCCGCGCACGCGCGAAGCGTCCTTCGCGGTCCTTAACCAAGGCCAAAAAACCATCTCCACTCAAACGACACGACTAAGCGCGGCACAACGCACACGCCACAATCCAAGGTCCGGCCCAAACCGCACCTTCTTCTGACAACGGCAAGCTCCGGGCAAATATTCCGCAAAGATGCAAGACTAGATCCGACTGCACCCCGTGAACACCGCACCACTTCAACGCAGCACCACCTGAACACCGTGGCAAGCCATCCAGGAGGCAAAGACATGTCCCTCGTCCGTTTTCTCGCCAGGCCAATGTTGGCTTCCAGTTTTGTCGTCGCAGGGCTGGACAAGCTCAAGAATGCGGATGACACAGCCAAGCAGCTCTCTCCGCTGCTCCGCCGCGCTTCCGAGTCGCTACCTTTCCCGGCGAACGAGAAGATGCTGGCGCGGCTCATTGGCGGCACCCAGGTGGGGGCAGGCGCCCTGCTCGCCCTCGGCAAGTGCTCCCGGTTCTCGGCAACGCTGCTTGCGGGGATCTCGGTGCTGAACACCTTTGTTGAGTGGCGTTCTGCCGACATCAGCACGAAGGAAGGCCGGCTCGCCCGTCGCGCCCAGTTGCTCAAGAACATTTCCCTGACCGGCGGGGTTCTCCTTGCCGCCGTCGACACTGCCGGCAAACCGAGCCTCGCATGGCGCGCCGAACACCTCGCCATCGACGCCAAGAAGGCCGCAGGCAAGCAGTTCAAGAAGACAGACCGGGCCGTCCGCAAGGCCGTAGACAACGCAGTTGGAGCATAAGGAAGCATGCCAGGAACCCCCGCCACGCAGACAGACGATTCAGGGACGAGCACAGCTTCCGCTTTTCCCCTGTGGCCCGCACCCTTCGCCAGCCACCCTGTGGATGCCACGGTCACGGTTCCTGGTTCGAAGTCGCTGACCAACCGCTATCTGGTCCTGGCGGCATTGGCCAACGGCCCCAGCAGGTTGCGTGCACCCTTGCATTCGCGCGATTCGGCGCTGATGGTCGAGGCCCTGCGCCGGCTTGGCGCCACCATTACAGAGGTTCCCGGCGATGGACAGTACGGACCGGACCTTGAAGTCACCCCGATCGACCCTGCGGCGGCGGCATCGGAGACCGCCATCGACTGCGGCCTGGCCGGCACGGTCATGCGCTTCGTGCCGCCGCTTGCGGCACTGCGCAACGGCGCTTCGGTGTTTGACGGCGATCCGCACGCACGCCAGCGTCCCATGGACACCATCATCGAAGCCCTCCGGACCCTCGGAGTGGACGTCAGCGCCATGGACGGGAAGGCGCCGGGCTCCTTGCCGTTCAAGGTCTCCGGCACGGGCTCCGTGCGCGGTGGCCACTTGGTGATCGACGCGAGCGCTTCCTCGCAGTTCGTCTCCGCCCTGCTGCTCGTCGGTGCCGGTTTCGAAGAGGGCCTGCACCTCGAGCATGTCGGCAAGCCCGTGCCGAGCCTCGACCACATCAACATGACGGTGGCGGTCCTGCGCGGGGTTGGAGTCCAGGTAGATGACTCCGTGCCGAACCATTGGCGAGTCTCCCCCGGCGCCATCCAGGCGTTCGACGAGCGAATCGAACAGGACCTCTCCAACGCGGGTCCCTTCCTCGCCGCGGCGCTCGCCACGAAGGGAACCGTGCGGATCCCCAACTGGCCTGCCAGCACCACGCAAGTCGGAGATCTCTGGCGGAACATTCTTGCCACCATGGGCGCTACCGTCACGCTGGACAACGGGACCCTGACAGTCACCGGCGGTTCCGAAATCCTGGGCGCGGACTTCGACGAAACGAGCGAACTCGCCCCCACGGTAGCGGCATTGTGCGCCTTGGCAACCAGCCCTTCCCGGCTCACCGGCATCGCGCACCTGCGCGGACACGAGACGGACAGGCTGGCCGCGCTCGTCGCCGAAATCAACCGGCTTGGCGGCGACGCCGAGGAAACCAGCGACGGCCTGGTAATCCGGCCCGCAGCGCTGCACTCCGGCGTCGTGCATAGCTACGCCGACCACCGCATGGCTACCGCGGGCGCCATCCTTGGGCTCGCCGTCGAGGGTGTCCAGGTCGAAGACATCGCGACGACGTCCAAGACCATGCCCGAATTCCCGCAGATCTGGACGTCGATGCTCAGTGCAGGGCCAGCGGCCGCGGACACCGGTTCAACGGAGACAAGCAACTGACGATGGCCCGCGACGCACGCTCCTGGGATGAGTCCGACGTCCGGATCCGCCCCAACAAGAAGGGCACACGCCCCCGCACGAAGGACCGCCCCAGCCACGACGACGCCGTGATCGGGCGCATCGTCACCGTCGACCGCGGCCGCTACACCGCGATCGTGGATGAAAGCTCGGACAACGAGCGCATTGTCATTGCGGCCCGTGCCCGGGAACTGAGGCGCTCCCCCGTGGTCCCAGGGGATTTCGTCGCCCTCGTCGGCGACGTTTCAGGAGCCCCGGACACCCTCGCCCGCCTCGTGCGGGTCGAGGTGCGCAAGACACTCCTGCGTCGAAGTGCCGACGACACCGATCCGATCGAACGCGCCGTCGTCGCCAACGCCGACCAGCTCGTGGTGGTGGTGGCGGCCGCCAACCCGGAACCCCGTACCGGATTCATCGACCGTGCCCTCGTGGCAGCGTACGACGCCGGAATCGAGCCGCTGCTGCTCGTCACCAAAGCGGATGTCAAGGATCCGACGGAACTGCTCGCCAACTACGTGAGCCTTGGCTTTCCCATCATCATCAGCCGGACGGCCGACGCAGGCGCCTCCGGCATCGACGCCCGTTCGGACGACGGTTTGTCGGCACGCCTCGACAGTGACGCCGTCGGCCAGCTGCGGGACTACCTCGACGGCAAGGTCACCGTGCTCCTGGGCCATTCCGGCGTCGGGAAATCCACCATGGTGAATGCCCTGACCGGTGCCGAGCGCGCCACCGGCGGGGTCAACGCGGTGACGGGGCGCGGACGGCACACCTCGTCGTCTGCCCTTGCCCTGAAGCTCAGCGACGCCCCCGGCGGAAGCTGGATCATCGATACGCCCGGCATCCGTTCCTTCGGCCTCGCCCACGTGAACCCGGACCGCATCCTGCATGCCTTCCCGGACCTCGAACCCGGGACCGAAATGTGCGAGCGGGGCTGCAAGCACGATGCCAACGCTGTTCGGTGCGGCCTGGATTCGTGGGTCGCCGATGGCCACGCTGGCGAGTCGGGCCCGGCCCGTTTGGCATCGTTGCGCCGGCTCCTCGGCGCGGACCCGCGCATGGAAGCACAGGAAACCAAGGAACTGGGTACAGTCAACTAACTGCGCCGCTGCCGTCCTACCTCCCCGGCTCACCGGCGAAGAGACGGTAGTTTGGAACCATGACCCAACCCGATTCGAGCTACAACGACGACCTGCGGCTGGCACATGTCCTGGCCGACTCCGTCGATTCCCTGACAATGGAGCGGTTCAAGGCGCTGGACCTTCAGGTGGAGACCAAACCCGACCTGAGCCCCGTCACCGATGCCGACAAAGCCGCCGAGGAAGCGATCCGCGGGCAGCTTTCCCGTTCCCGCCCCCGTGACGCCGTCCTCGGGGAGGAATTCGGCAGCACGGGCCACGGCTCGAGGCGTTGGATCATCGATCCCATCGACGGGACCAAGAACTTCGTGCGTGGCGTACCCGTCTGGGCAACGCTGATCGCCCTCGTGGACGAGGGCGAGGTAGTGGTGGGGCTCGTGAGCGCTCCGGCGCTCGGCAAGCGTTGGTGGGCGGCCAAGGGCTCGGGCGCCTACATGGGCCGGTCGCTGGCCGCGGCCACCCGCTTGAAAGTTTCCAACGTGTCCCGGCTCGAAGACGCCTCGCTCTCCTACTCCGAGCTTTCCGAGTGGAAGCAGCACGGGAAGCTGGACAACTTCCTGGGCCTCGAGAACGATGTCTGGCGCAGCCGTGCGTACGGGGATTTCTGGTCCTACTGCCTCGTGGCCGAGGGCGCCGTGGACATCGCCGCCGAACCGGAACTCCAGGTCTACGACATGGCCGCCTTGGTGCCGATCGTGACCGAGGCCGGCGGACGCTTCACGTCCCTGGATGGCGCGGATGGCCCCTTCGGCGGAAACGCCGTCGCCACTAACTCGATCCTGCACTCCGAGGTCCTCAAGAGGCTCAACCCCGAACTCGACGACCTCCTCTAATCCGCCCATTCACTGAACAAACGACGGCGGACGCCCCCTTTCCGGGGCGTCCGCTGCTTTTTCTTCGGCGGAAGGCACATTTTTCGGGCGGTGTAACAATCCGCTTAACAATCGCGGTCACATTGGAACCGGCCTTGCCGGTGTCCTACTCTCTTTACAGGTCACGAGTGCCAGCGCGAAACCCCGGTTTGCTGGCCGGCAACCCTCCATCGCGGCGGGGTGCCCCGGGTGACGACCGGGCCGGTCCGGAACGGATGCGGCAAGCGCGGACCCCCTGCACGCAGGGGTCCCTCTTGAGTGAGGTCCCATGAGCACAGCCACAATTTCTTCCACGGCTCTTTCGCAGCACCATGATCCTGCGCAGCGGCACGGTGAGTCCCGGACTCCGGCATCGCGCCCATTGGCCGCCGTCACTGGAGCGGAGCTGCAGGCGCCCTTGATCCAGGGCGGCCAGATCCGCTACGCAAACCTCGACTACGGCGCTTCCGCGCCTGCACTGACCGTGGTCTCCGCATACCTCAACGAAATCCTGCCGTACTATGCGAGCGTCCACCGCGGCGCCGGCTATGCCTCGCAAATCAGCACCTCGGTCTACGAGAACGCCCGTAACATCGTCCGTGACTTCGTTGGCGGCAGGCCGGACGATTCCGTCATTTTCACGCGCAACACCACCGATTCCCTCAACCTGCTGGCGGGTTGCTTGCCGGTTGAGGACGGAAGGCATACCGGCGAAGTCCTGTACCTGGACATCGAGCACCACGCCAATCTGCTCCCATGGCAAGGTGTCCCCCATCGCAGCATCGTTGCCGCCGGAACATTGTCCGAGACTGTTGCCGCTGTCCGCACGGCACTCTCCCAGGGTGGCGTCAGCCTTCTGGCGGTCACCGGCGCGTCGAACGTGACCGGCGAGATCCTGCCCATCAAGGACCTCGCAGCCTTGGCCCACGAATTCGGGGCGCGGATCGTGGTGGACGCGGCGCAACTCGCCCCTCATCGCCGGATCGATATCGCCGCCGCGGAGGTGGACTACCTGGTCTTCTCGGGGCACAAGCTCTATGCACCGTTCGGTGCCGGCGTCCTGGTGGGGCGCCCCGACTGGCTCGACGCCGGCACACCGCACCTGGCAGGAGGCGGCGCCGTCCGCGAGGCACGCCTTGATTCCGTCAGCTGGGCCACGGGGCCGGCAAGGCACGAAGGGGGCTCTCCGAACGTGCTCGGCGCGGCCACCCTGGCCCGGGCCACACAGGTCATTGCCAGCCTCGACCACGAAGAATGGCACGCCCACGAGGCCGCCATCCGCTCGCACCTGGTCGAGGGCCTCAAGCAAATCGACGGCGTGACCGTGCACCAGATCTTCAGCGACACGGATCCCCAGGACACGATCGGCGTCGTGAACTTCTCGCTCCAGGGCTACGACGCCGGACTCGTCGCGGCCTATCTCGCGGCCGAGCACGGCATCGGCCTGCGGGACGGACGCTTTTGCGCCCACCCCCTGCTCAAGCGCCTTGGCCTTCCCTCCGGATCGCTGCGAGCCAGCTTCGGCGTGGGGTCGCGTTTGGAAGACGCCACCCGGCTCATCGCGGGCATCCAGGCCCTCAAAAGCAACGGCCTCGGCTGGGACTACGTGGTGGATGCCGGCCGTTGGGTGCCCGCGAACGATCACCGCAGCTACCCGGAGTGGGCTCCCAATACTCCCGGGACCGCAGGCGCCGCACCCTGCAGCACCGACTGATTGCGATAGATTCGTAGGGTATTTTTCCTGTCCTACGAAGGAGTCCCCGCGTGGCCCCGCGACCCAAAGGCACCTCAGCCGGCCCCAAGCTTTATCAGGAACGCCGACTCGAACTCGGTCGGAGTTTCCAGGACGGCGGAGAACACTATGAGCGGGTCCGGCCGGGCTACCCGGCGGACTCAGCTGACTGGCTGCTGCCGGAGGGGGCTCGGGACGCGGCAGACATCGGCGCAGGCACCGGAAAGTTCACCTCGCTGCTCGTCGAGCGGGGGCTGGCAGTGTCGGCAGTGGACCCCTCCACGGACATGCTCACCCAGCTGCGCACAGCGTATCCACAGGTGATCGCCCTGGAGGGCACGGCAGAGGCAACCGGGCTGGCGGACTCAGCATTCGACGTCGTCAGCGTTGCCCAAGCCTGGCACTGGTGCGATCCGCTCGCCGCGAGCACTGAGATCGCCCGGATCCTCCGACCCCACGGCGTCATCGGCTTGATCTGGAACCAATTGGACACTTCGGTGCCCTGGGTCCATCGCCTGTCCCGCATCATGCATGCCGGCGATGTCCACAAACCGGACTTCCGGCCTGTGGTGGGCCCCGAGTTCACCGGCCTCGAAAACCACGTCACGCGCTGGGAGGATCCCTTGGCTCCGGCAGACATCCTCGAACTCGTGAAGTCGCGCAGCTATTATCTCAGGGCGAACGATGCCACCCGGGCGAAGGTCATGGGCAATCTCCGGTGGTATCTCTTCGAACATCTGGGCCATGCAGAGGACAAGGTCATCCCCCTGCCCTATCTCACGCAGAGCTGGCGGGCGCGCAAAGCCTGATGCCGCCGGCACACGATAGGCTTGGAACCGTGAAGACCAGTGCGCCCTCCTCCTCCATCGAGGACTACGTCAAGGTCATCTACTCCTTTACGGAGTGGCAGGACAAACCCATCACGTCCTCACAGCTCGCGCAGCGGCTCGGTGTCGCCAACTCCTCCGTCTCGGAGATGGTCCGCAAGCTCAAGGACCAAGGCCTGGTGGACCACCAGCCGTACAGCGCCATCACTTTGACCCCCCAAGGAATGCATCTTGCCTTGGGCATGGTCCGCCGGCACCGCCTGATCGAAACCTACCTGGTGAGGGAGTTGGGCTACAGCTGGGATGAAGTCCATGACGAGGCCGAAATGCTCGAGCACGCTGTCTCGGACACCTTCATCGATCGCATGGCCGCCAAATTGGGCAACCCGGGACGCGATCCCCATGGTGACCCCATCCCCGCCGCGGACGGTTCGGTGAGCCTGCCGCACGCGCACCGGATGATCGAGCTCGACGACGGCCATTCCGGCAAGATCACCCGGATCAGCGACGAAAACCCTGAGCTGTTGCGCTACCTTTCAGCCGAGGAAATCGACCTCGACGCCAGCATCGAGGTGATTGGCCGCAAGCCGTTCGGCGGTGCGCTGGTGGTCCGGATCGGGAAGGGCCCGGGAAGCCGCGATTACGATCTCGCGGACGAGGTCGCTTCCGCGCTCTGGGTGGCCACCGACGTCGAACACGAAGGCTGCGTCCTCGCGGAAAGCTGACGGAACCGTCACAGCGTCTTGGAGCGCACTGTTCAGGCGCGCTGGGCAGCCGTCCCGCCGTCGTCGGGGGCTGGACCTTGCGACGAGTCCACTACCGCCGCGCCCACCACCGGGTTCCGGATCCCGACGGCGGATGCCACCGCGCCGAGGAAGAACAGCGAGGCGGTGACCACCACGGCATTCATGAGGCCTTGGCGGCTGAAGACAGGACCGATGATGAGCCCGGCAAACGCGATGCAGATCAAGCCTGCGATCCTTGCAACGGCGTTGTTCACAGCGGAACCGATCCCCGCCTCTTGAGTCGGTACCGCGCCGAGGATGGCCGCGGTCAGGGGCGCCACCAAGGTGCTGAGGCCGATCCCGAAGACGATCTGCCCGGGCAACACTTGGGTCCAGTAGTTCAAGGGCTCCTGGACGGCCAAGGTCATGAGGAACCCGACCCCGCAGATGAACGGACCGGCCGTCATGAACCACCGCGGACCGTACTTGCCCGCCAGTCCCCCGAAGAATGAAGCCGTGAGCATCAGGAGGACAGTCGCGGGAAGCAACGCGATGCCCGCGGTGGTGGCTTTCATCCCTCCCACTTGCTGCAAGTAGATGCCTACGGCGAAGAAGCCCAATGACAGGGCGCCGTAAATGGCGAGCGTGGCGATGTTTCCCCAGCCGAAATTGCGGATGCCGAAGAGCCGCAGGGGAAGCATCGGTTCCGGGGTCCTGGCTTCGTGGACCAGGAAGAGGGCCAACCCTACGGCCCCGAGGGCGAGCGGCATCCAGACGACCATGTTGCTCCAGCCCATGCGCCCCTGTTCGATGAAGGCGTAGACCGGACCGCCCAGGCCCACCATGGCCAGGAACGCGCCGAGGTAGTCGATCTTCTTGCTCCTGTCCACGGCGGCATCGGACTTCCGCAGCCCGGCGAGGATCGGCCAGACTGCAACGGCAGGAATCACATTGATGAAGAAGATCACGCGCCAGGACAGCAGATCGACCGACGCGCCGCCGATCAGCGGAGCGACGATGGCGGCCGCGCTGGTCCAACCGGACCATTGGCCGATTGCCTTGGACTGCGCGGGCCCGGAGAAGAACGTGACGATCATGGCAAGCGAACTCGGGACGAGCAAGGCCCCGGCAATCCCCTGGAGAGCCCGCGAAACCACCAGCACCTCGCCGTTCCAGGCGAGGCCGCACGTGACGGAGGTAAGGGTGAAGCCGGCGAGTCCCCATTCCAGGATGCGGGCGCGGCCGAAGTGGTCGGACAGGGATCCGGCCACCAGGATCAGCGCGCCCAGGGTCAGCAGGTAGGCATCCACCACCCATTGCTGGATAACGAGGCCGCCACCCAGTTCGCGGCCGATCGCGGGGAGCGCGAGGTTCACCACGAAGCCATCCAAAATGGCGATGAAGGAAGCCACAATAGCCACAACAAGGACCCGCTTTTGAAGCGGGGTGCTTGGCAGCAGGGCCGCTGCGTCGGTCATGAGCACAGCCTACGCCTGCTTGTCCTTCGCCGTCCGGATTCCTGCCCGGTCCTGCGGCGGTTCTGCCGCAGTTCTGCCACGGCGAAAGTCCCGTATCGTTGAATGGTGATTAGCAGACGTGACGCCGCACTGGCCCTTGATATCCCGATGGAAATGGCCCAACGCCACGGCATCCCCTCCAGGCTTTCACAAGCCGAGCTGAGGGAGCTGCAAGACAATCCACCGCCATGGCTCGTCCAATCCCGCGCCAACCGCACCGGCAAGCGTCCCGTGTGGGTGCACCTCAGCTGCGTGGTGTGCGGCTACACCGAGGCCGCGCGTCCCAAGAAATGGTGGCCCGAGTTCACCTACGTCTTCTGTGGCCACCACCGGAACAGCGAGGTTCCCGGAATCCTGCCTGGAGAGGTCCGGAGCGAGTACGAGGGAATCGGCTCCCGGTTCGTGGGTATCGTTGACGTTCCGGCGTCCGAAGCCTAAATACTGGGCGTTTGGGGGCCGGTTGATTTCGCCTGAAACAGGCGTAGCTTACAAAGAGAGGGCCCTTCAGGACCCTCTTTGCAGGATCTTCACGGAAGATCCGTAGTTAGGGAGCATGACATGCCTGACAAAGCGCCGCACCAGCACGAGGCGAAGAAGAGTATGAAGTCCATCAAGGAGAAACGGGCAGTGAAGCGTGCCAAGCACGAATCCGACGCCGCTGCCGATCCGGTGGCCCACTTGAGGATGAGGAAGAAGTAGCAAAAAAGCCGGAGCCATTGTGGCCCCGGCTTTTTAGCGGACTGGTTCCACCGTGGGGTGCTTCCTCATGAATCCGCGTCGGTCATTTCGCTGGGCACTGCGACAATCGCGTGGATCTTTCCGTCGCGCAGGACCGTCAGGAGGAACGGCTCACCGATGGCCTGCGAAAACAAGAGCTTTTGCAGGCTCTCGGCACTGGATACTGCCCGCGACTGCGCACTCAGGACCAGGTCGCCCGCGAGCATTCCTGCCCGCTCCGCGGGAGATCCCGCGATGACCTCCACGACGCGGAGCGCTTCCTTCTGGCCCGTCCGGACCACCGCACTCGCGTCCAACGGAATAGGTGTGCTCACCAAGCCAAGGTATGCCCGCCGGACCCTGCCGTCCTTCAGCAGGGCGGCGATGATCCGTTGAGTGGTGGTGTTGATCGGCACTGCGAGTCCGAGGCCCAAGCCGGCCACTGCAGTGTTGATTCCCACGATCCGACCCTTGGTGTCGGCCAGGGCTCCCCCGGAATTGCCCGGGTTCAGCGCGGCGTCGGTCTGGATGACATCCTCGATCACCCTGCTGTGCCGGCCGGACCTGACCGGGATGGAGCGCCCGAGTCCGCTGACCACGCCTGCCGTCACCGATCCGGCCAGCCCCAGCGGATTACCGACGGCGATCACCAATTGGCCGACGTGCAGCGACTCCGCGTTGCCAAGGATGGCAGGCGGCGGCGTGTGGTGCCCGCGGACAATGGCGAGATCGGACAAGGGATCCGCTCCGACGAGTTCGACGTCGGTCTGGGTTCCGTCGACGAAGATCGCCCGCCCGGAGCGCAGGCCCGAAACCACATGGGCGTTGGTCAGCAAATAGCCGTCGCCCGTGAACACGACGGCGGACCCGCTTCCGATGCTGACCTGGCCGTTCCTGCGTGCGCTTCTCATCTCCAATGCTGCAACATGCGGCGTGACCGTCTCTGCTACGTGCATCACTGTCCGTGAGTAGGCGTCCAAGGCTTCGTCATCCGACGGGGCGTCAGGAATGTCCTCGGGAAAAACTTGTTCCGGCAACGTACTCATCGTGCACCTCCTGTAACCGGTGGTGTCTATATCAACGAATACACTGCTTCGGTTAGTCCGTTCCGCCCTACGCCATGGGTGAACTCTGACACGCCACTGATGATTGGGAACCCAACTCCTCGACGCTCAACCCCACAACGCTTTTCGCAGCAGCGCCTTGAGTTGGGCGGCTTCCCCGTCGTCCAACGCCGCCAGCACTTCGGATTCCGCAAGACGGGCCGCAATGGCTGCTTGGTCGAGCAATTGGCTCCCCTTCGACGTCGCAGTCACCGTCTTGGCCCGGCGGTCCTGCTTGCCTGGTGCCCTGGCCACGAGCTTCCGCTTTTCAAGCTCGTCCACCAAGGCGACGATCTGGCTGGGGTCAAGGCTGAGGAAGTCCGCCAATTCCCGCTGGGTGGGCTCCAGGCCGCTGTTGGCCAGGATCAGGACCGAGTAAGACCTCTCCTTGAGGTCGAACTCGGCCAGCGCCCGGTTGTTCAGGACCGAGCCGCCGGCATGGAGCTTTGCCAGCAGGAAACCCACGTCCTGGCTGATCGGAGCGGCGACCAGCCGGTCCTTCGTGGCAGCCTGTTGCTCGTCCTGCGCCTCGATCGTCATAACAAACTCCAATAATCTTCAAAATCAATCGTTGACATTTTCAACTATACGTATTCTCATGGATACAGAACAGCATCCCACGCCGAGGGCCTGGATGCACGGGATCGAGCAAAGGAGCAGCGATGAGCCTGTCAGGAAAAGTAGCGATTGTCACCGGAAGCGGCCGGGGACTGGGGCTTGCTTACGCGCGGGAACTCGCCCGTCAGGGCGCGGCGGTGGTCATCAACGACGTCGACGCCGAGGTGGCCGGCGAAGCGGTCCGGACCATCGAAGCCGACGGCGGCCGGGCCGTCGCCTTCGTCGCTCCCGTCGGCAGCACCGAAGTAGCGAAGCAGTTGGTGGAAGCGGCTGTCACGGAATTTGGCCGCCTGGATATCCTGGTCACCAATGCCGGGATCCTGCGGGACAAGAGCCTGCTGAAGATGACGGACGAGGACTTCGACCTGGTCATCAACGTCCACCTCCGCGGCACCTTCACGTGCGCCCGCGAGGCCTTCGGCTACTTCAAGGAAAACGGGATCGCAGGCCGTATCATCGCCATCGGCTCCCCGACCGGGCAGCGCGGCAACTTCGGGCAAACAAACTACGCCGCAGCCAAGGCCGGAATCGTGGGCATGGTCCGGACCTGGGCACTGGAAATGAAGAAAGCGGGCGTCACAGCCAACGCCGTCATCCCCGTAGCCGCTACGGCGATGACCAAGACCATCCCGTACTTCCGAAAAGCTGTGGAGGCGGACGAGCGCGGCGAGGCCATGCCGCACTTCTTCCGCCACGAGCTCGGCTTTGGAACGGCCGACGACGTCTCCGGGCTCATTGCCTTCCTCGCCTCCGACGAAGCGGCCGGCATTACCGGACAGGCCATCGGCGCCGGCGGAGACCGCCTGCAGCTCTGGACCCACCCCGAAGCAGCCGTCACCGAGTACCGCGAGGGCGGCTGGGGCTACCAGGACCTTCTGGAGAACTTCGGCCTCTTGTTCGGCGACAAGCTGCAAAGCGTCGGCGAGGAATTCCTGCCGTTGCCCGAGGAACTGCAGCCCGAAGCCGCCTCGGCTGCAGAGGTCCGCTGACATGGCCCTGCGGCGTTACGAGCTGGGCATCGATGCCTCAAAGCTTGACGCGATCGATATGCACGTCCACCTCGAAGTCGACGGCCACGGCCACGAATCCCTTCCCCATGCGTTGACGGAAGCTTCAGCCAAGTACTTCAAGGCCGAGGACCGCACACCCTCACTGGACCGGATCGCCGAGGTCTACCGCGAACTGAATATTGCCGCCGTCGTCTTCACTGTGGACGCCCGCACGCAACTCAAGCACGAGCCCAACAGTATCCCCGAGCTGATCGCCGGAGCCGCCAGGAACAACGACGTGCTGATCCCATTCGGCAGCGTGGATCCCCGCACCGGTACCGAAGCCATCCAGGGTGCCAAGCACCAAGCCATCGACCTGGGCGCCCGCGGCTTCAAGTTCCACCCGAGCCTGCAGGGCTTCGACCCCTCGAACGAACAGTTCTACCCGCTCTGGGAGACCCTGCAGGAACTGGGCCTCCCGGCCATCTTCCACACCGGCCAGAACGGCATGGGCGCCGGCCTTCCCGGCGGCTACGGCATCAAGCTGGCCTACTCCAACCCGCTCCTGCTCGACGCCGTGGCCGCTGACTTCCCCGATCTGCAGATCATCATGGCCCACCCCTCCGTGCCCTGGCAGGACGAGGCCAACTCCATCGCCACCCACAAATCCAACGTGTTCATCGACCTCTCCGGCTGGTCCCCCAAGTACTTCCCGGAGTCACTGGTACGCATGTCCAACTCGGTGCTGCAGGACAAGGTCCTCTTCGGCACGGACTTCCCGCTCATCACCCCGCAGAAATGGCTGGGCGCCTTCGCCGACCTCCCGCTCAAGGACGAAGTCCGGCCCAAGATCCTCAAGGACAACGCCGTCCGCCTGCTCGGATTGGACGGCTGAGATGAGCCTGGAGATCCGTGTGGAGACAGCGGCGGAGGAGCGCCTCTACGGCGTCTGCGACTATTACGACGCCGAGTCCCTCCTCACCGAGGACGAGCGCCGGGTCCTGGGCCGCTTGCGCGACTTCCTGGACGGTGAAGCGAAACCATTGTTGGCCGACTACTGGGAGCGCGGCGAGTTCCCTGCACAGTTGGCCCGGCCACTCATCGACCTGGACCTGATGGAACCGGCGGAACTGACTGTTCACGGTCCCGCCCGGGGCATCTACCAAGGCTTCAGGATCTTCGAACTCGCCCGCACGGACGCTTCGCTGGCCACCTGGTACACGGCGCAAGCCGGCCTCTTCCGCACCGCAATCCGCGTCGGTGCTTCCGAGGAACAGCAGCGCGGGTGGATGCCGCGGGTGATCGATTTCTCGCTGAAAGGCGTGTTCTCCCTGACCGAACCCGAGCACGGCTCGGACATCGCCGGCGGTCTCTCTACTACGGCACGCTTTGAAGCAGACCACGACGGTGGAACCTGGGTCCTGGACGGCGCCAAGCGGTGGATCGGGGGCGCCTCAACCGCGGACGTGCTGTGCGTTTTCGCCCGCGACCTCGCGGACGGACAGGTCAAGGCCTTCCTCGTGGACCGCGAAGCGCCCGGGGTGACCTTGGAGAAGATCCACCGGAAAACTTCCTTGCGAATGATGCAGAACGCCCACATCACGCTCGACGGCGTGCGGGTCCCTGAATCCATGCGCCTGCACAAGGTGAACTCCTTCAAGGACGTAGCGGCGATGCTCCGGGCCATGCGCTCCGACGTCGCCTGGATCGCCACCGGCATCCAGGCCGGCGCCTTCGACGCGGCCCTCCGCTACGTCCGCGAGCGCCAACAGTTCGGCCGCCCGCTGGGTTCCTTTCAATTGGTGCAGGAGAAGCTGGCCCGCATGCTTGGCAACCTCACCGCAAGCTTGTCCCTCGTGGTCAGGCTGACCGAACAGCAGGCCCGCGGGATCTACCGCGACCAGGATTCCGCGCTCGCCAAGATGGAAAGCTGCCTGGCCATGCGGGAAACAGTCGCCCTGGCCCGTGAGTTGGCGGGCGGCAATGGAATCACTCTCGAGAGTGATGTTGCCCGGTTCCACGCCGACGCCGAAGCCGTCTATTCCTACGAAGGAACGCACGAAATCAACGCCCTGATCGTCGGGCGCGCACTTGCGGGCGAAAGCGCCTTCGCGCGCTAACCCGCCACAATCCAAAACCACCACAGGAGGCAACAATGCCCAATCTCGTCGTCGACTTCGACAAATTGCTCACCCTCGCCGGAACCGATCTCGGCGCCACCGAATACCGCGAAATCAGCCAGGAACAGATCAACAAGTTCGCAGACGCCACCGGGGATGACCAATGGATCCACGTCGATCCGGAACGCGCCAAGGACGGCCCGTTCGGCGCCCCGATCGCCCACGGCTTCCTCACGCTCTCGCTCATCATCCCGTTCTGGGGCGAGCTGTTCGACGTCGAAGGCGTCACCACGAAAGTGAACTACGGCCTGGACAAAGTCCGCTTCACTTCCCCGGTCAAGGTGGGCGCGCGTATCCGCATGCAAGCCACCATCGCCGAAGTCACCGAGGTCAAGGGCGGCGCCCAGATCAAGGTCGCCAACACCATCGAAATCGAAGGCCAGGAACGCCCCGCAGTCGTGGCCGAATTCCTCGCCCGCTTCTACAAATAGCCGCTACACCCCGCCCTCCCCCACCCCTGCTTTAAGGAACAACGATGTCCCAAATATCGCAGCTTCAATCCATGGACGTGGCCACCAAGCGCAAGGAAGCCCGCACTGTCATTGCTTCCAGCTACCTCGGCAGCACCATCGAGTACTACGACTTCCTGCTGTATGCCACAGCTGCGGCCGTGGTCTTCCCCAAAGTCTTCTTCTCGGGAATGGATGATTGGGTGGGCGTCGTGGCCGCCTACGGAACCTTCGCCGCAGGATACGTGGCGCGCCCGCTGGGTGGCGTCATCTTCGGGCACTTCGGCGACAAGCTGGGCCGCAAGGGGATGCTCATCGTCTCCATGTTGGTCATGGGCTTGGCGTCCGCGCTGATCGGCCTGGTCCCGGGCGCGTCCGTGGCCGGTCCGTGGGGCGCCGTGATGCTTGTTGTGCTCCGGGTTTTCCAGGGCATCGCGGTGGGTGGCGAGTGGGGCGGAGCCGCCTTGATGGCGTTGGAGCATTCCGAATCGGGGAAACGCGGCTTCGCTGCCTCGTTCGTGAATGCGGGCGCGCCGTCGGGCGCCGTGCTGGGCACACTGATCATGGGCGCCTTCTCGGCCCTGCCAAACTCCCAGTTCCTTGCCTGGGGCTGGCGCGTTCCCTTCCTGCTCTCGTTTGTCTTGCTTGCAGTGGGCATGTTCGTCCGGCTCAAGGTTTCGGAGAGCCCCATTTTCAAAGCTGCCATCGAACAGGAAAGGGCGGCCCGGAACGCGGACTCCGGCCTCGCCGGGAACAACAGTGCCGGGAAGGCCGTTATCCCGCTCCTCCAGGTGCTGCGCCGGCCCAAGACCTTGATCTTCACCATGCTCGCCGGGGCTGCCGGCTTCGCCCTCCAAGTGGTGCTGGCAACGTTCGCGGTCACCTTTGCCGTCTCCAAGGGCGCCGACCGCCAGGGCGTGCTGTACGCCTTCGCCGCTGCTTCCTTCATCTCCATCGCCTTCGTGATCCTGGGCGGCAGGCTGTCCGACAAGTTGGGCCGGAGGCCCGTCATGATCGGCGGGCTCGTGCTCTTCATCGCCTATCTGATTCCGATGTTCCAGTTGCTGTCCTCGAACAACATCCTCTTGGTCTTCGTCGCCTTCACCATCGGCTTGATGATCCACTCAACCCTCTTCGGGCCGCTGGCGGCATTCGTGTCCGAGCAGTTCGGCACCACGTCCCGCTACACCGGAGCCTCACTGGGTTACCAGCTCGCGACGCTCCTCGGTGCGGGCTTCACTCCTGGGATCGTGGCCCAGATCTTCAAGGACTCCGGCCAGGACACCGGCTCGGTGGTCTTCTACCTTGCCGCGATGTCCGTCGTCTCCATCATCTTCATCCTGTTGACCAGGGAACCGAAGAACAACGATTTGCAGACCGTCCGGCCTTGAGCCCGGGAAGGGTCTAGCTTGGAAAGAAGAAAGGACCGACATGGAGAATTTTGGCATCGGTTCGTGGCTGCAGCGTCGCCGCCCGAAGTCCGGAAGCAAGATCGCGCTGATCTCCGGAGACCGCCAACTCAGCTACGCGGAATTTGCGGAACGATCCGACAGGCTGGCCAACGCCCTCAAGGCCGGGGGCGTTGCCAAGGGCGACAGGGTGGCGTATCTCGGTGACAACCATCCGGCTTTCCTGGAAACGCTTTTTGCCTGTGGGCAGCTCGGGGCGATCTTCGTACCCCTCAACACGCGGTTGGCCCCGCCGGAGATCAACTTCCAGCTTGCGGACTGCGGTGCCGTTGCGCTGATCCACTCGGCGGGCCTCAACGGCCTTGGGGCCGGCGGCGCGGAAGGCACCCGCGTGAGCCGGCGGATCGTCGTCGGCGATTCCCTCCCGGGCGAGAGTAGCGCGGCTTCCGGTAGCGAAACCCCGACGGCGGCGGAAGACTATGAGGACGTCGTCGCCTCCGGAGCGGCCCGGCATCTGGACGAGGAAGTCGGACTCGATGACGGGGCCATGATCCTCTACACGTCCGGAACGACGGGACGCCCCAAAGGAGCGCTCCTGACCCACGGCAACATCACTTGGAATTGCATCAACGTGATTGTCGACTTTGATTTCTCCTCCACCGACGTAGCCCTCATGATCTCGCCGATGTTCCACGTCGCGTCGCTCGACATGGGGGTGTTGCCTACGCTGCTCAAGGGCGGGACCGTGGTTCTCGAGTCCAGGTTCGATCCCCGACGCACCCTGGAGCTCATCGAGCAGCACCGGGCCACCACCATCAGCGGGGTGCCCACCACCTACCAGATGCTCTGCGAGCACCCGGCCTGGCCGACGTCGGACCTAGGATCCCTCAACAAGCTGACCTGCGGCGGATCGGCAGTTCCGATGCGCGTCCTGGAGGCGTACGAGGCGCGCGGACTGCACTTCTCCAACGGCTACGGAATGACCGAGACGGCGCCGGGCGCCACCACGCTGCCCGCCGCCAGGTCCCGCGACAAAGCGGGATCTTCCGGGCTCCCGCACTTTTTCAGCGACGTCCGGATCGCCGACGTCGCCGGAGGCCTTGCTGAGCAGGGCACGGTGGGCGAAATCCAGATCAAAGGCCCCAACGTCATCCACGAATACTGGAATCGGCACGACGCCACTGCCGAATCTTATGCAGACGGCGGCTGGTTCAAGTCTGGAGACATGGGTTACAAGGACGCAGACGGATTCGTCTTCGTCTCGGACAGGCTCAAGGACATGATCATTTCGGGCGGCGAGAACATCTACCCTGCCGAGGTGGAACAAGCGATCAGTGAACTCGACGCCGTAGGGAGCGTGGCAGTCATCGGCGTGCCGGATGAGAAGTGGGGAGAGGTACCACGCGCCGTGGTGGTGCTCCGCGAAGGCGCCACTTTGACCGAGGACGAACTCAGGGCACACTTGGCCGGCAGGCTGGCCCGCTACAAAATCCCGAAGACTGTGGTGTTCGTGGACGACATGCCGCGGACGGCCAGTGGAAAGATCCGCAAGAGCGAGCTTCGCCGAAGCACCGTTTCCTGAGGGACCGGTTGGTACGTTGCGTGCCGTATCCGCGGTGCTTGGTCAGCGACCGGTCTCGATAGGGAGGCATGACGCAGACCCAGCGAGGGACGGTGCGGCGTCGGCAACGATCGCGTCCACGTGGGCCAGTGCCGAAGCAGCCAGGCCGTCGTATACCTGCACGAAGACCTTGCGGGCTTCGGCCAACGGCCATTTCTCGGGGAGGAGCTCTGCGGGCAGATCGGGGTCGTTCCAGGGAAAGGCGCGCCAGGCGTCCATGGCCATCGTGCGGACGCGGAAGGCCTCTGCGGCGGTAACAAGGCCGGAATTCGCCTTCTCCACCCACGGACTGTAGCTCTCGATGAACGGCGCATACTGCTCAGCCAGCTCCTCGGGCGACCACGCCGCGATCAGGCTTTTTCCGCGCAGGCTCCGATCCGCCGTCCGGAAGATGACGTAGTCCTCGACGCCAAAAGACGCGCAGTTTTCTTCCAGCTCCTCGGCATGGTCGCGCGGCGATACCCACAGTGCGCCGTAAAGAGGGGCGAATCCGCGCCATCGAAGCCGGGAGCGGAACATGTCCCGGATTTCCCTGGAGGACTCGGGGACAGAAAAAGCGATCACGGTCCAGGACCCATCCCAAGCGTTGCTTTGGCTGCCGAACAAGCGCACTTGCTCGAATCCGATCCGCAGCCGCACCCGGGCGCGGTGGGTGAACCGGTACCGCGAGGTCCTTCCAGCGCTGGACTGCTCCAAAACACCCCTGCTCGCCAAGCGGCTGAGGCCCGTCGCGCAGGCCGACGGCGACACGCCAAGCGGTACTGCCAGGGCAGCGATCAGCTTTGCGGGAATCCACTCGTCCGTGTTTTGCCAGAAATCGCCCAGCATCGTGGTGATCAGGTGCTGGGTGGAGGAACCCTTCAAGGGGCGCGGAAAGTCCACAGGGGCATCTGGGACCAACCCCGGAGCGGAGGAAGCAGCTGGTGTCACCTACCCATTCTCTCAGTCCTCCCGCCGCAATTAATTTATTATGCACTTGTGTTGACGGACGTGGAAGAAGTCGCATACCATTTTTCTACGAGTGATGCAGACCACAATTCTCAGCGGAACTCAGTCCCTGCCGCACTGCGAGCCCCAAGCCCCCTTCACACTCAGGAGATCCGCAATGACCGCTGGTCCCACCGTTCCGCCGACGGCACTGACGCCGTCCGCTGACATCGCCCCTTCACCCAGCCACGCCGGCACCGGACATGCCCGCCGCGCTGCCGCCGCCAGCTTCATCGGCAGCACGCTCGAGTACTACGATTTCTTCATCTACGGCTCGGCGTCGGCCCTGATCTTCAACAAGCTCTTCTTCCCCGGAATCGACCCGGCACTGGGCACCCTTCTTTCCATGGCGACCATTGGAGTCGGATATTTCGTCCGCCCGCTGGCCGCGAGTGTCATCGGGCATTTCGGTGACCGCATTGGCCGGCGCCAGATGCTGGTTCTCACCTTGGTCATGATGGGGGTTGCCACCTTCCTCATCGGGTGCCTGCCGCCCACTGCAGCGATCGGCGCCGCAGCCCCTGTTCTCCTGGTCCTGCTTCGCGCCCTGCAGGGCGCTTCCGCCGCCGGAGAATCGGTGGGCGCGGTCACCATGACGTTGGAGCACGCCCCCAGCAACAAGAGGGCGTTCTATGGGAGCTGGGTCAACACCGGAGCCGTCGCCGGAATCATGCTCGCCTCCCTGGCGTTCCTCGCGGTGTCCCTCCTTCCACAGGCCGAACTGCTGAGCTGGGGCTGGCGCTTGCCGTTCCTCGCGAGCATCATTGTCGTGGCGGTGGGCCTGTACATCCGGCTTCGCCTTCCCGAGTCCGAGGTGTTCGAATCGGCAAAGGAATCCGATGGCTCCACGGAACTGCCGCTGAAAGTCGTCCTGCGGGACCACTGGACCACCATCATCAAGGTCATCTTCTTTGGCCTGTGGAGCGTCGTGTCCTCGGTCTTCGCCGCCTTCGCCCTTGCCTACTCCGGAAAGTTCGGGATCCCCGCCGCCGTCATGCTCACCGTCACCATCGTGACCGCGGCCCTCGCGATTGTCGTCCAGCCATACGCGGGCGTCCTGGCCGACAGAATCGGTCGCAAGCCCGTATTCATTGCCGGCAACATCATCTGTGCCGCTTCGGCCTTCGCATTCTTCTGGTCCATCAGCGCCGGCTCGATCCTGCTGATCTTCGTCACGGCCATCATGTTCATGACGGTCGGCTATGGCTTGGTCAATCCGCTCGGCCCCTCCATGACAGCGGAGATGTTCGAAACCCGTATCCGCTACACGGGCGCCGCCACAGCCTCGCAGCTCGGGTTGATTGTCACCGGGTTCGCGCCGACCATCGCAGCGGCAATCGTACAGCCGGGCCCCACCGGGTGGGTACCCGTCGCGGCCTTCACCGCGGGTTGCTGCCTCGTTTCCGCCGCAGTGACAGCCATCTGGGTCAAAGAGACCTACAAAGTACCTACTGAAGCCCTGGGCACGAAGACCTCCAGCCCGTCTTAGGCTTCCGCGGAGGAGGCGCGGCTTCGTGCCTTCTCCGCGGACCGAACTCCCCCAAGCTAAAGGACCGCCCACGTGAGCCCGCTCCCCGTACTCATTGAGACCGACGTCGAAACCCATATGACCGATGGCACCGTCCTGCGGTCAACCGTCTATCGCCCTGCGGACGACGGCGGCGGACGGTTTCCGGTCCTGCTCACCAGGACTCCCTATGGCAGGGACCTCTCGGTAAATTCCGCCTATTTCAACCCCGCAACCGTAGCGGCCGCAGGCTATGGAGTGATTCTCCAGGACTGCCGCGGCCGGTTCGGCTCGGACGGCGTGTTCACCCCGTCCGTCCACGAAGCCTCCGACGGCGCCGACACCGTTGCCTGGGCCGCCGGGCTGCCCTGGTCCGACGGCAGCGTCGCGATGTGGGGTCGATCCTATTTCGCCGAGACACAATGGCGGGCCGCATCTTTGTCGCCAGCCGCCCTTTGTGCCCTCGCCCTCGGCATTTCAGCAGGCGGGAATGCGAACAACGGCGCGCTCTACCGGGGTGGAGCCCACGAACTCGGCAGCCGGCTCGGCTGGGGCCACGCCTCAATCTCCGTGAACGAACTGATGCGCGAGTTCCACGACGACCCCGAGCGCAGGGAAAAGGAGCTCGGGTCCTGGCTCGACCTTGACCGCGGATTCGCCGACGGATCGCTCTTCGACACCCTTCCGTTGCGCAGGCTCTCCCCGAAACTCGGAACTTTCATGAATTCCCATGTGCTGCCCTCCGCGGGTGAAGATCCGGGCAGCCGCTTCACCAAACTGTGGGATGCTGCGTCAGCACAAGCGGTCACGCTGCCGACCCTGCACATCGGGGGCTGGTTCGACATCTTCGCACCCAACACCTTCGAACAGTACGAAAAGCAGCTCGACTTGAGCAAGGCCCAGGGCTCCCCCGCGCCTCGCCTGATCGTCGGCCCCTGGACCCACACGAACTTCACTGGCGCCTATCCGGACATCAACTTCGGGATCGCCGCGGCGTCAGGGATGATGAACGGCCTGGGGGATTTGTCCCGGATCCACACCGACTGGTTCGACGCCGTCCTCAAGAACCACCCGGAGCGCCTGCGCCGCGTTCCCCCGGTGTTGCTCTACTTCATGGGTGAGAACCAGTGGCGCGGCTTCGAAGAACTCCCGGTTCCAAGCGGCGAACGGTCCTGGTATTTCGGACGGGACGGATCCCTCTCCCACGAACCCGAAGCGGACGGCATTGCCGAATTCGACTACGATCCCCTGGACCCAGTGCCCACGGTGGGAGGAGCCACGATGATCCACGGCACCTTCCCCGCAGGACCGGCCCGGCAGGAAGCCGTTGAGGAGCGGGAAGACGTGCTCGTGTTCACCAGCGAAGCATTCACCGAGTCCTTGACAGTGTTCGGGGAAGTGCGCGCAAGCTTCTTCGCCTCGACTTCCGCCGTGGACACGGATTTCGTCATTCGTCTTTGCCGCGTAGCACCCGACGGAACATCCTTGTCGTTGGCGGACGGGATCGTCCGCGCCTCCTGGCGGGATAGCTACGCGGGCACCGGACGGTACTCTCCCGGCCACCAGCCTTCACTGGTCGAACCCGGCAGCGTCCATGAATACACCGTGAGCCTCTGGCAGACGGCATATACCTTCGCGCCCGGCGAACGGCTCCGTGTGCAAGTGACTTCCAGTTGCCACCCGCGCTGGGACAGGAACCTGAACACCGGCAAGCGCGCCTACGACTCCGACCACTCAGTCGTTGCCCGGCAAAGCATCCGCTTCGGCGAGCTGCACCCGAGCCGCCTGACCGCTGGCGTCCTGTGAATACCGGCCGGACGGCGGCGCCGGGGCTGTCCTTCTTCGCCGAAGTGGCCGTCGACGTCGGGATGCCGGTCGACGTCGGGACGACACCGGAGGGGCACCGCCGGATAGTGCCAATCATCGGAGGCACTTTCGACGGCCCCCATGTCACAGGCAAGGTCCTCCCCGGCGGCGCCGACTACCAGATACTGCGCAGCCGGGAGCTGACGGAACTGGATGCCCGATATGCCCTCGAAACAGATGCGGGACAACGCATCTACGTCCACAACACGGCGCTCCGCCACGGTACGGCAGAGGACATCGAACGGCTGAACCGCGGCGAAGATGTCGCGGCGGACCGCATCTACTTTCGCTGCTGGCCGCGTCTGACCAGTTCTGCGCCCGGACTCGCCTACCTCAACAACCGGCTGGCTGTCGGAACCGGCGAACGCCATCCGGATCAGGTGGTCGTGCGGATCTTTTTGATCGACTAGCGGCGCCCACTGGTTAACAATCACGCTGTGGGGACAGGCGCAGTCCTTGCGTAGGGGTCCCCGAAAACAAGTAGGGGGTACTCAAGAAAGCAACCGCCCGCAGTCCTATCGTGTCGGACAGCGTTCATGCCAAAAAAGATGGGCGGATGGCCACGACTGGGTCCAGACCGGCGAGGGGCCGCAGCGAAAAAATATGCAGGGAGCCTTGCTCAATGGACAACCCACCTTCCGAAAACCGGGGTCGGTGCATCGCCTACGCAAACCACCAGGAGAAAGACTGACTCCTTACCGGTCCTGTCCTCCAAGCCTAGGCCGACGGAACGAGGGCCTTTCGTAGCACAACGCAGGACCCAGCCGACGGGCTGAGATTGGGGCGAACGTGGACGGGCAACAATGGATATGGGTCGTGATGGTCCTTGTCGGAGCCGCACTGGTAGCCGTTGTGATGGTCTTTGGACACCAGCGAAGAAGGCTGGTTGACCGCAAACCCGTGGCCAAACACCGCGAGGGGGAACCTGGGAACCCTCCTGACGGCGTCGACAGTGCGGATGGCGAGCCGGCAGCACGGAGTCCGAACCACTGACCCCGCCCGCGGTTACCCACCCGGACAAAGAAAAACACCCCGGTCCGAAGACCGGGGTGTTCCCGATGAGCCGAGCAATCCGTGAAGGATGTCTCGACTCATCACAAAAGTGGAGATGGGGGGAATTGAACCCCCGTCCGATGTCGTGTTGTCAGGGCTTCTCCGGGCGCAGTTCGCGTCGGACTTTCTCGGCCCCAGCTATCGTACGAACAAGTAGCTGATCCGGGCCCAGTCATCTAAGAGTCCCGCTCGCCTCGATGACGAAGGCAAGCAGCAGTGGCTATCTAAATGACGCCAGGATCCGGGGCAATAGCAACCTCGGGCTGACGGACTGTCTTACTGCTTAGGCAGCAAGAGCGAAGTCAGTGCGCTTAGAATTGGCACTTATTGGTTTGCAGACAGCGTTAACGAGATAATTCTGCATCCTCGGCCCGCTTCACCTGTCGCGACTAACATCGTCGAAACCGATCATCCCCGTATTTTGTTATTAATCCCCGCAGCACGATGGTCGCCCGAAAACGATCACCCTAAAAACCTGCCGGGTTAATCATCATAACGCATCGCAGCACCCGAACATTCCGGGACACGCTTGGCTGCGGACGTCCTTGACGACGCAGCTTAGCGGCGGTTGCGTTCGCGCAGTTCACGCAGCGATTCGCGCTTGTCCTGCTGCTCGCGCAAGGTCTGCCGCTTGTCGTAATCCTTCTTGCCTCGGGCCAAGGCGATCTCCACCTTGGCACGCCCGTCCAGGAAGTACAGCTGGAGCGGCACTACCGTCAGCCCCGTCTCGCGGATCTTGCCGGAGATTTTGTTGAGTTCCTCGCGGTGAAGCAACAACTTCCGACGGCGGCGTGCGGCGTGGTTGGTCCAGCTCCCCTGGTTGTACTCGGGGATATGGATGCCCTCCATCCACAACTCGTCGTTGTAGAACGTGCAGAAGCCATCGACCATCGAGGCGTGGCCTTCACGCAGGGACTTTACTTCGGTTCCCATAAGGGCAATGCCAGCCTCATAGGTATCCAATATGTGGTAGTCATGCCGAGCCTTGCGATTGGTGGCCACTACCTTACGGCCACTTTCCTTGGGCACGGTAGAACTCCTTGGTTGTCGAAGAATCACACTAGTCTACGCCAGTAGAACACTGTCCGGCGGGCTACAGAAGGTTCATCGGGTCAACAGCCTGCCCGTTCACCCAGGTTTCAAAGTGCACGTGACAACCAGTGGAGTTACCCGTGGTGCCCGAATATGCGATGAGCTGGCCCTGGCTCACCTGCTGTCCGGAAGAAACCACCACGCTCGTGTTGTGGTAGTAGACCGTGGTCAGGGAATCCCCGTTGATGACTCCGTGCGATATTTTGACACGGTTGCCACCGCCGTCGTTGCCCCAACCGGCGGAAAATACGGTGCCGGCGGCCGCTGCATATACGGGCGTTCCACAAGGGGCACCGAAGTCGATGCCAGTGTGCATGTAACCGCCTTGGCCGTAGAAATCGATGGTTCCTGGCGGCGTCGCACGCCAACCGAAGCCTGAGGTGATCGGGATGTTCGCAGGTACCGGGTGGATCAAGCCGAAGTTGGAGCGCGGGTTGCTCGCTGGTGGGACAAAAGGTTGCGGGGGTGCCTGGTTTTGCGCCTGCGCGGATGCCGCAGCGGCCGCGGCGATTCGCTGCTGCTCAGCCAACCAGGCTTCACGGAGCTTGCGGTCCCGCTCGGAAATTTCCGCCGCGACGGCATCCTGGTTCGCCTTCACTTGTTGGAGCTGGGCCTGGATACTTGGCTTGGCCGCCTGAAGCTGGCTGTTGAGGCGGGTGGTATCGGAAATGAGCTTGTCCACCTGCGCCTTCTTGGCTGCGGCGTCATCGCGGGCGGCTTTTTCCCGCTCCAGTGCGGCGTCCGCTTTCGCCTTCAGATCTCGGATTTCCTGTTCGACGGCGGCGAGCCGGGCCTGCGAGTTCACGTTCGTGGCGCTCTGCTGCGTCAACTTCGTCATCGTGGCGTTCTGGCTGCGCATCGCCTGGTTGGCGAGGTCCATGGATTCCGTGAGGTTGCCGCCGTCGTTCGATCCGAACAGCAAGGCAACGTTCGTCGGAACACCACCGGATTTGTAAGCCTGAGCCGCGATTTGGCCGATGAGCTTCTTGGTCTCAGTGATCTTTTGCTTGTCGTTTTCCAACTGCTGGGTGATCTGGGCTTTGCTCTGCTGCGCCAGATCAACGCGGGCAGCCAGGGCATCAGCGTCCTTCACTGCGCTGGCGACCCTGCCCTGGGCATCGAGCAGTGCCTGTTGCGCTCCCGGAAGCTGGCCTTGGTAGACCACGAGGTCGCCGGCAGCCTTGGCGATGTTGGCATCAACGAATTCCAGCGACTGCTGCACTCGCGCCGATTCGGCGTTGAGGGCCGCTTGCTGGTCGTCGAGGTCGTCCGCTTGTGCCATGGGGGCAGTTGCAAGGCTCGCAACCAGCGCGATGGCAAGCACCGAGCCGGCAACCTTGGCGCGGCCGCTCGCCATGCGCAGCTGCAGGGCAGCCTGGTACTTCCGGGGCATCGGCTGTCCTGTTCGCTCGGGATCAGTGCTTTTCATGGCTACACCTTGAGATATCGGCGGAGGGTCAGGAGGGAGGAAATCCCCGCCAGGCCGCCGCCCAACGCTATCAGGACAGGCGCAATCACGAGTACCTGGGTCGAGGATATAAACGGAGTATTCAGGAATTGCTGCGACAAGTCCCCGTTGAGCCAGAACTGGGCCACCAACCACAGCGTTCCGGAAGCCAGGACTGCACCCACGACGGCGGCGATGACGCCTTCGAGGATGAACGGCAGTTGGATGACGGTCTTCGATGCTCCCACGAGGCGCATGATGCCTGTCTCGCGTCGCCTGCTGAATGCGGACAATCTGATGGTTGTGGTGATGAGCAGGACTGCACAGAAGATCATGACTCCCGCGACCACCATTGCCGCCACGGAGGCACCGTTCATCCACTCGAAGATCCGTTCAAGGACCTGGCGCTGATCGCTCACGGTCTCCACGCCGGCTTGGGAGGAGAAGGTCTCGCTGATGATCTGGTACTTCTGGGGATCCTTCATGTTGATCCGGAAGGACGAAGGAAGCTGGTCCTGGGTGACCGAATCAACAATCGGAGAGTTGGAGAACTGTTCCTTGAAGTGCTTGAACGCATCGGCTTGCGACTCGAACTGGTAATCGTTGATGTACTGCTTGACTGCTGGTGACTCGAGCATCTTGACCAGGTTGTCCTGCTGCTCTTTGGTGACCGCGCCCGAAGCGCATCCGGTCGACGTCGAGGAGTCGTTGCAGAGGAAGATAGCGACCTGGACTTTGTCGTACCAGTAGCCCTTCATCTGGTTGATCTGCATCTGCAGCATTCCGGCTGCGCCGACGAAGGTGAGGGAGACAAAGGTCACCAGGACAACGGAAATCACCATGGACAGGTTCCGGCGCAGGCCGCTGCCGATCTCGCCCAGGATAAAAGCGAGCCTCACTGCTGGACCCCCTGCGCGCGGTCGATTTCCGCACCGCTCGCGTCCTTCATTCGCCGGGACTCCCCTACCACCGGAATCATCGAGGTGTAGAGCGCCCTGGCCTCGTCACGGACCACCACTCCGTTCCGGAGCTCCACGACGCGCTTGCGCATCTCGTTCACAATGTCGTCGTCGTGAGTTGCCATGACCACAGTGGTGCCGTTCTGGTTGATCTTGTCGAGGACGCCCATGATGCCCATCGAGGTAATGGGATCCAGGTTTCCGGTGGGTTCGTCAGCAAGAAGGATGCCCGGGCGGTTGACGACGGCGCGGGCGATGGCCACGCGCTGCTGCTCGCCACCGGACAGCTCATGGGGCATGCGACGTTCCTTGCCTTCAAGCCCGACCGTCTTCAGCACTTCAGGAACTGTCTCCCGGATGATGCTGCGGCTCTTGCCGATCACCTGCATGGCGAAGGCCACGTTGGCGAAGACATTCTTCTGCGGCAACAGACGGAAGTCCTGGAAAACGACGCCGATTCCGCGGCGAAGCTTGGGGACCCGCCAGCTTGAAATGTTGGCTACGTTTTGGCCGGCGACGTAGACCGAACCGGACGTTGCCCGGTCTTCCTTCAGGATGAGTCGTAGAAACGTCGACTTGCCGGAGCCCGAGGCCCCGACGAGGAAGGTGAATTCTCCACGGTCAATCTCAAGGTTGACAGCATCCAACGCCGGACGGGCATTGGTGTCGTAGACCTTGGTGACATTCTCAAATCGGATCATGACTCTTCAGAACCCCGCCGGACATGCCACGTTCGGCCAGTCCAACCGCCAGCGCACGGGCTTTCGTTGGGGGAAGTTGAGCGCCGGCTCTTCGACTATACGCACGCTCCGCCATGGAATCGCGGGCTTGCTGCGGTGTGTCGCCTAATCAGGCTCCCAGCTCAGGCGGCGTTACCCTTCGGCGTTGCGGTTACCCGTGCGCCAGCGAATGCCGGCGTCGATGAAGTCGTCGATGTCGCCGTCGAATACCGCTGACGTGTTGCCTACTTCGTGTTCAGTACGCAGGTCCTTGACCATCTGGTACGGATTGAGCACGTACGAACGCATCTGGTCACCCCAGGATGCCTTCACGTCACCTGCGAATGCCTTCTTCTCGGCATCTTCCTGCTCCTTTTTCAGGAGGAGGAGCCTTGATTGGAGAACGCGCATTGCCGCTGCGCGGTTCTGCAGCTGGGACTTCTCATTCTGCATGGACACCACAATCCCCGAGGGAATGTGGGTCAAACGTACTGCGGAGTCCGTCGTGTTGACGGACTGCCCGCCAGGACCGGAAGACCGGAACACATCGACGCGGATCTCATTGTCCGGAATGTCGATTGAGTCGGTTTGCTCGATGAGCGGGATGACTTCGACGGCGGCAAAGGACGTTTGCCGCCGGCCCTGGTTGTCGAACGGGCTGATGCGGACGAGCCGGTGCGTCCCGGCTTCGACGCTGAGGGTCCCGAACGCGTACGGCGCTTTGACCTCGAAAGTCGCTGATTTGAGGCCGGCTTCTTCGGCGTATGAGGTGTCCATGACCGTGGTCGGGTAGCCGTGGCGCTCTGCCCACCGCAGGTACATGCGCATGAGCATCTCGGCGAAGTCCGCCGCATCAACACCGCCGGCGCCGGCACGAATCGTGACGACGGCTTCGCGTTCGTCATATTCGCCTGAGAGCAGGGTTACCACTTCAAGTTCCTTGAGGGACTTGCGGATCGATTCGAGTTCCGTGGCGGCTTCGACCATGGAGGCGTCGTCGTCCTCGTCCTGGCCGAGCTCGACAAGGACCTCAAGGTCGTCGATTCGGCCCGTCAGCCTGTTCAACCGCTCAAGTTCGGACTGCCGGTGGGACAACTTGGACGTAATCACTTGCGCGGATGCTGGATCGTCCCAGAGGTTCGGTTCACCCGCCCGCTCGCTCAGTTCAGCGATCTCTTCCTTGAGCTTTTCGACATCGGAAACCTGTTCGATGGAGCGGTAGATGGAGCGGAGCGCGCGGATTTCTGCGGGAAAATCAATCTGAGCCATGGTTGTTCCAGAGTACGCCATCCGTTGGTTGCCTCCGCACGGGACTGGACGTATGACGCTTGGAACTAGCGCGTCAACCGGGAACGCGCGGTGGAACGGGCTTCGATCGGCACACCGGCGGGAAGGATGAAGCTGACCACGGGCGGATGGGCGACCGCGCTCAGCACAACCTCGGCCGTAGTGCTGTCCGGACTTCCGGTACCAGGGGCGACGGCAAGTTGATCGAATCGTGAATGGGCGCCGTTTTGGCTGAGGTATGACCCGGCCACGTGGCGCACCCGCTCGCTGTTGAGGACGGCCGACGGGGTTTCGGCACCACCGTCTACCTGGCCAAGGGAATAGCTGTCCGCCGCTGCCACCGAAGCTCCGTCCGCCAGGGAGAGGAGCTTCTTATGCTCGATGTAGATGGCGGAAGCCGCAGCAACGACCGTTGCAAGCAACAACGCGATCACCACATAACCGATGGTCAAGACCGTCAATTGGCCGTGTTCCCCCTCCGATCCGCGTGTCCGCAGCACATCCCCTTGCCCAGGAAGATCCCTCACCGGAACCGTCCGACGATTTGCGTGGCCGACGCACTCAGATTCGCGGCGTCCAGGCTCAGAGCCTCTCCAAAAGGCACCATCGGCAACGGAACCGTGAGCTTGACCGTAACCGTGACCGCTGCCCCGGCGGACAGGCAATCGCCACGGTCGCACGCGACGTCCACAAGCGCCTGCTCCGCGGAGTGTCCATAGTCGGCGAGGGTCAAAAGAGCAGCCTGTTCAGCGGCGACGCGCCCCTGGGAGGTGTCCTTTTGCATGACGTACACCTTGGCGGCCTGGTCCGCTGCCCCCACAACGGCGAACGAGCCACCCTGGATTTGTCCAATGGTGACAATGAAATAAACCAAGGGAACCATGAGCAGGAGTGCCATAAGGATGAACTCGACTACCGCGCTTCCCCGCTCCGCGCCACACTGTGAACCGCTGGATTCCGGGCCGTCCGGGAACGGCAGGCGGGCGGCCTCCCTGAAACGGGCAAGGACGGTACGGCCAAGGTCAGCGGGAAGACGCAGCATGCCCCCTCACCTCCAACGCCCCCACGGGTCCAATCAACCCGATGACCGGCAACGGTGCCCGCACTGTCACTTCCAAGGTGCGGATTCCTTGGAAACCAGCCTCCGACGTCGAGACGTCCCGGGCGAAGTCTGCGTTCAGCGCTGTTCCGATCAGGTCTGCGGTGCGCTCACGCGCATCGGCCGGAGTCCGGTCGGCGAGAGTGCCGTACCGGGCTCCGGACGATGCCGCATCAATGAGGGTATTGCGCACATGCAACACAAGGGCCAGTTGAATGACGGCAAGGAAAAATACGGTCAACAGACCGCCGACCAGCACAAAATCCACGACGGCGGAGCCGCGTTCATCGCCGCGACCTGCACTCATGCAACTGCCGTCTCCCGCTCCCCTGCTGCGGAACGGCATGGACTACTTTCCGACCTTGCTCATGGCCTGGTTGAAGAGTGCCTCGAGTGCCGGGCCGGCCAGCGCCAGCAGACCGGCGACAAGCGCGGCGGACATCAAGGTGATCATCACCCAACCAGGCACGTCGCCCCGCTCGGGATGGTCGTCGTCGGGCATCGGACGTTGGTTTGGTCTTGTTCCTAGTGCTGATCCGGGCGACAGGAGCGTCCACAGCTGCCACAGCAAAAGGCCGGATGCGGGCAGGCCTCGACGTCCGCGCTTATTCATTTTTCCCTGTTTCATTTTTCCCCCATTTCCCTGTGCAGGAATCCGTTGTAGATTTCCGTGCGGTTTTGGTATCGGCATTCGAACCGATATTCATGTGATGGAAAGGCTTTGCCGGAGGTCATCGTCAGAAGCCAAGATTCAGCGCGGCCAAGCCGGGATAGACGGCGAAGACCACGGTGAGCGGCAAGACTCCGAAAACCAGCGGCACCATCATCGCGATTTCCTTGCGACCAGCCGTTTCCATCAGCTCCCGCTTGGCTGAATCGCGGACATCCGCAGCTTGGGCCCGCAAGACATCGGCCAATGGAGTACCGCGTTCGACGGCAACGACAATTCCATCCACGAACCGAACCAGCGGGCCGAGGTCGGTTCGTCCCGAAAACCCGTGCAAGGCCTCGACCAAGGGCGTACCTGCCCGCATGGCGCCCAGTACCAAGGAAAACTCCTTCGCCAACTCGCCGCGGGCCGTCCGGCATACTCGATCGAGGGCCCCGCTGGCGCTCTCCCCCGCTCCCACCGCCAGGGCCATCAGTTCGGCAAGGCTGGGGAATTCCGCCAGCATCAGCCTTTCCCTGCGTTTGATCCGCATCCCCAGCATGTAGTCGCGGAAAAGATATCCACCCAGCGCGGAAACCAAGACCGAGACGACGGCAATCCCCGGACTGAACCGTCCCCCCGCCGCACTCATGAGCACTACGACCACCGCCGCGGCAAAGCCCGCCGCCGCCCAAAGCAACTGCTCTGCCCGGAAGTCCAGGGCGGACTTTGCGGAGCCGGCCTTGGCCAGCCTTTTGTTAAGGGACGCGGTGCCGAGGTTGAACTTCGCCAGATAGCGGAGCGCGTCCTGGAAAACAGGCCGCACAATACGCTCCAACGGGCCGAACGGCGCGACGTCCGGGGCCGACAGCAACCGCGATCCAAGGTTCTGGGACCTGAGCTGCGGCTCGATCCGCTCCGCGAACGGAATGGGGCGCATGAACGGCATGCGAACAAAGATCAGCCAAAGTCCGGCGCCCATGAGAAGTCCGCACAATACGGTTAGTGCAGTCAGCGCCGTCATCGAAGCACCCTTTCATCTTCGGGAAGCGCGCCAATGCGCAGCATGACCCAGTAGCAGAGCGCCGAGACCAGCACTCCGCCTCCAAGCACGCTGATCCCGGCCGCGGAGTTGTAAGCGGCAACAGCCTCCGGCCTGCTAGCCAGCAGCATCAGGACGATCCATGGGGCCGCAACCGCGAGGCGCGCTCCGTTGATGGTCCATGATTGTCGTGCCTCAAGTTCACTGCGGGTCCTCGCGCTCTCACGAAGGAACTCAGCGAGAGTTCCCAGAAGCCGGCCCAGATCGGATCCGCCCACGTCGCGGGTCAGCCTGAGCGCCTCAATGATCCTGTCGGCAACGGGATCCGCCAAGCGCTCCTTGAGTTTGTTCAACGCCGAATCGAAATGGCCACCGGAACGGTAATCCGCACCAAACTCCCGGAAGAGTGCCCGCAGCTCTTCGGGGCCCTTGTCCCCGAGCTGGATAAGCGCCTCCGGCAGCGAAAGTCCCGCGCGGATCGCCGAGCGCAAATGGTCGACCACGTCGGGCCAGAGCTCGCGGAGCATGGCGGTCCGCCTGCGCGCCCGCCATCTCACAACGGCCAGGGGAAGCCACGCACCAAAGAGGCCGAAGCACGCCGCGATCGAAAAGGACGTTGTCACGATATAGATCACGAGTGTGGTGAAAAGTCCCAATCCGAGGCACGATGCAATGAATCCCCCGCCGCTCACCTTTTCAATCCCGGCCGTGAGCAACAAGGACTCAAGGCGTTTCGGTTTGGGCTCCTTGACGGCGGGAGGGTGTTCCCACGCAGACCACCAGATGAGGAACATCCCCAGTCCGCAGAGAACGCCAAGCAGCGGGGCCATCAGTAATGCTCCAGCAGCGCGGCGACGTCGAAACCTGCCCGGGAAAATTTCTCTGCTGCCGGCATGGAATTCGACGTGGGTTGGAGTCTGCCGTCCTGAATCGCGAACACCTGTGACGACTCAATGATGCCGTTCTCCACGCGCCGACCCAACGAAAGGATCTCGGTGACTTGGCGGCGTCCGTCCGGGTGGCGGCTGCAATGGACCACGAGGTCGATACACGATGCGACGGTCGGCACCACGAACGCGCTCGAGATGTTCCCGCCGGCCAGCAGCGGCAACGTGCAAATCTTGGTCACGGCGTCATGGGCGGAGTTCGCATGGATGGTGCACATGCCGGGAAGGCCCGAATTCAGCGCAATGAGCATGTCCAGGCTTTCCGCTTCCCGGACTTCGCCCACCACGAGGCGATCCGGCCGCATGCGAAGTGCCTCCTTGACGAGCCGGCGTAAGGGAATTTCGCCTTGACCCTCGAGGTTTGGCTGGCGGCACTGGAGGCCGACGACGTCACGCAACGGAAGGTGGAGTTCAAAGATCTCTTCGACAGTGATGACCCGCTCCCGGGAGCCGATATTGGCTGCCAGGCAGTTGAGCATTGTCGTCTTTCCTGCCTGGGTGGCTCCGGAGACGAGAATGTTCAATCCGCTGGCCACCGCAGCTCCCAGGAATCGGGCTGACTCGGGGGTCAGTGTCCCCAGCTCCACTAGATGCTCGAGCCGGGTCGCCTTGACCACGAATTTCCGGATATTCACGGCCCAATGGCGGCGGGTTACGTCGGGAATGACGACGTGGAGCCTCGAACCGTCGGGGAGGGCTGCGTCAACAAAGGGTGACGAGAGGTCGAGCCTCCTCCCGGAACTCTTAAGCATCCGCTCAACGAGGTCGCGAACCTGCTGCTCGCCGAGGCTGATCGAGGTAAGTTCGGATTCGCCATTCCGGGCAACGTAAACCTCGTTGGGCGCGTTGAGCCAGACCTCTTCTATGGTGGGGTCATCCAGAAGCGGCTGGAGCGGCCCGAAGCCGGCAACGGCGTCGAACACGTACTTGCGGGCGCTGTCCAAGTGTCCCAAAGGAGGCAACGGACCAAGGAGTGCCCGCTCGTCGTAGTCATTGACGGCGGCCTCGACGAGCCGGTGCACTTCGACCGCTTGGCTCAAAGGATCCAGTCCGCGGCGACGAATCAGCTCGCGGACTTCATCCTCTACGATGCGCAAAGCCTCCATTTTCCCCCCAATGCAGCATGCGCCCAGGCGCTGCGGAAAACCTTCAACAAGGTTAAAAGTAGGGGAGGCTTCTAGGCGAGACCAAGTCAAATTGAGTGACTTGTGGATAATTGTCTTATCTCTAAGTCACACCAGAAACACGTGAATCTCTGGTCACTCCCGACGCCCAAATCCCGTGCAAAGAAGGATCTCATGCCGAAAACACCGCGCGGATACTCCCGCGGTCGCTGGTTCAGCCGGCCACGATGGTTAGCCGCCACGGCGGTTCTGATGCTGCCGATCGCGATCGTCGGGCCTGCGCAGGCAGAAGAAAGCTCAACCAGTCTTCTTCCTGGACCGTCAACGGCAACTGTCCCACCCCCTCAGCCCACACCGGCTGCCCAGGCCATGGCACGGCTGAAGGGACACCGGCATTCAAAGGTTTGCGCCGACGCACCCCCGGGCTACGCATCGTGCCATGCGGAGATCGATGATGAAATTGCCGGTCCCCTGGCCGTGGGGCAGCTGGTTCCAGCTGGATACGGACCGGCAGACCTGCAGTCCGCTTATAAGCTGCCTTCACTCACCGCAGGCACCGGCAGAACGGTAGCGGTAGTGGATCCGTACGATGCCCCGACTGCCGAGGCTGATCTTGGTATCTACCGGACGAAGTACAAGCTGGGTGAGTGCGTCTCAGCCACCGGATGCTTCCGCAAAGTGGACCAGGCAGGCGGAAATTCCCTGCCGGGCGCCGACGCAGGGTGGGCGCAGGAAGCGTCCCTCGATGTCCAGATGGTCTCGGCGGCCTGCCCGAACTGCAACATCCTGCTGGTCGAGGCCTCATCCAATTCCCTCACCGATCTGGGTGCAGCGGTCAATACGGCGGTCAACCTAGGTGCCAGTGCTGTGTCGATGAGTTTCGGTGGACCGGAATCCTCCGGGATCACCCGATACGATGCCGAATACTTCAATCACCCCGGGATCCCCCTCGTGGCCAGCTCCGGCGACAACGGTTACACGAACGCCACCGCCCCGCCCACGGTGAACTACCCGGCGTCCTCCCCCAACGTCGTCGCAGCCGGCGGCACCACCCTGAACCTCGACACAAGCAAAGTCCGGGGCTGGACGGAACGCGCGTGGGGAGCCACCGGCTCCGGCGCTGCCGGGCCGGGCAGCGGTTGCTCCGCCTACGAGCCGAAGCCCGCTTGGCAGCACGACACGGGCTGCCCGAACCGCACCGTCGCCGATCTGGCCTCAGTCGCCGACCCGAGCACCGGCGTCGCCGTCTACGACAGCACGCCCAGCAACGGGATGAGCGGGTGGATGGTCTTTGGCGGAACCAGCGCGGCCGCCCCCGTCATCGCAGCCACATACGCCCTCGCCGGCCCTCCACCTGCGGGGACCTCCCCTGCCCAACTTGCCTACGGCTCCCCCTGGGCGCTGAATGACGTTGCGAACGGTGCGAACGGCACGTGCACCATCCCTTATCTATGCACCGCCGGCTTCGGCTATGACGGACCCACCGGACTCGGCACCGCGCAAGGCCTGACGGCATTCACGGCTTCGAGCCCGCCTTCCTTCACCGACATCCCCGGAAGCTACCCCTTCTACACGGAAGTGACGTGGATGGCCTACAACGCCATCACCACCGGATATCCCGATGGAACGTTCCGCCCTGTCCAGCCCGTCACCCGCGAGGCCATGGCCGCTTTCCTCTACCGCCTGAGGGGAAGCCCCGCCTACGTGCCCCCGGCGATCTCTCCGTTCAAGGACATTGGGCCCCTTTCACCGTTCTACAAAGAAATCACGTGGCTGGCCACCACCGGCATCACGACCGGATACCCCGACGGCACCTATCGCCCCTCGGATCCCGTCAACCGCGACGCCATGGCTGCATTTCTCTACCGACTTGCCGGTAAACCCGCATACACCCAGCCCGGCGTCTCACCGTTCACCGATCTCACCCCAGTCAGCCCGTTCTATCTCGAAATCACGTGGCTGGCCTCCACCGGCATCACGACCGGATATGCCGACGGCACCTTCCAGCCGCTGAACCCCGTCAACCGCGACGCCATGGCGGCGTTCATGTACCGCTACAACGCCAGAATCGGACGTTGAGGACCGCAATCGGGCACAGCTGGATGCCAGTCCGGTCGCCGTGAACCGTCTGGCTCGGAGTACCCCGCGTTCGGACAGAAACAGGGTGGCGACCGAGCTGGCGTGGTCGTTGGGTAACTGTTCAACCACCAGTCACACCAGCAACACATAAAACTCTGGCCACTCCTGCCCCCGAATGCTATGGTGTCCCGGTTAGGAGCTGGCCCTTATGGTGCACTGCAGAAGCGTTAGTTGCTGGAGCTGCAGTCGCAAGCTATCACCATGTGCCGTCAATTGAGCGGCACCTTGCCGGAATTGAAAATGAATAAAACCAAAGCCGAAACGGCCCGTCGTTCACCCTTGGCCCGCGCAGGCGCGGCGCTATCCTTGGTGCTGCTGATGACCGTCGCTGCCCCTGCACAGTCCGGCGCTTCGGAGCTGGTGCCAACAGCCCCGTCACCGTCGTCTCCGGCTACGACATCAGCGACCAAACCAAGCGCTCCTAATCCGGCAACGCCGTCGGTCCCCGCGCCAGCGCCTTCCCCGGCGCCAAGCGTTCAAGGCTCTGATCCCGCAATTCCCACGCCGCAGGCCTCAGATGCGATCAAGATGCCCGGCGGAAACCCGACGACCGCCGACGCTATGAAGGCCGCAATGCGAAAGGCGATCCCGTCCGGCGGTGCCGAGATGGGTCAACGCTCTCCTCGTGTCATGGCAAACAAGCAGGAAGAGTCGTTGCATGTGGTGGCCGGCTCCCGGGCAGTAGCCGGTGCAATTCCCCTAGCCATTTCCCAGGCGACCGACCCGGGCCATTGGAGTCCGCCGTACGGGATCGCCGGCCAGGACGTTAGCGCGTACCAGGGCAACGTTGACTGGGCGGCGCAGTGGAACCAAGGTTCGCGCTTCGCTTACGTCAAGGCGTCTGAGGGCAACTATTACGTCAATGGGAATTTCTCCCAGCAATACGATGGTTCACGCAGCGTCGGGATGATCCGGGGGGCTTACCACTTTGCCATTCCCAACTGGTCATCCGGCGCAGACCAAGCCAGGTATTTCGTGGCCAACGGTGGTGGATGGTCCGCTGACGGATACACCCTGCCTCCCGTGCTCGACATCGAGTACAACCCGTATGAGGGCCAGACCATCAATGGGTTCTATTTCGGTAACACTTGTTATGGAATGTCTGCAGGCCAGATGGCCTCGTGGATTTCCGACTTTGGAAATACCGTCAAGTCGCTCATCGGACGATACCCCGTCATTTACAGCACCACTGACTGGTGGGCCACATGCACAGGAAACTCGGGCAGTTTCGCCAACTATCCGCTGTGGATCGCTTCCTATCCTTCAAGTCCCAGCAGTTCGCCGGGGACGCTTCCGGCCAGTTGGAATCAATTCAGCTTTTGGCAATACAGCAGCACAGGCCCGTTCTCGGGCGACTCAAACATTTGGAACGGCGACTTCGCCTCACTCTCGACTTTCGCGGGGAACTCCGTCCCGCAGGCGGCGTCCGACCAGATCAGTGCGTATCGCAACGGCCACCCGGCCCTGGGGAACCAGACGACGGCGATCACCTGCGGTCTCGTCAACGGCGGCTGCTTCCAAGGATTCCAGGGCGGAACGATCATGTGGTCGCCGGCAACCGGGGCGCTGCCAATCACCCCCGGCCCCATAGCCGATGCCTGGCGGAGTACCGGACTGGAGAGCGGCCGGGCCGGCTACCCCACGAGCGAGCTCATTTGTGGGCTCAAGAACGGTGGCTGTTTCCAAAACTTCCAGGGTGGAAGTTTCCTGTGGTCACCAGCCTCAGGGGCTGCGCTGGTCCAACCGGGAGCAATTCGGGACTACTGGGCGTCGAAAGGCTTTGAAAGCGGGGCGCTCGGCTATCCGACCAGTTCCCTGACATGCGGGCTCAAGAACGGGGGATGTTTCCAGACGTTCCAGGCCGGATCGGTTCTGTCGAGCCCATCCACGCCACCCGTGCTCGTCAAATCCGGACCCATGTTGGATGCCTGGGGAGGAACCGGGTTCGAGAACGGGGTGCTCGGATATCCGGTAGCGGAAGCGACGTGTGACGCTTCCTCGTGCGTGCAGAAATTCCAGGGAGGTGTGGTCGCCTGGACATCAACCTCCGGCGCGTGGCCGATCATCCTGGGAATCGCGGACACGTGGAACACCGCGCGTGCCCAGTCAGTGCCAATCGGATTCCCTCTGGCCAAGGAAGTCTGCGGACTCCGCGCCAGCGGCTGCTACCAATTGTTCCAAGGCGGGGTAATAATGTTCTCCCCGAATACCGGCGCCTTCACGCTCACCGGAAGGCTCTTGGATTATTGGCAAAAGTCCGGTTTCGAGAACGGATCCCTCGGATATCCGACCTCGTCCGCAAATTGCGGACTCACAGACTCCGGATGCATCCAGTCCTTCGAAAAGGGATCCGTGGTCTATTCGAACTCGACACCCATCCAATCGGTAGCCGCGGGCCCAATGCTGGACGCGTGGAAGCTCTCAGGCATGGAGACAGGTTCACTCGGCTATCCGGTCTCTGCTCAAATCTGCGGCCTTAAGGATGGCGGCTGCTTCCAGATGTTCGCCAAGGGCGCTTTGATGTACTCGCCGGCTACCGGTGCGCAGCCAAGCATCAACGGTCCGATCCGCGACCTGTGGCAACAAGGAGGCTTCGAGAGCGGGCGTCTCGGTTACCCGGCCTCCGGCGTCGTTTGTGGCCTCCGGAACAGTGGCTGCTTCCAGAATTACCAAGGCGGCACCATCATGTTGTCTGCCGGGACAAGTGCCAACGCTCTCTTGATGGGTCCGATTCGGGACGCCTGGGTCAAGTCGGGCTTCGAAGGAGGGACCCTCGGGTACCCCACGAGCGCGCAGATCTGTGGACTCCGCAACGGGGGCTGCTTCCAGAACTTCGAAAAGGGAACCGTCATGTGGTCCCAGGCCACGGGCGCCCAGCCTATGACTTCCGACCCGATCCGTGCACGGTGGGGGCAGTCAGGCTTCGAATCAGGGAGCCTCGGCTATCCGACGAGCGCCACGATTTGCGGACTGCGCAATGGCGGTTGCTTCGAAAACTTCGAGAACGGGACCATCATGTGGTCCCCGACGAGCGGTGCGCAAGCCATGGTGCCCGGACCGATCCAACAAGCCTGGGCCGGTCAGGGCTTTGAAGGCGGCCGCGCTGGTTATCCGACGACGAGTCAGACCTGCAGCCCCGATGGGACGAGCTGCACCCAGTCGTTCCAAGGCGCAACAATTACCTGGAGCTCTGCAAGCGGGGTCAAGCTTCTCACCCCGTAGCTGCAGCAAGTGCCCGAAGGCGGGGACCCATCGCTGGGTCCCCGCCTTCGGGGTAGGTGGAGGGTTTTTCGCTCTCGCCGTGAACCGGCGTCGTTGACAGGATCAATGCGACGCTCGTCCGCGGCCATTGCGGAACAGATAACTGGCGTAAATCCGGTAACGTATGGAACTATGCAGCGACTCCTCGTAACCGGCGGCGCCGGCTTCATCGGCTCAAATTTCGTCCACTTTGTCATAGCTAACACGGACCACCACGTCACAGTGCTGGACAAGCTCACCTATGCCGGGAACCTGGAGTCGATCAAGCACCTACCGAGCGAGCGGCTCACGTTCGTCCAGGGGGACATTGCGGACCCTTCCGTCGTCGAGCCCCTCGTGGCCGCGGCCGACGTCGTGGTCCACTACGCCGCAGAGTCGCACAATGACAACTCGCTGCATGACCCGCGTCCCTTCCTGGACACCAATATCATCGGCACCTACACGCTCATCGAAGCCGCCCGGAAGCATGACAAGCGCTTCCACCACATCTCCACCGACGAGGTCTACGGCGATCTTGAGCTCGATGACCCGGAACGGTTCACCGAGAACACTCCGTACAATCCCTCCAGCCCCTACTCCTCGACGAAGGCCGGTTCAGACCTGCTGGTGCGGGCATGGGTGCGCTCCTTCGGATTGCAGGCCACCATCAGCAACTGCTCAAACAACTACGGCCCGTACCAACACGTGGAAAAGTTCATCCCGCGCCAGATCACCAATGTGATCGACGGGATCCGCCCAAAGCTCTATGGCAAGGGCGAGAACGTCCGCGACTGGATCCACGCGAACGACCACTCTTCCGCCGTTCTGGCAATCATCGAGAAGGGCAGGATCGGGGAAACCTATCTCATCGGCGCGGACGGCGAGAAGAACAACAAGGATGTCGTGGAGCTCATCCTGGCGCACATGGGCCAGGACAACGATGCCTACGACCACGTGGTGGACCGCCCAGGCCACGACCTCCGTTACGCGATCGACTCCACGAAACTGCGCACGGAGCTGGACTGGAAGCCCGAGTTCTCCAACTTCGAGGCCGGCATCGAAGACACCATCAAGTGGTACCGCGACAACGAAGCATGGTGGCGTCCCCAGAAAGCCGAAACCGAGGCCAAGTACAAGGAACAGGGCCAATAGACGATGTCGATTGAGTTTTCCAAGCAGCTGAGTGCCCGCGAAACGCCTATTCCCGGCGTCGTCCTTTACGAACTTCCCGTCCACGGCGACAACCGCGGCTGGTTCAAGGAGAACTGGCAGCGCGAGAAGATGGTGGCCCTCGGGCTTCCGGACTTCAAGCCGGTACAGAACAACATCTCTTTCAACGAGAAAGCCGGCACCACGCGCGGCATCCACGCCGAACCTTGGGACAAATTCATCTCTGTGGCCACCGGCAGGATCTTCGGCGCGTGGGTGGACTTGCGTGAAGGTCCGTCCTTCGGTGCGGTATTCACCGCCGAGCTGGACCCTAGTCAGGCAATTTTCATCCCGAGGGGTGTGGGCAACGCTTTCCAGACCCTGGAAGACAATACCGCTTACACCTATCTGGTCAACGACCACTGGAGCGCCGATGCGCAGGGCCAGTACACCTTCCTGAACCTGGCTGACGAGACAGCGGCGATCGACTGGCCCATTCCACTCGAGCGGGCCGAGCTCTCGGACAAAGACAAAGCACATCCGCGTCTCGCGGATGTGCGGCCGATGGGCCCGAAGAAGACGCTGGTTCTGGGTGCCAACGGCCAGCTGGGCAAAGCCCTTCGGGAACTGTACGACGGCGACGCCTCCGTTGAATTTGCCGGCCGCGCTGAGTTCGACCTCACGTCAGAGGATGCGATTGCGCAAAAGAACTGGAAGAACTATTCCGCTGTCATCAACGCGGCCGCTTATACCGCCGTCGACGCCGCGGAAACCGCTGAAGGCCGCCAGGCCGCCTGGGAGTCGAATGTCACTGCCGTCGCTCGTCTGGCCCGGACCGCCGTCGAGCACGACCTGACCCTGGTGCATGTCTCCTCCGACTATGTGTTCGACGGCGCTGCTGACACCCACGGCGAAGACGAACCGGTCTCGCCGCTGGGCGTATACGGGCAGACGAAGGCCGCCGGGGACGCCGTTGTCAGCGTTGTTCCCAGGCACTACATCGTGCGCACGAGCTGGGTCATTGGCGAGGGTAACAATTTCGTCCGCACCATGGCTTCCCTCGCTGCGCGTGGAATTGAACCTTCCGTCGTCAACGACCAGATCGGACGTTTGACCTTCACCGAGGATATCGCCGCGGGAATCAAGCACTTGCTGGACTCCAAGGCCAGCTACGGCACGTACAACCTCAGCAACGCCGGTGAGCCGCAGTCCTGGGCGGACATCGCCGCCGACGTCTACGAGCTCAGCGGTGCGGCACGGGATTCCGTCACGGGCGTCACCACCGAAGAGTACTTCCGCGGCAAAGCGGCCGCACCCCGCCCACTCAAAAGTGTCCTTGACCTGAGCAAGATCCGGGCAGCGGGATTCGAGCCGGGCTCGTCTGACGATCGGCTCACGTCGTACGTCCGGAACAGGTTGGTCTAGCCGTGGGCGCTGTTCGCCGCCACGATGTTCTGGTCATCATGCCAGCGTGGAATGAGTCCGAGGCCATCGGCAGCACGATCCGCGAGGTCTTCGCTTTCGGGCCGCCGTGCGACGTCCTGGTTGTCGACGACGGTTCGCGCGACAACACTGCAGCGGTGGCACAGGGCGCCGGCGCCACGGTCCTGCAACTCCCCTTCAATATGGGCGTCGGTGGAGCGATGCGCACTGGTTTCAAATACGCCAAGTCGCACGGTTACACCCAGGTGATTCAGGTCGATGCTGATGGCCAGCACGACCCACGGGATATCAAAGTCGTCTTGGAGGGGCTCCGGGAGGCGGACATTGCAATCGGTGCCCGGTTCGCCGATAAAGGGACCTACTCGGTCAGGGGTCCACGCAAATGGGCCATGATCGTCTTGGCCTGGACCCTGTCCAAGGTTGCCGGAACGAAGCTTACCGACGTGACCTCCGGCTTCCGCGCTGCCAATGCCAAGGCCATCCGGCAGTACGTCGATCACTACCCCGCTGAATACCTCGGCGACACCATCGATTCGCTGGTCGTGGCCATCCGCTCGGGATGCACAGTACGCCAAGTTGGTGTTTCCATGCGTGAACGCCAAGGCGGAGAACCGAGCCACGACGCCGTGAAGGCGGCACTTTACCTTGGACGTTCGGGGCTCGCCCTGATCTTTGCGCTGACCCGCAAAAAATCCATTCCTTCAACCAACTAGGACATCCACATGGCACTCCTCATGGGCGCGATCGTCGTGGTGGCGATCCTTATTTACGTGTTCGAGATGCTGCGGCGCCAAAAACTGCGGGAGAAGTACGCCGTCCTCTGGATCATCGTCGGCATCGGAACGCTGGTACTTTCGGCCTTCCCGCAATTGCTGTCAGGGGCAAGCAAGCTGTTGGGCATCCAGATCCCGGCGAATCTGCTCTTCATCATGACGCTGATTCTGCTCGTCGGTGTTTGCCTTCACTTGTCACGTGAACAATCCACAGCTGAAGACGAAGTGCGGATCCTGGCCGAGGAACTCGCAATCTTGCGGGCGGAATTCAAGGCGATCCAGGCTAAGCAGACGGCTTCTGGAGACCCGGAGACACTCGACAATAAGGTTGAAACTCCCCCGGACTCTCAGAACAATTGATGGAAACAGAAGAGGGCGCCTCCTGGGAGGCGCCCTCTTCTGTTTCCATCGTCCGCTAGCCGACGATGTGCTTGGCCAGCCGGGGAAGGGAGTCGAACTTTCCCTTACCGACTGACTTCAGGATCAGTGTGGCTGCATTCAGTCGCGATGTTGTGTGGAAGCTCGCCGCACGGGCAGCCTTCTTCCAACCGAGAGCCGCGAAGCGCTCAGCCTGGCTCTCAAAAAAGTGCCGCTCTTCATCGAAGCGCCGGCCGTCGAGCGCGCGCACCGAAGAATCCGAAGCCGAATGGCGCCTGTAAAGAAACGCGAGTACTGGATCGATGACCATGGAGCCATGCTCTGCTGCGATGTCCAGCAGCAGCGCAAGATCCTGGACAACGTCCAAGCCCTCGGTGAAGCCGATGCGTGTGACTGTTTCCGACTTCCAGGCCAAGGAAGGGAAATAGGCCCAATCGGCACGGACCAGGCTCGTGGCCATGGCCTCGCCCTTGAGCTCGATCCGCTCGCTCGTTTTCGGTGCGTACACTTTCTTCACTGCGTCAACGAGAGGCGTGCAGGCAATGCCCTTCTCGTCTATGACCTGCACTCCGGGCTGAACGACGTCGGCCTTCGGATACTCCTCGAAAGCGCTCACAACGACGCCGAGATAGTTCGGCAACATGATGTCGTCGGCACCCATGATCACCACATAAGGGGCCTCAACGAGCCCCAGGGCCTTACGGTAGTTTCCGTTGGCGCCGAGGTTTTCCTCGTTGCGCATATAGGTGACCCTGGAGTCGGTGATCTCCGAGAACCAGCGCCGGGGTTCCGGGTCCGGGTAGCCATCGTCGATAACGATCAGCCTCCAGTCCTGGTACTGCTGGTTCAAGACACTCTGGGCCGCCAGTTTCATCTGGTCGACGTCCCCGTAGTAGGGCAACATAACGTCAACGGTCATGGACCTGTTGTTCCTTCCGGTGGGTTCAGCCAGTTTCGGGCGAGGCGTTGAGGGCAAATTACATGCGGTTCGAGAAACCTCTGGCTGTATTCCCTCGATTATATAGGTGCCCAATGGTCGGGACCTGCGGCAGTTGCATCGCTTGGTAGGATGATGGAAGTTTGGCCAAGCCCCCGCTCTGCTCATATCTTCTTGCGGGAAAGAGAAAGTGACTCCCGTTCATGTATGCCTCATCCGGAGCCGTTCCTCGCGTCAGCGTGTGCATGGCCGCCTACAACGGGTCGCGACACATCGCGGAGCAAATCGACTCCATATTGTCCGAACTAGCCCCGGACGACGAACTCATTGTGGTTGATGACTGTTCCACCGACGGAACAGCCCAATTGGTGGCTGATATCGAGGACTCCCGCATCCGGCTGATTCGCGCCGAATCGAACGCTGGCTACGTCAAGACATTTGAGCGGGCGTTGTCAGAGGCCCGCGGAGAGTACGTTTTCCTCTCGGACCAGGATGACATTTGGATTCCAGGACGAGTCGGGATCATGATTGGCGCTCTGCAAAGCAAGGGCATGGTTGTGAGCAACTGCCAGCACATCGAAGGAGATCTGGGCCGTTTCCACGAGATCCGTCTCCGGGCCCGGGATTCAGGTCACACTTTCCGGAACATCCTCGGGGTTGTGGTGGGCTATCGCCTTCACTGGGGATGTGCGATGGCCTTTCGTCGTTCCATGCTCGAACAGGTCCTTCCGTTCCCGAGCCACATGACTGAATCGCACGATCAGTGGATCGCCCTCGTCGGTATCGTCAACCGCTCCATTCTGTACCTGGAAACGGATACCATCCTTCATCGGCTGCACGGAGGTAACCTCACTCCTACCGGGATCCGAAGCTTGCGCAAAATCTTGGGTGCGCGCGTGGCTTTTCTGCGCAATGTGCTCACGGCAACCAAGCGGGCGTCCAGCACCCGTCGTGCGCCAGTGTCGGCAACAGTCGCCCGGCCGTAACCACCGTCTACTCCGATTGGCGCACAGCTCCAAATGAACATTACCGACAGGATCCCGGCCGTCGTTGCCGTTGTATCTGCGTTCAACCCATCCATTGCCCTGATCGACAGGGTCAGGAACCACTCCAAGCACGTAACCCGGGTCGTCGTCGTAGACGACGGTTCCACTTTCGGCAACCGTGAAATCTGGCAGGAACTCCGGGATGCCGGGGCGCTAGTTCTGCACCATGATGAAAACCGAGGGATCGCCGCCGCCCTGAATACCGGTGTGTCCGCCGGACTCGCAATCGATCCGAATGCATGGATATTGACCTTGGACCAAGATTCCGACCTCACCGACGGCTATGTTGAGAACGCGCTCTCAACCTACGCCTTGCTGGCGGAACAGGGTGTCAACGTTGGATTGGTTGCGCCTGGCAAGCACAACGGTTTCCCCGTCAAACTCCTCAGGAGTGAAGGCGACTTCGTCGAAGCATTTGATCCGATGCAGTCCGGCTGCCTCATCCCTGCGGCCGTCTTCCGCATGGCAGGCGACTTGGACGAAGACTTGTTCATCGACGGGGTGGATACAGATTTCAATGCCCGACTGCGCAGATTGGGATACCGTCTTCCGGCCGATCCTGGATGCAATCTCGTCCACGAGCTGGGACACCCTCGTGAAGTGACGATTCTCAAACGAAGGATCCATTTCCGCGGTCGCCCCTTGGCCCTGACTTACCACACACCTCTGCGGGTCTACTACATCACCAGAAATTCACTCGTCATTGCCCGACGCTACTGGCGAGACAACCCGGGCTGGATGTTCCAACGGCTTTGGATGGAAGTCGAGAGCAACTTGGTACGGCTTGCATTCGGCCCGGACCGTCGCGCCTACGCCATTTCGTGGCGCCGTGGAATTCGAGACGCATTCAAAGGCCATCTGGGCAAGGCTGATGCTGCCATCGCGAGCAGCCTAAGCCCCCGGCGGTAGCAGGCACGACGAAATATCGCGCATTTCAGGCTGATCGTCTGCGACTAAAGCTCGACTGGCGCTCAAGACTCGGCTGCAGTCAACCGCCGGGTTGCCTGCCGCCTGCCAAAGAGCCCTATCAAGTGTGTGAGGGCCGGTCCCAGATCGGTTCGTGAACCAATGACGCCACGCCACAACAGCGCGACAATCCGAAAGCCTGCCCAAGGGCCGTTGAACGTCTTCGAGGCAGCCTCGAGACTATGGGTGCGCTCGGGCATCCGCTTTTCGAGCGTCCCCAGCATGAGCGCCTTCCACCCGAAGGTCATATTGGCCACCATGACCGCCACTGAGGGTACCGAAGCGGAATTCTCGAATCTAAGGGCAAGTTCTCTCGCACGACGCAGGGATCTCAGCGGGTTGAACGACTCTGTGGCCTCACCAATCACGTTGGCTGCGTGCTGGACGTAGTCCTGCACAATGTCGTCAACGATCACATAGTCATCCAAGGCGGCGGCGGCAACACCGATCCAATGATCATGATTCTGGGTCAGGGTCGAGAGGCGTGGGAAAGGAAGAATCACCTCAAGCAGATCGCGCCGAAAGACGCACAATCCGCCGGTCACTTGGTTTTGAACCAAAAGGTCACAAATATCGGTCCGCCGCCGCATCGTCGACTCAGCGACCACTCGACCCGAATCGGTCACCACTCTTGCCTGACCTGTCACCAAAACGGCGCTCTCCAGGTGCGGCAGAAGACGTTCAAGTTTCTCTGGATACCAATAGTCATCCTGGTCGGACAGCGCGACCCAGTCCGCGGAAGGCGGGACCAAGGTCAGGCCACGTTCAAAATTTCCGTAGAACCCCAGCCGATCACCAAAGCCAGCAACGCGAAACCGATCATCACCGGGCAAAATCGAACGAACCAGCCTCGACACTCCCTCGGGATCGCCGTCTGCCGTGATGACGCATTCAAAGTTCGCATGTGTCTGCTTGCTAATCGACAACAGCTGACGCTCGAACAGCGCGGGATCCGGTTTGTACGCCGCGAGGACGATTGTTCCGAAGGACGGCAGCGCTTGGGGTTTGTCGTTCACCCAGTGATGATAGCAGCCGGGCGACCCCCCTAGACTTAGGAGGTTGGATCGTCCGGAGAGTGTACGGGGATTCGAATTACCGATGTCGAGGAGGTTTCGAGGCTGGCTGGCCACGGCGAGCAGCCCCGATAGTAATGAGAACAGTCCTAACACGTCTGGCGGGCTTCGCTGGCTTTCCTCTTCTGTCTGCCGTTGTGCCGATATTCGTCATGCCCATCATTGCCCGCATTGCTGGACCGCTAGGGTGGTCCAGCATTGGCAGCGGACTGGCAATCGGTATTTTCGCTTCAACCGTCATCCTCTTCGGGTGGAACATCGAAGGCCCCGTCCGGATCGCCAGGTCCGGGGACGTTCAGGTTCGACTCCGAATATACGGAGAGAGCATCGGCACACGGTTGCTCCTCTGCATCGTGGTTATGCCGGTCGCGGCCGCGCTGGTCTACCTGATTTCGGCCCCCGCGCATAGGTTTGACGCAATCCTGATCGCACTATCGGCCGCATCGGGTGGCTTGTCCCCGGCGTGGTATTTCATCGGCATCGGCAATCCCCGGCTACTAGGGATTGTCGACACTATCCCTCGGGTGGTCGCATCGCTGATTTCAATTCCGCTGCTTCTCATAACCGGACAGATCTGGCTCTACGCGGCAATGCAGATCATCGCAACCGTCGTCACGATGCGTATTTTCCTCCACCTCGCGCCGGGGTCACGGGGAAAGGCTCCGAAAATCGTTTGGAAGCTCGGCGACATGCTCTGCATCCTGAGGTCCCAGGCCGCCGCTGCGGGCGTCAATCTTGCGGGCAACGCTTACGGCTCCACCCCGGTCCCCATTGCAACAGCCACAGTCTCTGGACCAGGGGCAAGCAATTTTGCTTCCGCCGACCAGTTGTACCGCTATGCCCTGTTTCCCGTGGTCGTCCTTGCCAATGCATTTCAGGGTTGGGCGCTGGAGTTCGACGGTGAACAAGGACGACGGCGGCAGCTCGCCGCAATTGGGGCACACGTCTTGCTCGGCGTAGTTGGCGGAGCGCTCCTCGCGGTCTTTGGCCCGTTGGTTTCGTCGATTATGTTCGGCCCGGCATTGGCCGCGGGCCAAGTCACCAGTGTTTTCTACGGCTTGGCCTTGTGCTTCTTGTGTATTGCCGCTCCGCTCCAGAGAAACGTGCTCATTCCAGCGGGGCGCGCCTCGCTCGTTTTTGGAGTGACCGTGGCGGCCGCTCTGGCGGGGGTCAGCACAATGGTGGTGTTCGGAACTCTGAAATCGGTTGATGGCATAGCCTTCGGCATGGCAGCAAGCGAAGCCATAGTGCTGTTACTCCTGATCAAACCGTCGATCAAGGCCCTTCGTTCGGACTACATGAGCTGACCCAGTCTCCGCGAAAGCTGCGTGAGATCTGCGCCGGACTGCAGCTATCCTTCAGAATCCGACCGAATGCACCCGCACCAGCCCCTGGCGAATGGCTTCCGGTCGGGTCAAAACAGTCAATCCAAGCTGCCGCCTACCTCGAATTCGTCTCGGACTGAGCGAAGCTGGTTTGCTGAGCGGCCCGGCGTACGGAAGTATTGAGCCCATGCGTGGAATTATCCTTGCCGGCGGAACTGGATCCCGGCTTCACCCGATCACACACGGCATCAGCAAACAGCTCGTCCCTGTGTATGACAAGCCGATGATCTACTATCCCCTGTCGACGCTCATTCTGGCTGGCATCCGCGACATCCTCATCATCACCACGCCACACGACGCGGAGCAATTCCGACGACTCCTCGGAGATGGCTCCCAGTTCGGCATAAACCTCAGCTACGTTGAGCAGCCGTCCCCCGATGGGCTTGCCCAAGCATTCATCCTTGGCGCGGAACATATTGGAAACGACACCGTGGCTCTCGTCCTCGGTGACAACATCTTCTACGGCCAAGGCATGGGGACACAGTTGCGCCGGCACGCCAACATCGACGGCGGCGCAGTCTTCGGTTACTGGGTCAGCGACCCGAAAGCGTACGGTGTCGTGGAATTCGACGACTCCGGTAAGGCCATATCCCTTGAGGAGAAGCCTGAAAAGCCGAAATCCCACTACGCTGTTCCAGGCCTGTACTTCTACGACAACGACGTCGTCGACATCGCCAAGAATCTGCAGCCGTCAGCACGAGGCGAGCTGGAAATCACGGATGTGAACCGCGCTTACCTCGAGCAGGAGAAGCTTCACGTCGAAATCCTTCCCCGCGGCACTGCGTGGCTGGATACCGGGACATTCAACGACCTCAACGACGCTTCCAACTTCATCCGCACGGTAGAGAACCGTCAGGGACTCAAGATCGGCGCGCCTGAGGAAATCGCTTGGCGCCAAGGCTTCCTCACGGATGACGAACTCAGGCAGCGGGCCGAGCCCCTGGTCAAGAGCGGCTACGGTCAGTACTTGCTCGGTCTTCTCGACGGTTAGGCTTCCATTTTGCCGACCGTCGCACATCCTTAGTAATAGGTGGAGTCCAATTGAGTTGGTATTCAACGCTTCCAGTATTTCTTGCCAGTTTGGCAGTCCTCTTTGTACCCGGAAGCTTGATCGCAGCGGCATTGGGCCTCCGGGGCTTGACCTTCCTTGCCGTGGCACCAGCGCTCAGTGTCTGTGCTGCCGCCTGCACGGCCATTGTCCTCCCCTTCCTGCGACTCTCTTGGTCCCTAGGGCCTGTCGTCGTCGCGGCCTTGGTCTTGGCCGTTGTCCTGTACGGAGCAAGCTATCTCACGCGAGACAAACTCGCCATGCGATCTCGCTGGCGATTCGAGCGTCCCAAAGCGGGTACATACGCGGCGGTAATCGGATTCTTGATCGGTGGTGTGTCTATCGGGATACAACTGGTCGATGCATTCGACCGACCCGATAACATTTCCCAGACTTTTGACAACGTCTTCCATCTGAACGCCATTCGCTACATTCTGAACACTGGCAATGGATCGTCACTGTCCATAGCTACCATGACCAGCGGCGACAACCCGCCATCGTTTTACCCGGCGGCTTGGCACGATCTCGCATCCCTCGTGGTCCAAATTACCGGCGCACCAATCAGCGTTGCGGCAAACATCCTGAACATTTGCATTGCTGCGGTTGTCTGGCCTCTCGGCTGCATGTTCCTCACACGGGCAATTGCCCGTCCCAGCGCCTACGTCGTTGCCGCTGCAGGCATCCTCGCCGCCGGCTTCAGCGCGTTCCCGCTGTTGCTTTTGGACTTTGGTGTGCTTTACCCAAATTTCCTTGCCTTAAGCATGCTCCCCGCCGCCTTGGCTAGCGTGGCGGTCTTCTTCGCGGTCGGTAACATCGATGGAATCCCAGTGATCGCCCGCTTCTCTTTGGCACCAATCCTTGCGTTGGGCCTCGCGATCGCGCACCCCAACGGCATGATGTCGTTGATCGCCCTCTCGGTCCCGATCCTTCTCGCGAGCTACGTTTGCTACTGGGTTCGCCGGAAAAACCAAGGCGCCGGCTATGGCCGAGTAGTCATCCTTGGTGCAGCTTTGGTGCTTGCCCTCGTCACCATCGTGGTGATGTGGAAATATATTCGACCGCCGGCCGAAACCGCCACCTGGGCGCCCGTCCAAAGTGCCGGCCAAGCCGTTGGTGAAATCGTGACGAATTCACCTATGCACCATGCCCCGGCCTGGGCAGTAAGCGCGTTGATGCTTCTGGGACTAGCAGTTGTGGCGCGGAGTCGGCACAACTTGTGGTTCGTGGGGTCGTTTCTCGTCTCTGCCGTATTGTTCGTCGTGGTCTCCGCAGGAACAGACCAATGGTTCCGGAACGCACTTACCGGTGTCTGGTACAACGACAGTTACCGGCTGGCGGCGTTGCTGCCAACAGTTGCCGTTCCCTTTGCAGCCATCGGTTTGGCCTGGTTGATCAGAAGAATCCAACTCAGCTGGCTCTCAGGGTGGGAGCGCGGACGGAGGTGGTTCGGATCACAGAGCCGTCCTAAAACAGTCAGTGCTCTGGTGATCCCTGCGGGTCTCCTTGCGTTGTTTCTCCCGCTTCAAACGCTTCCGCTCGGTGGCGAAATTGCTTCGGCTCACAACATCTACTCGACGGCCCCGGATGCCCCCTTGGTGAGCAGGGACGAGATGACTCTCATTGACGAGCTGGATAATTACGTTCCACAAAACGCAACAATCGCCGCGAATCCGTGGACAGGGGCCGCAATGGCCTTTGCGCTGGCCGATCGCAACACGACATCCAAGCACACACTCGCTGCGTACACTCCCTCAGTCCTCATGCTCAACGACCGACTCAAGGACGCCGCGAGCGACCCCGAGGTGTGCAATGCAGTCCATACTGCCGGCGTTGGCTATGCGTTGAATTTCGGGACCAAAGAGGTCCATGGAGGCGATCACGGATTCAAGGGACTCCTGATCGAAAACACAACTCCGGGCTTCCAGCTTCTCGCGCAGGTCGGTGAAGCGAAGCTGTTCAAGGTGACTGCTTGCGGCTAATTTGACCATTCAAAGGTTCGGGCTGTTACGAGAGCAGGAGTGCAAGAATGCTGGAGCGAAGGCCATTCGGTAGTACCGATTTGAACGTCTCCATCGTGGGGCTCGGAGCCGGCCAGATCGGCGAGAGTGATGTCACCGAGGCCGAAGCCTCCGAAGTGCTTAACGGAGCTCTGGATCTTGGCGTTACGTTGATCGATACCGCCAACAGTTATGGCTTGAGCGAAGAGCGTATCGGGAGGCACCTCGGCCGACGTCGGAACGAGTTTGTGTTGTCAACCAAAGGGGGCCATGGGATCAACGGCGAACCGGATTGGTCCTCGGGCAGCGTGCTTGCGAGTATCGAACGGTCTTTGCGTTTGACCCGGTCTGAACGAATCGACATCTTTTTCCTGCACTCCTGCCCGGTTGAGATTCTGCGACGCGGTGAGCTGCAAGAGACGCTGGACGAAGCCGTCGCGGCTGGCAAGATCGGCGTCGCCGGCTACAGCGGAGACAATGAGCCGCTCGCATTCGCACTGGAGTCCGGGCGGTTCGGTGCTGTCGAAACCAGCGTCAACATCGCCGACCAGTGGAATCTCAGAAACTTGCTCAGCGACTATCCCGGACCGGGAGTGATCGCCAAGCGCCCGATCGCGAACGCGCCGTGGCGGTTCCGCGAGCGACCGACCGGGCACTATGCGGATCTCTATTGGCAACGGCTTCAGTTGCTCGACCTTGATCCAGGCGAACTTGATTGGGCCGAACTCGCCTTGCGCTTCACGGTGTACGCCCCTGGTGTCCACACGGCAATTGCCGGCACGGCCAAGCTGGACCACCTGCGAAGGAACGTCTCAGCCGCCAGCCGAGGCCCACTCCCGGCCGCTACCTTGGAACGCATCGACCGCGCTTGGCGCGGCGTCGGCTCCGACTGGCCGGCATCAACCTAAGATCCAGCGCCTCTTAAAGGCGTAAAGACGCCCCGCCAAAAGCGGGGCGTCTCACTCGTTGGTCTACAACGCGCTGTTTAGACTTGGCTGCGAAGCTGGGCCACTGCGGCGTCGATGGCTCCGTCAAAAACAATGTTTCCGTGCTTGAGAACCACACCGCGATCACAAATACGGGAAACAAGTTCAAGGTCGTGACTGACGACGACGAGGGTCTTGCCTGCCGCGGAAAGCTCCTTGATCCGGGCGAGGCACTTACGCTGAAACGGCTCGTCTCCGACGGCCAGGATCTCGTCCACGAGGAATACCTCGGGATCCGTGTGAACGGCGACTGAGAATGCCAGACGGAGGTACATGCCAGACGAATAGAATCTGACTTCCGTATCGATGAACTCGCCGATCTCGGAAAATTCCACGATGGAGTCGAATTGTTCGTCGATCTGGGCTTCCGTCATTCCCAGGATCGCGCCGTTCAGGTAAACGTTTTCCCTGCCCGACAAGTCATGATGGAACCCCGCGCCTACCTCAATAAGGCCTGCGACTCTGCCACGCGTCCGCACTGAACCGCTATCAGGCAACATGACCCCTGAAATATGCTTGAGCAGCGTGGACTTGCCGGACCCGTTCAAGCCCAGCAGCGCGACCGTCTCGCCTTGTTGGATTTCAAGATCGACGTTGTGAAGGGCATGGAACTTCTTCGAGATATCACCCTTGCGACCGGTGACAAGCCAGACAATGGCCTCCTTGAGGGAGCGCGTATGCCTCAGCACGAACTGTTTATTTAGCTTCTGGACTTCAATAGCAACAGACATCGTCACAGCTCCTGCGCGAATCGGCCCTCAAGCCGGCGGAAGACCCACTGGCCGAGAACGAGAACTGCAAGGGAAACCACGATTCCCACAGGAACCCAAAGGGGCAAAAGATTTGGCGGCATGGGGGCGGTTTCATCGGTGGTTGGAAGCCAGAAGGCGTAATGAAACGCTTCGACGCCGATGGTAATGGGATTGACTTGGTAGACGGCGTACCAGCTCGCGCCGAGTTTGCTCTGCACCATGGTCCAGGAGTACATGATGGGAGAGGTCCAGGTCGCGACCATCAGCAGCATGTCCACGATGTTCTCGGAGTCCCGGAAATAGACATTCGCAGAGCCAAAGAGGAGTCCCAAACCGGTAGCCAACATGGCCACGATCACGAAACCCGCGATGGCCGCCACAAGCTGCAGCAGGCTCGGGTGCCATCCGGCGAAGACACAGGCGACAACCAGGACAATCAACTGCGGAATGAAATGGACGGCCGAAACCCACACTGAGGCGACGGGGAATAGCTCGCGCGGCAAGTAGATCTTCTTGATCAGACCGCCGTTGCCCACTATGGAACGGGCCGCGTTGCTGAGCGCCTCGGTGAAAAAGTTGATCAGAACGATTCCGGAGAACAAGTAGACGGCGTAGTTTGCCAGTCCATCCGGATTTCGAGCGCTCTTCTCAAGTCCCAGGAAAACGCCCAAGGCAATGTAGAAGACGAGGAACTGAACGCCCGGCTTTACGTAGGACCAAAGCAGCCCAAGAACCGACCCCTTGTAGCGGATCTGCAATTCTTTCCGAACAAGGAGTTTGAGCAGGAAGCGCTGTCTAAACACGTCGGCGAGTCCGCCCCCCACGCCCGGGCGGACGAGCGGGGCGGTCTCACTGAAGTCACTCGCAGTTGTCACCCGTTGGCCTTTTCCTGCGGAGTCGTAGTGGTCACCGCGTCGAAAGTCTCGCGCCACGCCTGCTGCGACGTGAACTCGGGCAGGCTCCGGGAATATTCCTCGGAAAGTTTTTCCCAGTCCTGGAGAAGCTGCTGGTGGAGCTTGATGCTGCGGGCCATCATATTGCGGAAATGCTCAGGATGGCGTTTGTACCAGGATGCACCGGTTCCATCAGCGGAAGAGACGATTGCCGAGTCCAGCTGCGACAGTCGCCACCAACGGGCATCCATTGCCGGAACGAGGGCCTCCGGGTGCTCCAGGGCTCCCGGCCTTACGCTTTGTACCTGACGAACCCCTGCGGAGGCAGCGGTCGCAAGGGCAGCGAAAATAGACTTCGGCGAAGATGGCTTCTTTCCGCGCTTCGGCGGCTTCACGCGCTTTACTTGCGGGAAGGCTGCTACTTCCTTCGTGATACGTGCGTCATCGAAGTCTGCACGTCGCGCACGAATTTCAGGGAGCTTGGTCCGAATTGTCTGGTGCAAGTGGGAAGGTCCCTTGAGCAGGTCCTCCAGGGCATCCAAGCGAAGCTCGACCGCCGAGTACTGCATCGACAACAGGTGCTTGACATCAACCATGAAGCTTTGGCGCGGCAGGAATCCGCCCTTTTTGTAGGGCGAGTAGACCAGGGCGGCAAGCCAGCGGTTTCGCTGGTGGAAGTAGGCCTGCCAGTCGATCGTGTCATCCTTTTCGGTCCACGGCATATGCCAGACAGCGGCGCCCGGGAGGGTGACTGTCGGGTAGCCGTGGCGGCGGGCACGAATGCCGTATTCGGCGTCGTCCCACTTGATGAACACGGGAAGAGAGAGTCCGATGTCGCGCAGAACACTGGTCGGAATCAAGCACATCCACCAGCCGTTGAAGTCCACATCGATCCGGCGATGCATCCACGGCGTCGTGCGAAGGTTGCTCGCCGAAAAATCATGGGCTTCTTTGGTGCTTTCGACCGCGCCCCATTGGAACTTGTACTCGTTGACTTCTTCGCCGAAGCTGTGCATCACCGAGCGTTCATACAGGTTGAACATGTGACCGCCGACGATCGACGGCTTACGCGTGAAGTCAGCGAAGTTGATAGCGCGCAGCACGCCCTCTGTTTCGATGATCACGTCATCGTCCAACAGCAGCACGTATTTGCTCCGGCCATCTTCAACCGTCTCGTGCATGCCGCGGGCAAAGCCGCCCGAACCACCGAGGTTGCCCTGCTCAATCAGTGCGAACTTATCCCCGAGTCGCGCGGCAGCCTCATCAAAACCATCCTGGTCGCGTACCTTCTGCGTACCCTGGTCGGTGATCAGGAGCCGGTCCATGACATCCAGGAGTTCAGGAGAATCGGCAAATGTCGAAAGGTGCTTGACGCAGAAATCCGGGCGGTTAAAGGTAGTTACCGCGACTGTGGCGGTGCCTGCCTCGAATCCTTCAGGCTTCCTTACGGACCATTCGGCACCGAGGAGCTTGACCTGTTCAGAGGAAGCCACGAGGTCAAACCAGTACCAGCCGCCATCGCCGAAGTTGGCCAGCGGCAGAACAACATCAACCGGCCGTCCAGCGTCTACGCTGATGCTTTCCACCCTGTTCGAGGTGCCCCTCGCGGTGGACCGAAGAATCACAACAGTAGCCGGGGCATCAACGGCAACCGTAAGCCGCACACTCGTGACATCGGTGTGAGCTCGCCAGTAGCTCGCGGGGAAGGCGTTGAAGTACGTGCCAAAGGAAATGCGTCGGTACGCCGGCAAGTGCAGCTGGCGACGATTCTCAATGAAGTCCGAACGAATCTTTGCACCAGTGGAAGTGACAGCCGTGACGCCCGAGCCCGACTTGGAAGTCTGCGATTCCTCGGACACGACCCGCTGAGCCGCGTTGAAGTCCAAGTACAAGGGAAGTGTGTCAGAGTCGCCATCCGTCGGGAAGACAACGCGATGGACGGTTTGCCATTCTTCGCCCAGTCCGGACGCAGCGTCCTGGTTCGTGGGTTCCGTTGAAACGCTCACGCGTCCACTCCTCCGCTTTCAATTTCTGCGCCGCTTTCGAAGTGCGGACGGATCTTGTTGTCAAACATGGACAGGGCAGAACCTATGGCCATGTGCATATCGAGGTACTTGTAGGTGCCGAGACGACCACCAAACAGGACGTCCTTTTCGGCGGCTGCGAGATCGCGGTACTTCAGCAGCTTTTCGCGGTCATCCGGGGTGTTGATCGGGTAGTACGGCTCATCGCCGGTTTCTGCGAACCGGGAAAATTCGCGCATGATGACGGTCTTCTCCGTCTGGTAGCCGCGCTCCGGGTGGAAGTGGCGCGGCTCGATGATCCTGGTGAACGGGACGTCGGCGTCGTTGTAGTTGACAACCGACGTTCCTTGGAAGTCGCCCATGTCCAGGACTTCCTCTTCGAAATCGATGGTGCGCCAGGACAAATCTCCGGCGACAAAGTCGAAGTAGCGGTCCACAGGTCCGGTGTAGACGACGGGAATCTTGCCGACGACCTTGTTCTTTGAATACTCGTGGGACTCGTCAAAGAAGTCCGTGTTCAGTCGCACTTCGATGTTCGGGTGCTCGGCCATCTTTTCGATCCACGCCGTGTAGCCGTTGGTCGGCAGGCCTTCGTACTTATCGTTGAAGTATCGGTTGTCGTAGTTGTACCTGACGGGAAGGCGCGAAATGATGCCGGCCGGGAGATCCTTGGGGTCCGTCTGCCACTGCTTGCCGGTGTAGTGCTTGATGAATGCCTCGTACAGGGGGCGGCCAATCAGCTGGATGCCCTTGTCGTTGAGGTTCTGCGGGTCGGTGCCCGCGAGCTCGCCAGCCTGCTCCTTGATAAGGTCCTGCGCTTGGCTGGGCGTCAGGTTCGCACGGAAGAACTGGTTGATTGTCGCCAGGTTGATGGGGAGGGAATAAACCTCACCCTTGTGTACGCCGTACACCTTGTGCACGTAGTTGGTGAAGGTCGTAAACCGGTTGACGTACTCCCATACCCGCTCGTTTGAGGTGTGGAAGAGGTGCGCACCATAGCGGTGCACCTCGATTCCGGTCTGCTCTTCCGTTTCGCTGTAGGCGTTGCCACCGATGTGATGCCGGCGGTCAATGACAACAACCTTCAAGCCCAGCTCAGTGGCGGCCTGTTCTGCGATTGTCAGGCCAAAAAAGCCCGACCCGACGATGACGAGGTCAGCGGTCACAAATACTCCTGGTTCGAATGCGGGCAGCCTAATGATGTGCACTTGCTGCAGGTCAAGCCTACCTGAGATGCCGCATCCAATTGCCGCCGAGGCCGTTCCCCGCCCGCGAACGCACTGTTTTCCACATAGGGAAACTGAGCAGGAACACCCGGTCAACATCACAAATATCGTGGAAGAACAGCAGTCACGCGAGCCGAAGGAGCGGACATAGTGACACTCCATTGCACTCTGGTCCGGGCCCCGCGGGCGCTACGGCAAGGCGAACCCGTCGAACTGGCCTTAGCCGTTGGCAATGGCACCCCCGGCACCGTCGTCGAGGCCGCCGTCGCGGCCGAGTTCGGCGCGGGACAACTGACAGTCGACGGGCATCCACTCAGTGATCTCGCCGTGGGCTCTGCACCCCTCATATCCGGAGCCGTGTTGGTCGACGGCGCTGATTCGGAGGCGCGAAACGATTCGATCTGCAAACGCGGTCCTGCGGCCTTGTCTTTGCTGGTGCACGCCGGACCTGCCGCGGGCCTGGTGGTTCCGCTGGAACGTGGCAGTTACAGGATCGGCAGGAGCAACGCGGATGTTTGCCTGGCGGATCCTGATGTTTCCCGGGTTCACGCGGTCCTGACAATCTCCGAGACAGCGGTCACCATAACCGACAATGGAAGCGCCAACGGAACAGTGGTGGATGGCCGCACGGTCCGCTCCGCCGCTCTTTCAACCGCTTCCAGGATCCGATGTGGCGCCTCGGTCATGTCGGTGGTCTTCGGCGCCGAAGACTTCGGGACGGAATTCCTGGGGACAGCGGGGCAAAGCGCTGCGGAGCCGCTCTCGGTGCGGCGGCGCCATGACGCGGGCAGCCGCACACAGCTTCTCCTCACGGCCGTGCTACCGTTCGTGCTTGGAGTCGGAATGGCCGTGGCCACTGGCATGTGGATGTTCCTCGGCTTCGCCGCAATTTCCGCCATCGCCGTCCTCGCCCCAGCATTGTCGGGAAGACGCGAGCGCCGCCTTCTGGCTGCCGCGATCGCTGCGGCGGTCGATCAAGACCGAACCCGACGACGGCGGTGCTCGCCGTCCGCCGCGGAACTCGTCCATGCCGTCGGCTCAGCCGCTTTCGCCTCAGGAAATCGGGGGCTAAACCAGTCGACGCCGCCAAGAACCGATACAACTCAAGGAAGGTCGGAGAGCCGCGATGTCTGGCTCCGGCTCGGAACGACCCCGCAACAAGCCCGGATTGCGCTCGATCCACCGGACCCGAACTTCCACCCACCGCAGTTGGGCCGGGTTCCGGTAGTTCTGGATCCCTCGATCCAAACCGTCACCTTCGCTGGACCGGAAGCCAAAGTCCAAGGAATGTTCAGATTCCTGCTCATGCAGCTGGCGGCCTTTCCCAATGCAATCAACCTCCGTGTCCTCATACACGGACCGATCGCTCTCTTGCCGTCGAGCGCCCGGTTCCTTCCCCGCGCCACGTTGACCACGGACACCTCTTCAGCCCAGGCTGTTCTTTCCGCGCTCACGGACGGACCGGGGGCGCTGTTTCTCCTTGGGTACGAGCGTGATCCCGCCGTCGCCGCCTTGCGGCTGGCGGCGGTCGAATCCGGCTGGCGGGTCTTCCAGGGCACGGCGAGCGCGGACGAAAGCGATTCCGTAGTCGAGCTTTGGAACAAACGCGCAGTCCTCCGCTCGCACCATTCCGCAACGGAATTCGACCCTGACCTTGTCCCGTTCCAGGTGTTCGACCGCTACTGCCGCTCATTGGCCAGGGTGCCGGGCTTGGCGACGGAAAAGGCGTCACTTCTCCCTTCCACCTGCCGGCTGTCCGAACTGCTTCCCGCCGATCCCCCAAGCATCGGCGCCCGTTGGATCGATTCCTCGGCAGGTGGCGGGCTGTCCGCGGTCATCGGGCAAGGAGTCGACGGACCGCGGTCCCTCGACCTGGTTTCGGACGGCCCGCATCTCCTCCTGGCTGGAACTACGGGATCGGGCAAGTCCGAGCTCCTGCGCACAATCGTTGCGTCGATCGCACTGACCCACAGCCCGGACAGGGTCAACTTCCTGTTCGTCGATTTCAAGGGAGGCTCGGGGCTCGGGCCACTGGTCGACCTTCCACACTGCGTCGGGATGCTTACCGACCTCAGCGAACACGAGCTCGAGCGTAGCCTCACGTCCCTCGGTGCCGAAGTTCGGAGACGGGAAGCGATCCTTGCAAAGGCGGTTGTCCCTGACTTGCCCGCGTACTGGGCCAAAGCAGGGGACGCCGCGGACGGTCCCGGGGCGGGACGAAAAAACCAATCTCCGATACTGCCCCGTCTGGTCCTTGTGATCGACGAGTTCAGGATGCTCATTGAGGACGCCCCCGACGCCCTGGCCGGATTGATGCGGATCGCCACCTTGGGCCGATCCCTGGGAATCCATCTGATCATGGCAACACAACGTCCGCAGGGCGCACTGAGTGCGGACATCCGGGCCAACGTCACCACCAGCATTGCCCTTCGCGTCCAATCGGAACTGGAATCCCGGGACATCATCAGCTCGCCGGCGGCGGCATCGATTCCAGTGTCCCTTCCTGGTCGCGCCTACATGGTTCGCGGAGCGGAAGATGCGGGGCAATTTCAATCAGCGACGCTCTCAAGAAGCGAAACAGCCCGGCCACCCTCGAAGACCATGACCTTGGCGACAGCAGTCTCGCTCCGCTTCAGTGGTTGGTCTGAACCCGCGGAGGCAAAGACTCAGCGTGCCGTTGCAACCCCTGCGGAAGCGGTCCGCCCCATCATCAGGGCAATCGACCGGGTTTGGGACATCCGCGGGCGTAGACCCCTCCGAAGACCCGTTGCACCTCCGCTCCCGGAGTTCATCTCCTGTGACGAGTCCCCCGGCATGAGCTCACTGCCAGGCAAGCACGCAGCAAACGGAACGTCCGCACGCCCGGCAGCCTATCTTGGCTTGGCCGACTTCCCGACGCAGCAACGAGTCGCCGGACTGTGCTGGAACCCGCTCGTCCATGGGAATCTTGGACTCGTTGGCCCTCCTGGAAGCGGAGTTGAAGATACCTGTCGTGCAGCAGCGGCGCAACTTCTTGGAAGTGCCGAGGAAATCCATCTGTACGTCCTTGACGGAGACGGTTCATTCACCGACGTCGAAGCCCAGGGACGCGTGGGGGCAATTGCCCCATTCAGCCACATCAGGAGAGGCGTCCGCATCTTGGAGAGACTCGCTGCCGAAATGTCGGCGCGGCAATCCTCCGGGACCAGTGCCGGGCAAGTCCCCCTTCTGCTGGTCATTTCGAGCTGGGGTTCGTGGATGTCCGAATTGCGCACCGGTCCGCTGGCCTGGGCCGAAGACCTCGTCCACGCCATTGTCCGCGATGGACCAAAGTCAGGACTGGTTGTTCTTGTCACTGGCGACCGCGAACTGGTGACGTCGCGTATGTTCGCGTCCATCACCAACCGGGCGTTCTTTCCCACCGGGACCACCGAAGAAGGGCGGTTGGCATGGCCGCGTTTCGCGGCAATGAAGCCCCTGAAGGGCCGCGCCGTCGTGGTTGGTAGTTTCATCGACGTTGACGCGTCAGCCGCCCAACTCGCGGCGCCCCCTCCGAACGCGGCTTGGCCGTACTGTCTACCCCCAGAGCCTGCACGGCGCCCGTTCCGGGTGGATCCCTTGCCGCAATTCCTCCGGGCGTCGGACCTCGTATCGGACGGCCGAGCCGAAGCCGCTGCAGATTCAAGCGCTCGTCCGCGGGGATCGGTGCTCCTCGGCGTCGGAGGGGACGAGAACGAACCTGCGTGGATTACACTGCCGCCTTCGGCAGTCCTCCTCGCCCTCGGCAGCCCCGGTTCGGGCAAGTCGTCCCTGCTCACAGCACTGACCCTGCTCAATCCAGGCAATCGGTGGCGGACACCACCTAGAGATGCCGATCCTGACGCCTTTTGGGCGGAATTCCACCGCGAAGCAACCCGCAAGCGCGTGAGCACAGAGGTGATCCCGCTCGTGGACGACGTCGAGCGCCTCAACAGCGAAACGGGGATACTCCTTGCTGAGCTTCCCGGCATGGGTTTCACTGTGGTGGCAACTGCCGGGTACAGCCCGGCCCTTCTGCAACGGACGCCCCTTGCTTCCCTGGCCCGAAACCACGGAAGCGGGATCCTCTTGGGCGACAGGCCGCCGACCGCTGGGGATTTCTTCGGCGTCCGCGTCGACGTCGAACAAGCCGCACCGCCAGGGCGTGCAGTCCTGATCGAGAACGGACAAACACGTTCTCTCCACATCGCGGCCCCGAGCTAACGGGATGCGGCGCAGTTATATCCGTCAGAGCGCGGCGCGGGATCCGCCCGTTCGGGACGCGAAGGCAATGACACGTTTGTCGAACAAGAAGAGAATTCCGGCCAGAGCCGGCACCACCATCGCCAGGCCGGCGGGAACTACCCCTCCGGTCATGGTGGGAACGCCGATCGTCAGGGCAAATAGCTGGGCAACCAATGCAGGTGCCCGGGTCCAACGGTAGCCACGGAACAGGAAGTGTCCCACCGCAAACAACAATGCAGAAAAGGCCAGCAGAAGACCCAAAGTAAACACGGCACCCCAGAAGGAGGCCACCGGAGCGCCGGTCACCAGCTCGTATATATACAGTGCCGCCGCTGCCAATAGCGCAAGGGCTTCCAGCACCACCACGATCGAAATGACAACGATTCCCACAGGACGCGTTGCTCCGCCGGAGTTGTCGTGGCCGGCTCCTTGGCCGTCGTTGCCGGGCGCCGCTGGGTCATGGTTGGGGTTCAGAGGGGGTCTTGACACACTGGCACACTACCCGACATAGTCGAATACCTGTGAGTAGCCCGCCATCCAGTGTGATGCATCGCTCACGGTTTCAAACGCTTGAACCCCTTGTTTACATGGCGTTAACATGACACGCTTGACTCAGACGACCAAGGGGGCCCAATGGGTCCCCTTTCCTATGAAGCCTCTCGTGAATATTTTCACAAAAGGCTTAACTAGTACTCACGAATGGAGTGACTGATCAGCATGGATTGGCGTAACCGCGCAGCCTGCCTTGACAAGGACCCGGAGCTTTTCTTCCCAGTAGGCAACACCGGCCCTGCGCTTCTCCAGATCGAGGAAGCGAAGAGTGTCTGCCGCCGCTGCCCCGTCGTGGACACATGCCTTCAGTGGGCCCTCGAATCGGGCCAGGACGCCGGCGTCTGGGGCGGAATGAGCGAAGACGAACGACGCGCACTCAAGCGTCGTGCCGCCCGCGCGCGCCGCGCTTCCTAAGCGTCGCGTCCTGGGCGCCTGAGGCTGGCACAGCCCGGTGTCTCAGGCAAAGAAGACATACGAAGATGGCCCGGACCGAAAGGTCCGGGCCATCTTCGTACGTTCAACGGCTGGGGTCAGCTTCGGACCAGATTCAGGACAATCTCGACGGCGGTGCCGCCGCCGTCGCGCGGCATCCACTGGATGCTGCCACCCAATTCGCTCGTGACAAGTGTCCGCACAATCTGAAGGCCAAGTCCTTCCGTGTACGAGCCCTCGGGTAGTCCGACGCCGTCATCGGCTATCGTCACGGTCAGGAGTTCGTCGCCGCGCTCCCCCGTTGAACGATCGGCCATCAGCCATACCGTTCCGGCCCGTCCTTCGAGGCCGTGCTCCACGGCATTTGTCACGAGCTCATTGATGACCAGCGCAAGCGGCGTCGCGAAGTCGCTCGGCAATTCGCCGAACAGGCCGGCCCGCTCGGTCCGGACGTGCTGCGAAGGGGACGCCACTTCCGCTGAAAGCCGGAACTGACGTCCGATGAGTTCGTCAAAATCAACGCTCTGCGTCAGCCCCTGCGAAAGCGTCTCGTGTACCAAGGCAATCGTCGCCACCCGCCGCATAGCCTGTTCCAGGCCTTGTTTCGCCTCATCGCTCACCATGCGTCGCGACTGCATGCGCAGCAAAGCAGCAACCGTCTGCAGGTTGTTCTTGACGCGGTGGTGGATTTCACGAATGGTTGCATCCTTGGTCACCAGCTCGAGCTCGCGGCGTCGCAGTTCGGAGACGTCGCGGCACAAAACCAAAGCACCGAAGCGATGCTTCTCGTCGCGCAACGGAATCGCGCGCAGCGACAAGCTGACTCCACGGGACTCGATTTCGCTCCGCCACGGCATCCGGCCGGTCACGACCAGCGGTAAGGTCTCGTCCACCATCCGCCGGTCCTTGAGAAGTCCTGCGGTGACTTCCGCGAGGGACCGCCCTTCCAAGGTTTCCACCTCGCCGAGGCGGCGGAATGCAGAGACGCCGTTCGGACTCGCGTACTGGACGATGCCGTCGGCGTCGAGCCTGATCAGGCCGTCACCGACGCGGGGAGCGCCGCGGCGCGAACCCGTCGGTGAAGCGAAGTCAGGCCACAGTCCCAGCGTGCCCATCCGAAGCAGATCGTACGCGCATTGCCTGTACGTGAGCTCAAGGCGCGAAGGCATCCGCGAACTGGATAGGTCCATGTGCGAGGTGACGACGGCGAGGGTCCGTCCGTTCCTGACCATCGGTACCGCTTCAACCCGCAGGGCCATCTCGCTGCTCCAGCTTGTTTCACTGGAGCGCTCGATGGAACGGCTGGACCAGGCCTTGTCGACTATCGGTTGCAGATCCGAGCGGATCCCTTCCCCGACAAAGTCCGCATGAAACACCGTGTGGCTCGTTGACGGCCTGACGTGCGCAAGCGCGATGTAGCCGAATTCCGGATGCGGAAACCACAGGGCCAAGTCCGCGAACGCCAGGTCGGCGACCATCTGCCAGTCGCCGACCAGGAGGTGCAGCCATTCAGCATCTCCAGGCCCGAAATCAGCGTGCTCCCTGATGGGGTCTGTAAAGATTGCCACTGCACCTCCATATAACGCGCGGGCTTGTCCCTAGCGTCGAACGATTGACCTCAAGAGCCTCAATGCTACCGACAGAGAAGCCATGTCGTCGGCCTCCAACGCGTTGACCTCGTCGAACATGCTCTTCGCACGCCCCAACTGCTCGGCGTTGAGATCCTCCCAAGCCTCCAACCGACCCTCGGCGTCGAGGCCGGCGTCGGTCGATTCGAGCACCGACAACGTCATGTCCGCCACAGTCGAATAAAGGTCGTCGCGCAGGGCTGCGCGGGCAAGCGCCTGCCAGCGGTCATCACGCGGGAGTGCCGTAATTCGCTCCAGCAATGAGTCCACGTGGAAGCGGTCGAACACTGTGTAGTAGACGTGGCTGACCTCTTCGACACGGGCCTCGCGGCTTTGCGTGATCTTGGCGATGTCCAGGAGCACGAAACTCTCGAACAGCTCGGCCCAGCGATGGGCCAGCGTGTCCGGGAGGCCCCAAGAGCGTGCCCTTTCAAGCCAACCGGTAACCCGCTCCTTGTCGCTCCCGCGCAAGTAGTCGAGCACCCTGGCCCGCATTGGATCCATCATCGGCTTGAATTCCGCGACGATCTCCGAGATCGGCTTCGAGGCGTTGCCCTGGCTGAGCAGCCAACGAACGGCCCGGTCCAGAAGCCTCCGGATGTCGAGGTGGACGGTGCTCCAGTGTTCCGTGGGGAACGAGGCAGGCAGGGCATTGAGCTCGCGAACCATCGAGTCGAGTTCGTAGATCTCACGGAGCGCCACGAACGCTTTCGCGACGGCCACCTCGGTAGCCGAGGTTTCCTCCATGGTGCGGAACGCGAAGGTGATGCCGCCGAGGTTGATCATGTCGTTGGCCACCACGGTTGCGATGATCTCGCGACGCAAGGGGTGAGTGTCCAGTTCGGCGTCGAACCTTTCGCGAAGCTGCTTCGGGAAGTACGAGCGAATCGTCTTGCGGAACCACGGGTCATCCGCCAGGTCGCTGTCGCGCAATGCCGAACCCAATTCGATCTTGGCGTACGCGGCGAGGACGGACAGTTCCGGGGACGTCAGCCCCTGGCCCTGCTCCAGCCGCTCACGAAGCGTGTCGGTGGTCGGCAGTGCTTCAAGATCCCGTTTGAGATCCGCGGACTTCTCGAGCCAGTCCATCAGACGCTCGTAGCTCGGGCTCCATTCGGCAACGCGAGTGCGGTCGTTGAGCAACAGGATGTTCTGGTCGATGTTGTCTTCGAGCACAAGCCGCCCGACCTCGTCGGTCATGTCGGCGAGGAACGATGTGCGCTCGGATGCATCCAGCTTCCCCGCGGCAACCATCCGGTCCACGAAGATCTTGATGTTGACCTCATGGTCGGAACAATCCACGCCGGCCGAATTGTCGATCGCGTCGGTGTTGAGGATGACGCCTTGCAGTGCGGCCTCGATGCGTCCGCGCTGCGTCATTCCGAGATTGCCACCTTCGCCGACAACCTTCACGCGAAGCTCGCGCCCGTTGACGCGGATGACGTCGTTTGCCTTGTCCCCCACCTCGGCGTGGGACTCGGTGCTGGCCTTGATGTAGGTTCCGATCCCCCCGTTGTACAGGAGATCGGCAGGGGCGAGGAGTATCGCACGCAGAAGTTCCGGAGGACTAAGCTGAACCGTTCCATCCGGCAGGCCGAGGGCCCTGCGGACCTCCGGCGAGATCGGGATGACCTTGGCCTGGCGGGGGTAGACCCCGCCACCTGCGCTGATGAGCGAGCGGTCGTAGTCGTCCCAGGAGGAGCGGGGCAGCTCGAAGAGACGGTGCCGTTCGTCGAAGGACGAAGCAGCATCCGGCGTCGGGTCCAGGAAGATGTGGCGGTGGTCGAAGGCGGCCAGCAGGCGGATGTGCTTGGAGAGCAGCATTCCGTTGCCGAAGACGTCGCCGGACATGTCGCCGACGCCGACCACGGTGAATTCCTCGGTCTGGGTGTCAAGGTCCAGCTCACTGAAGTGGCGCTTGACCGACTCCCATGCGCCACGGGCCGTGATGCCCATGGCCTTGTGGTCGTATCCGACGGATCCACCGGAAGCGAATGCGTCACCGAGCCAGAATCCATACTCGGCAGCCAGTCCGTTCGCGGTGTCCGAGAAGGTAGCAGTGCCCTTGTCAGCGGCAACCACCAGGTACGAATCGTCGTCATCCTGGCGGACAACGTCCGCCGGCGGCACAATTCTCTCGCCGTCGGCTGTAGTCACGAGGTTGTCGGTGAGGTCGAGCAGGCCGCGGATGAAAGTCTTGTAGCTTTCAATACCCTCGGCCATCCATGCGGCGCGGTCAAGTGCCGGATCCGGAAGTTGCTTCGCGAAGAATCCGCCCTTGGCACCGGTCGGCACAATCACAGCGTTCTTGACTGTCTGTGCCTTGACCAGCCCGAGGATCTCGGTCCGGAAGTCTTCACGGCGGTCCGACCACCGCAAACCGCCACGGGCCACCTTGCCGAAGCGCAAGTGCACGCCTTCAACGCGAGGCGAGTACACCCAGATCTCGTACTTTGGCCGCGGGAACGGCAAGCCGTCGATCGTGGTCGGATCGAGCTTGAAGCTGACGTACGACTTGCCTTGGAAGTAGTTCGTGCGCAGCGTCGACTCGATGAGGTTGACGAAAGTCCGCAGGACCCGGTCGGCGTCGAGCGTGGCCACCTGGTCAATTGCTTCGGCCAGTGCCGCGCGGGCGCCCTCCTGGCGGGCAGGACGCGCGGTGTCAGGCGAAGAAGGATCAAAGCGGGCCCCAAAGAGCTCGATCAGGCCGCGGGCAACCTCCGGGTTCGCAAGAAGGGTATCTGCAATGAACTCGAAGGAGTTGGTGTTCCCCATCTGGCGCATGTACTTCGCATAGGCGCGGAGCATGACAACCTGACGCCAGTGGATACCTTCCCGGAGGACGAGCCGGTCGAAACTGTCGGATTCCACGGAACCGGTCACCGCGGCGCTGAAGGAGTCTGCCAGGAGCTGGCCGGTTGCCACGGGATCGACACCGGCGGGGTACTTCAGGCCAAGGTCATAGAGGAAGAAGTCGCGGTGGTCCGCAGTCTCGATCTCGAACGGTCGCTCATCGAGAACCTCAAGGCCAAGATTGTGGAAGTAGGGCAGGATCTGGCTCAGGCTCTTGGGTTCCAGGAGGTAGAGCTTGACGCGGGCATCTTCTTCGAGGAGTTCGCCGGCACCGTTGGGCAGGTAGACATGCACTCCGGGGATCGCCTGGACAGCGACGGCGTCGCGATCGGTTGTGGCGGCATACTTCTCGAAGCGCTCAATGTCCTTGAGGGCGTCCTCGACTTCGTAGTCGACACGGTAGCCGGCCGGGAACGCATCCCCCCACAGGGCGGAAAGCCGCTCGGCATCCAAGCCACTGGTGTTCTCGCGGAGCACCTCTGCAATTCCCTCAGCCCACGACCGCGAAGCCCGGACAAGCCGCTTTTCGAGTTCACCGGCGTCGACGTCGCGGAGCTCAGCTTCGCGGGGCAGCCGGATACGGAAGAACACCCTCGCGAGTGCGGACTCCGTGATCCGGGCCTCGTAGTCGATGCTGTCGGCCTCGAAAGTCTCGCGGAGTTCCTGCTCGATTCGTTGCCGGACGTTGGTGGTGTAGCGGTCACGTGGCAGGTAGACGAGCGCCGACATGAACCGTCCATAGATGTCCGGGCGGAGGAAGAGCTTCGTGCGGCGGCGCTCCTGCAGACGCTGGATGCCCAAAGCCGTTGCGGCCAGGTCCTCGGTCTCGATCTGGAAGAGTTCGTCGCGGGGGTAGGTCTCGAGAATACCGACGAGGTCCTTGCCGGAATGCGAGTCCTGCGGGAACCCGGCCGAGCGGAGCACGGCGTCGACCTTTTCCCGGACGATGGGGATGTTCCTGACGGAACCGGTGTAGGCGCTCGTGGCGAAGAGGCCGATGAAGCGGCGCTCACCGTTGACGTTGCCTGCAACGTCGAAGCTCTTGACGCCGATGTAGTCCAGGTACGCGGGGCGGTGCACGGTGGACCGCGAGTTGGCTTTGGTGATGACCAAGGCACGCTTCTCGCGAGCCTTCCTGCGTCCGGCGTCGGTGAGGTGCTGGATCTGGTGGGGGTGGTCCCCCGCCCTCAAAAGTCCCAAGCCGCTCTCTTCGCGCAACTCAAGGACGTCTTCACCGTTCTCGGTGATGAGGTCGTATTCCCTGTAACCAAGGAAGGTGAAGTTGCCGTTGTCCAACCACCGCAGAAGATCCTGCGCCTGCCTGAGCTCCGCGATGTCTTCCGGGTGGGCTACCTTGTCGAGGGATGATGCCAGCTCGAGTGCCTTCGTGCGCATTTTGGGCCAGTCTTCGACGGCGGCGCGGACGTCTTTCAGGACGCGGTGGATCCCGTCCACGAGCTCCTTCTGGAAGTCGTCGGCCACTCTGTCGACCTCGACCGCGATCCATGACTCCATGTGGGAGACGTTGTCACCTTGCGAGATCAGATGGGCGATATTCGGCATCGCCGCGGTGTCACCGCTTGAGATGCCGATGTTCGACGGCACCCGCGCGATGTCGGACAGGTCGCCGGTGACGTGATCACGCGAAACCACGAAGAGCGGGTGCATGACCAGCCGGATAGCGCAGTTCTGGCGGACGAGTTCGGCGTTCACCGAGTCCACCAGGAACGGCATGTCATCAGTGACGATGTACAGAATGCTGCGATCACCCTCGTTGGCAATCTTGACGTTGGCGGTGCCCGGCTTGCGGCTCTGTCCCGCTTCCCGGTGGGCAGCCGCCCTGGAGGTCAATTGCTCGGCAGCGTATCCGCGGGCGTCCTCCTCTGCGAGATGCTCGTAGTAGTCTCCGAAGAACCCTTCCCGGACTACTGCAGGTTTAGAACGATCCTCCACGCTGGATCCTGACGACATCGACAAACGCCTCCATCACATCTCGATTGCTGCGTCCTTGCAGCCCACATGGCGAGCCTAACGCTTTAGACTTCGCCTTGCTCTGGAATAAATGACAGAGGATTTACGATTTTGCTGGACAGGTGCACAGACCATTTTTGCAATTGCGAGCCGCAAGGCAGACTCGGGTGCAGCTTCAAAGAGCACGGCGCCGGATAGCAGGGCGGAGTCGCACGCTCCAGGATCGGACGGAAGGAATACCTCGATGCTGTGGCCCGGGCCGTATCGCTCCCATGCTTCGCGGAGCTCCCGTTCGGGCGATCGGCCCGCGGATGCTGCCCGCACCTTGTTCAAGACCACCCGGGGAGCCGCGTGAGGGACTGCCCGTTCAAGTTCCGCGAGGCCACGCACGAGTCGCGGAACCCCGATGGCGTCGGCCGCGCCCACGGCGAAAACGGTGTCCGCCAGTTCTATGCTTCGCAGGGTGGCTGCGTTGCGCCGCGGGGCCATCGTGTCGAAGCTGAGTTCCTCGTCGGCTTCAAGGCAGAAACCCGCATCGACCACCACAATTTCCGCGATCTCCTTGGCGAGTTCAAGCACCGAGGAGAGCGCGGCGGCCCGGAGTTCGGTCCACCGATCAGAGCGCGTAATGCCCGTGAGGACCCGGAGGCTGGTTCCTTTGGCGAAGACAGGCGCGGCGATCCGCTTGAGCGATTCGGCATCCAACAATCCTTGATCCGCCAGCCGGCAAGCCTGCGCCAGTCCTGCAGATTCGTCGAGCAAGCCCAGCGACGCCGCGACACTTGCCCCGTAGCTGTCAGCATCGAGAAGGACCACCGACTTGCCTTCAGCCGCCAGCTCCGCAGCGATATTGACTGCCACGAGAGTCCTGCCGGGCGCCCCGGTTGGCCCCCAGACCGCGACGATCCGCCCAGCACCAGCCGGCAGGTGTTCCGGTTCTTCCGGAGCATCAGCGGGACGGAGTTCCGCGGCGGTGTCCGCATATCCGGAGTCCCGTGGTTCCGCGCGTCGCCTACCTTGTCCGGGCAGTTGGCCTACGGCGTCGGAGATCTTGGAAGCCAACGTTGCCGAGTCCACCTCCAACGACGCCGTCACGACGCCGATGCTGCGCAGGCGGCCCGCTTCCCCCGGGTCGTCGCTGAGTGCAACGATGGAGACTCCGACAGCCGCGAGCCGGTCGACCAGCGATGCCGTCAGCTCTCCCGCACCTTCGGCTATGACCGCTGCGCGCGCGAGGCCGCTTTGGCAAGCACCCAGAAGTTCCGCGAGTTCACCGCACCGGCGCACCACAGTCACCGGCCCGTGGAGCCGCTCGAGTCCCCCGACCAAGTCTTCCCGGGACTGCCCGACTGTGACAACGGGGATGCTCATTTGCCGGCACCGCCCGGGTTCCATACGACGGCAATCTTCGCTTTGTTTGCCTGCGCTCCAAGAAGTTTCGGCATGTGCTCATCGTTCACGAGGACCAGAACCACTTTCTCCTTGGACGCTCCAAGGGTGGATGCACCTTCCGTGACCTGGGCGATCTCCGCGCCGGGCAACAGCAATTGCGGCGTGCCGAAGCCGTTGCGCGCATCAGGCAGGGCTACCCAGACGTCAACGCGGGATCCGGCCACCGCCTGGGGAGGCAGTGATTCCTGGATCGTGATCGCCACCGGCTTGCGGTCAAGGGAGTCTGCGGCCCCCAGGCTTTCCTTCGGGACGAGTTGGTTCTTGGCAATTCTTTGGACAGCGACTCTTCCCTCGGGCAGGCCGTCCGCCAGGGTAACGTAGCTGGACTCAATGTCGTCGAGCCGGACGTTGACGATCGCAAGATCGTCCTTGCTGACTCTCTGGCCCACTGCAATCGGCCCTCGCGCCGCATACACCTGTATGGTGCGGTCCGCGGTTCCAACGAGTGCGATGACTCCAGCCAGCGATGCCAAGACCAGGAGAATCCCCACCAAAAGCCTCGGATCCCTCCATGACGGTTTCCTGAGCCGAGCTCCAGCGGCCGCCATAGTTACACCCATCTTGCTCCCCCATTTGCGTAGTTTGTCGGCGTCGACCTCCACTGGCCTATATTCTGACCGCATTTTGCTCGCATCCGAAAGCCACATGGCTCAAATTACGTCAACTGTGGATAACCCCGGCAAGTGGGTGGAACAGTGGCAAAATGGATGCATGCCCCGATTCCTCACTCTGGCTGATGTCGCCGAACAGCTTCAGATCAACTCCCCGCAGGCATACGCCTTGGTGCGAAGCGGAGAACTCAAGGCCATCCAAGTCGGTGGCAGGGGCCAGTGGCGCGTCGAAGAGAAGATGCTGGAGCAGTACATCGAGGAACGCTATGCCGAGGCCAGCAGGATCATCCAAGAGGCCAAGTCAAAGTCGTCCTGATCACTGCCCAGGTCGCGGCGGGAAGCCTGCCCCCACTAGGTGTCCCGGCCCCGCAATGAACGCAGCGCGGCGAGTGACTGGAACGGAACCGTCGCCACCGACACAACATTGCCGGCCCGGCGGACTTCGCCCGGCAACATCATGGCGAGGTCAAAGTGGTCCTTGCCCACGCGATCGATGACGCCGCGCATTGTCCGCTCCTCCCGCACCGGCTCAAGCAAATGAACAGCCAGTTCCGCCCTGTCGCGGGCCAGCATTCGGAGCGCGCTGGCCAGGCCTAGCCGCTGCGACACCTTCGACTGTCCCGGCAGGACGTGCCGGCCCAGGCCCTGATATGTCAGGGCGGCCGTTACAGGCACCAACCACTGGTGGCGACCTTCGTCCAGGACCAAGGTTTCCCTGCCGACATGGCTAAGCGTCCCGGACACCTGTGTCCCGGACCGGAGCTTCACCTCAATCTTCCGGCCGATGGCTCCACGCAGCCTGTCGAACACCTCGATGCCGGCGATCTCCACCCGCGCCCGCTCTGAAATTTCGGATTCAAGTCCCAGTAATCGCTCGGAGGCCAGTTGCGCCTCCATGTCTTCAAACAGAGCATCCCAACGCATTGCGTCAGCGTAAGCGGGCACTCCCCCGTGGTCAATCCTTCTTCACAGTCAAGCAAATCCTAGACAAAATTCACTTATTGTGGTCAAAATAAATCAATCGCTATCAAAGTGCATCAAATAACATCAACTGGGTAAGGGGAACCCATGGAACAGAGCAAAAGACTCCTTCGGAACGACGTTGCAATGGCAGTGACCATCCTGGCGCTCTCTCTTTTGCTCGCTGTCGCCGGCTTGATCTTGATAGACCGGTGGCACTCCGCGGCGGAACGACTCCAGGCACCCATGTTCGACGATCTCCTGGGATTTATCGCAATTGCCGCTGGACTGGGAATCGGGGCCTGGTGGATCGCGACGTTCCTTCTGGCAGTGGCCGCCGCGCTCCTCCGGCAATCAGGCAAGGATCGTTGCGCGGGCGCCGCCGCCAAACTCAGCCCGGCTTTCATGCGCAGACTGGCTGTTGCGATTCTGGGCCTGAATCTCTCGGGGATTCCGTTGGCGAGCGCGTCGCCAACGGAACAGCTCGAACCGGCCTGGAGCCCGACCCACGACTCCGCGACGTCCAGCAGCATCTCTGCCCAATGGACGCCCGGCCGCGGCCTCTCTCGCCATCCCTCAGCCGTTCCCTTGAGTGAGTCCGGATCATCCGAGATCGACCCGCATTGGCAGCCCCGGCCACCCGTCGCCGACCCGGGGCTTCTGGGAACCAGGCCACAGCGGGCAGCCGAACAGCATGCCTCACCGGAGCGAGGCGAAGTGGTGGTGAAGCGGGGAGATTCATTGTGGTCCATTGCCGCCCGGCAGCTCGGCCCCATGGCCAGCGACGTCGACATTGCCCTCCACTGGCCGAAATGGTACGCCACAAACCGGAACGTCATCGGAGACGACCCTGGTCTCCTTATCCCGGGCCAGATCCTGCAACCACCACCTGGGTAGCCACCAGCCGATCCACCGCCATCCGCCGCCGACCAGCGATTCGCAACCGAGGAAGCCCATGACTGCATCACCAGCCATCTACACCGCACCCCATGCAGACCGACTGGCAGCTTCGCCACCCATCGCCTCCCGTTCAACAGTGGTTTCGCCTCGCGCCAAGGCCGGGGTGGGCGGGCCTTCCGATAAGGGGCCATCGTCTACCGGTAAACCAGCTCGGCTCCTTGGCCTCGACGGGGAAATCCGTGCACTGGCCCGTACCATCGCCCAAGCTGCGGTCGAAGTCCTTGCCGGTACCCGGCCGGTGCAACAGCTCTCACGGACCCTGGATCCGGGCTGCCTCGCCGCACTGCAGCATAGGGCCGCACTGACCAGGGCCCATGCCGCGAGTGCCCAGGGCGGGCAATCCAGGCTTCACCGAAGTCCGATGGTCCGCTCCGTGCACCTCTGCGCGGTGACGGACGGAGTGTATGAGGCCAGCGTGGTCGTCTCCGAAGAGCTCCGCTCCCGCGCCGTAGCCATGAGGCTTGAAGGGAACAACGGCGCGTGGAAGGTCACCGCCCTCGAAATCGGCTGACAGCGGGGTTCAAAGCAGCAAACGGAGAGGGACCAGAACTGGTGTTCTGGTCCCTCTCCGTTTTCGCTGCAGTGTTAGCGGCGCTTCCTCTTGTTGGATCCACGCTGCTTGTCATCGGCGGCGGCTTTGGCCGGGTTGCCTGAGCGTCCCGAGGTCCGCCCCTCAACGCGGGTCTGGCTCGCGCCGTCCTCTCCAGGTGCTGTGTACTGCAGCTGGAGAGGCTTCTCCGGGGCTTCGAGGCCGGCCGCGCGGATCTGCGGATCGTGATGTTCGACGTGACCGCCTTCGGGGCTGCCGTCCACCACCACCACGTCTTCGGCGGGCGTTACTTCCACTTCCAGGTTGAAGAGGAAACCGACGCTCTCCTCGCGGATGGCCTCCATCATGCTCTGGAACATCGTGAATCCCTCACGCTGGTACTCGACCAGCGGATCCCTTTGGGCCATGGCGCGCAGGCCGATGCCCTCTTTGAGGTAGTCCATCTCATAGAGGTGTTCCTGCCACTTGCGTCCAAGGACCGAGAGGACAACCCTGCGCTCGAGCTCGCGCATGTTCTCGGCGCCGATGGCTTCTTCCCGCTCCTTGTAAACGAGCTGCGCGTCCGAAAGAATCTCGTTTTTGAGGAATTCAACGGAGACGCGGGCCTTGCCGCCGGCTTCGTCAATAATCTCCTGGGCGGTAACGGTTACCGGGTACAGCGTCTTGAGATTGGTCCAGAGTTGGTGGAAGTCCCAATCATCGCCGGTTCCCTCTGCCGTGGCGGCATCGATCAGGGCGTTGATGGTGTCCTCCAGGAAGAACTGGACCTTCTCGTGCAGGTCGTCGCCCTCCAGGATCCGCCTGCGGTCGCCGTAAATGGCTTCGCGCTGGCGGTTCAGGACGTCGTCGTACTTGAGGACGTTCTTTCGCTGCTCGGCGTTGCGCCCTTCAACCTGGCCCTGGGCCGACGCAATTGCACGGGACACGAGCTTGGATTCGAGGGCAACGTCGTCCGGCACCGAGCTGTTCATCAGGCGCTCGGCCGCACCGGAGTTGAAGAGCCTCATCAGGTCATCGGTCAGCGAGAGGTAGAAGCGGGACTCCCCCGGGTCACCCTGACGCCCGGAGCGGCCACGGAGCTGGTTGTCGATTCGACGGGATTCGTGGCGTTCCGTGCCTAGGACATACAGCCCGCCAAGTTCAAGCACTTCCTCATGCTCGTCCTTGACGGCCTGCTTGGCCGCTTCGAGTGCTTCCGGCCACGCGGCCTCGTACTCCTCGGAGTTTTCTTCAGGGTCCAGGCCGCGCTTTGCCAGTTCGGCGATGGCCGTGAACTCGGCGTTGCCGCCCAGCATGATGTCCGTACCACGGCCGGCCATATTGGTGGCTACCGTGACGGCGCCCTTGCGTCCCGCTTGCGCGACAATCGCGGCTTCCCGCGCGTGGTTCTTCGCGTTCAGGACCTCGTGCCGGATGCCGTCCTTGGCCAACAGCTTGGCAAGGTATTCGCTTTTCTCCACGCTCGTGGTGCCGACGAGCACGGGTTGGCCCTTTTCGTGCCGTTCCGCGATGTCCTTCACCACAGCTTCGAACTTCACGATTTCGTTCTTGTACACGAGGTCCGACTGGTCGATGCGCTGCATGTCCCGGTTGGTGGGAATAGGCACCACGCCAAGCTTGTACGTGCTCATGAACTCCGCGGCTTCGGTTTCGGCTGTGCCGGTCATGCCCGAGAGCTTGGAGTACATGCGGAAGTAGTTCTGCAGGGTCACCGTGGCGAGAGTCTGGTTCTCGGCCTTGATCTCGACGTTTTCCTTGGCTTCGATCGCCTGGTGCATGCCTTCGTTGTAACGCCGTCCGGCAAGGATGCGCCCGGTGTGTTCGTCGACAATGAGGACTTCGCCGTCCAGGATGACGTAGTCCTTGTCCCGCTTGAAGAGCTCTTTGGCCTTGATGGCATTGTTCAAGAACCCAATGAGCGGAGTGTTGGCGGATTCGTAGAGGTTCTGGATGCCGAGGTAGTCCTCGACCTTCTCGATGCCGGCTTCGAGAACGCCGACAGTGCGCTTCTTTTCGTCGACCTCATAGTCGGTTTCAGCCTGGAGACGCTGCACGACCTTGGCGAATTCGCTGTACCAGCGGTTGGTGTCACCCTGGGCCGGACCGGAAATAATGAGCGGCGTACGGGCCTCGTCGATGAGGATGGAGTCTACTTCGTCGACAATCGCGAAGTGGTGGCCGCGCTGCACAAGCTCCGATTTGTCCCACGCCATGTTGTCGCGCAAGTAGTCGAAGCCGAATTCGTTGTTCGTGCCATAGGTGATGTCCGCCGCGTACATCTGACGGCGCACTTCGGGATCCTGGTTGGACAGGATGCAACCGCTGCTGAGGCCAAGGAACCGGTAGACGCGGCCCATGAGTTCGGACTGGTATTCGGCGAGGTAGTCGTTGACTGTGACGACGTGCACGCCTTTGCCGGTCAGCGCATTGAGGAAAGCCGGAGCCGTGGCCACGAGGGTCTTTCCTTCACCGGTCTTCATTTCGGCGATATTGCCGAGGTGAAGAGCGGCGCCGCCCATGAGCTGGACATCGAAGTGGCGCATGCCCAGGGTGCGGGAGGAAGCCTCACGCACGGCCGCGAAAGCCTCCGGCAGGAGATCGTCCAGCTGCTCGCCGTCCTCGTGACGGGCGCGCAGCCTGTCCGTCTCCTCGCGCAATTCGGCGTCTGAGAAGGTCTTGAAAGAGTCTTCGAGGGCGTTGATGGAATCGGCATAGGTCCGCAGTTGCCTCAGGGTTTTTTTGTCACCCGTGCGGAGAAGTTTTTCGATAAGTGATGCCACGTAAAGTTGCTCCCAGTCTCAAGCTGCCGAATTCTGGCGGTTTCAGTCTACGGGAGAGACCAGCGCCACGCGGCCCCGTTTCCCTGAGAGCGGAGCGCAAACGCCCGCAAGGCCGCTGCCGGCCCCTCCGGATCTCAGCCGCGGGCCAGTTCCGAGGCGAGCGCCGGCGAGAGATCGCCCATCGGGGACACGACGACGTCGTCGAGGCCCAGCCACTCGGCCATCAGGCGCAGCTCAGCGGAAAGCTCGACGGCGGTGTCCGCCGGAGCGTCCGGCTCCGCATGGGCGGCACGCACCAGAAGCTGCTTCGCCGCGCGGTCCGCCTTGAGATCCACGCGTGCGACCACGGCGTCGCGGAGGAGGAAGGGCAGCACGTAGTAACCGAACTTGCGCTTCTCCGCAGGCGTGTAGATCTCGATCCGGTAATGGAAGCCGAACAGTTCCTCGAGCCTTCTGCGCTCAAAGACGAGTGAATCGAACGGGCTGAGCAGTGCGCGGCCCGTGGCCGCCCGCGGCAGCCTGGCGTCCACATGCCGGTACAAGGCCCGGTCCCAGCCACGCACGGTGACCGGCTCCAGGCGCCCGGTGGCAACAAGCCTGTCGATCGATGCCGCAGCGGCCTTCACCGGAGTCCTGAAATAATCGGCGAAGCAACGGATTGTTCCGATGCCGTGGGCCTGGGCTGCGGCGTCGATCAGCCGGTCCATGGCCGCTACCGACAGATCGGAGTCCCCGTCCGGGAGCGATCCCGCGCGGGCAGCGACTCCAGGCAGCCCCGGAGGAAGAACCCTCGACGTCAGCGTGTACCGGCGCTCGAACTGCTCCGTCCTGGACGCAGCCGTCACGAGTCCTTCTTCAAACAGGTGCTCCAAAACCCTTTTGACGAGGTTCCAGTTCCAACCCCAGTTATCGTGCTGCCGATCTTCCTGGTGCCCCAGGTGCGCGGTCAATTGCGCGGCAGTCATGGGGCGCCCTGAGGCGAGCGCGCCCAGGATCCGGCTGGCCATGTCCTCCCGGATTCCGCGTTCCAGGTGGGCCGCGCCCACCCAGGCACGGTTTTGCCAAAGAAGCAGATCCTGAAAGTGTTCCGGGCGGATGAAGCTGGCCTCGTGTGCCCAATACTCCATCATGCGCCGGGGACTTCGCCCGGCCATGGCGTGAAGGATGCTTCGGTCGTAATTGCCAAGCCGCGAGAAGAACGGAAGGTAGTGACTGCGGGAGAGGACATTGACGGAGTCGATCTGCACCACCTGGAGGCGGGCAAAGGTGCGGCCCACCGCCCGTGAAGTCACGGGGCCGGTGGGCCGTTCCTTGTCCAGTCCTTGGGCCGCCAATGCAATCCGCCGTGCCTGCAACAGGCTCAGCGAAGCGGCCATGCCAGTCCTTTCATGGGAATACGAAGGCGGCCTAGGCCGTGGCGGCCTGGTCCTTCGAACGGTAAGCGTGGATCTGTTCCTCCACGGGTTCGTCTCCTGGTTCGCATGTGGAGTCCAGAGTGATTACTCCATATGTCCAGCCACGGCGACGGTAGACAACCGACGGCGTGTTGGTTTCCTTGTCCACGAACAGGTAGAAATTATGGCCCACCAATTCCATGTTGTCCACCGCGTCATCAAGGGTGAGCGAAGCGGCGGGGAAAACCTTGCGACGAATCAGGACCGGGGAATCACCGGCCGGAATGTCGTTGTCGACGTCGTAGGGCGAGCTCTCCACCGGTGGCGTCGTTGGCTCCTGGTGGTTGCTGGCCTCTACATAGATGGGTTCGCTCGCGCTGGCAGGCTCAAGCGTCGCAGTAGCCTCACGAACGGCTTTGGGGGTGTGGCGGCCGTGGTGGACCTTCTTGCGGTCCTTGGCCCTGCGGAGTCTTTCCAGCAGCTTGCTGTAGGCGAGATCAAAGGCGGCAAATTTGTCAGCGGCGCTCGCTTCGGCCCGGATCACAGGGCCCCGGCCCAGAACTGTTACTTCCACCGTGAGCTGGCCCGGTGTCTGGCGCGGGTTGGTTTCCTTAGAAACCTTCGCGTCAACCCTCTGGACCTTGTCCCCAAGCGATTCAATCTTTGAAATCTTCTCGCCGGCATACTCGCGGAAGCGATCCGAAACGGTCAGATTACGGCCGCTGATCATGAACTCCATGGTGCCCTCCAAACAACTCAGGTGACACGATAAGGGCGCTTCTCGGGGCTGATCTGACGGACAGTCGAGCCCCTTTCCGAGCCGCTATCGACAGGTACATCTGTTCTTGGTACCCATAACCGACGTTAGTTCATCGCCACGGGTAATTCATCCTTTCGTCACTTATTTTTTGTTTGAGTCGATTCGGGCAGGGCAGCTGGTCCGCCCGTAGGAAGGTCCCATCCGGCCGGTGGCCGGGTGGCTGCAAGGACCACAGCGCCACACACCACACCTCCAGCCGCCGACACTGCCCGGGCGGCTTCGGCGAGGGTGGCACCCGTGGTGAGGACGTCGTCGACGATGACGCAAGCCCGGCCCTCCAGGGAACCTTTTCGGAGAAGCCGAACGGTCATGGAGCCGCGGACACGGCGCGCACGCTCGCCGCGGCCCAAACCCTTTTGCCCGTTTCCCGGTCCGGGCGCCGTCTTCAACGCATCCGCCAGGTGCATGCCCGGCAAGGCGTCCAGGCGCCGCAGGCGGCCGAGCAGGAGATGGACCGGGCTGAATCCGCGACGCCGGAAGGCCGCATTGCTGCTGGGGACAGGGACAAGGCAGATGCCCTCCCCGTCGCCAACGGCAGACCGGATGGCCGTGCCCAGTGCAGGCGCGAGCACCGAGGCAAGCCGTCCCTGGCCCAGATGCTTGAAGGAGAGAAGGGCCTGGGCCAATTCGTCCCGATAGTGTCCGCCCGCGACAACGGGCAGGAGCACGGTTCCATCCACCGTGAGCAAGGCCGGAGCTTGCCCTTCAGCGCGGAATGGTCGGGAGCACAGAAGGCGGAGGTGCCGTGCACAGGTGCCGCAGAGCGCCGAATCCTCGGAACCGCAGCACACACATTCCACCGGGGCAAGAACCGCCAGCAGCTCAAGGAAGGAGTCCCCTGCGCCCAGCGCAAACCTCGCCAATCGGGAATGATGGACTCCCCGATGGCGCGCGCCGCCACCCGGGACGACGGCAAGGTCCGGGTCGCGCTCCCGGCAACGGCTTTCAGTTCCCATGCCCCCAGCATCCGGCTCATCGCCGTCGGCAAACACTCCCCAAGCGGGCTATGTGGAAACCCGAGTTTCGCAGAAGGCGCCTAGCCGGGGAACGAAGGGTCTATCGGACCCTTGAGTTGCAGTTCCCAGCCGTTGCCCACCCGTTGGAACACACCGGCCCCCGACTGTCCGAAAATCTGCTCGGGTCCGTTGCCCGCACTGATGGTTGTCAGGTTCGGCCATGCAGGCAACAGCTGCGGCTGGCCCGACGTCAAGGACAACAGTTCGGGAACCACGTTATCGGTTGACGAGGCTTTCATCACCGCGACCGTCGTGGAATTGACCCAGACCCCTTGATCAACAGGTGTGGACGAGAACAAGGTTGTGGGTGGCGTCAGATCCTTGGGCGTGCCGTCGGGATTGCGGAGAATACCGGTCACCTGCACCGATGACTTGCCGTTCATCTCGGAGATGACCAGTGCGCGGGTCCCTTCGCGGGAAACCCGGAAGTCCCTCACCACGCGCCCTGCCAGCCATGGCGGCGTCATCGTCACAGTGGGGACGGGCTGGCCTTGAGGAACATTGGACGGTTTGAACGCCACCACCTCGGTGGCACCGTTGCCCCCCGGACCTGCCGTCCAGACCCAGTCCTGCGGGCTGAACGAGGGATGGCTCAGGGTGGTCCTGGTTGTCAATTGCCGGGCGGGCTGGCCCGGAATCATCGAATACAGAACCGTGCCGGCACCGTTGAGGAAGGCCACCGCCTGTGATGTCGGAGACTCGGCGGGAGCGCTCGGGTTCAGTCCGGCCACCGGCTGCATGTCCGGAAGGGCGGACACCCTGTTGTTCTCGTAGCGCACCAGTTCGTTGTTACTGATGGCGATTTGGCGCGCAGGAGCGTTCTTCTCCAGCACCGGCGGAAGGACCGAGCCGTTGTCCTCCACCCGGACAAGGTCCTGGTCTGCCCGCAGCTGGACGTTCACCACGTCAGGCTGGCTGCGGAACGTCAGGGTCAGTTGGTTTTGCATGCGCTGCCGGTCCTCGGCTGAGGCATCCACGAGTTCCTTCGCGGAAAGGTCCACTTGCGCTGCTCCCGACACCACAGGCACCGACTCCCTCGCCAGCTTCATGCCGGAAGGAAAAGCACTGACGACCGCACCTTGGAGGTAGGGCGCAGGGCCGTCGAGCAAGGCGCTGGTCATGGCCTTCACAGTGTTCTTCTTGATGAACCACCGGACGTCCGGAACCGCATACGTAAACGTCGGGTCGTAGAAATAGATGGGTTGGGCCGCGTAGATGACCTTGAACGTCTCTTCGGGGATCGCGGTGCCGTCCGGGACCGCGGAGATCCGCCACTCGCCGTCGACCTGTTCCAGCGTCACCGGAATTGTCTCGGTGGTTCCTTCCGGGAACTGGGTCGCAACGCCGTCGGCGTCAACCGAGTACGCGAGGTCCAGCTGGTACTTGAACTCATTCTCCACGCCGGTCTTGACGACGGTCGCCTTGCGGAAAACGAGCGTGCGCTTGTCGGACTTCCAGCTGACGGACAGCGCCTGCGTGAGGTATTGCCGGGCCACCGCGTAGTCGCCCTCGTAACCGCTGCCTGCACCATAGAAGTCTTCAATGATGGACTCCGGGGTGGCTCCGGGGTGCGGTGGCGGCGGGAAGAAGACGGGAGCGTTCGGGTTGCCCGCGCTTTCGTCCTTGCTCTTTCCCACCGGCCCGGACCGCGGAATCTGCGCGCAGGAACTGAGAACCACCATGAGGACGGCCAGAACGGCAATCACGGCCCTTAATAGGTACGGACGCCCGGACCCTCGGGTGCGTCGGAAAGTCATGGTGCCGTCCCCCCTTGGTGATCGTCGACGTCGTTGTCGGGCGCCGCAGGCAGTGCGGGCGGCAGTGACGGATCGTCCGCCGGGCCAGTCTCCACGGCGGAACCGCGCTCCGGGGGCGGATCGCCCGCTTCCAAGACGAGCATGTGGCGCTCCGGCGCCGCGCCGGGCAAATGGATGTCCGCGGGTTCAAGCTGCAAAGGCGATTTCACGATGGTGCCCCCCTTCTTGAGGGGCAGCGTCAGCCGGAAGTTGGAACCGGATCCCTTGCGCCCCCAAGCCTGCAACCAACCGTTGTGGAGCTTGGTGTCCTCCGCGGCGATGGAAAGCCCCAATCCGCTGCCGCCCGTGGTCCGGGCACGCGCGGGATCGGCGCGCCAGAAACGATCAAAGACCCGCGCGGTTTCTGCCGCGGTCATCCCTATGCCGAAGTCACGCACCGAGATCGCGACCGCATCGTGGTTGGCGGCAACGGAAACGTGGACAGGCTTCCCCTCGCCGTGTTCGACGGCGTTGAGCAGCAGGTTCCGCAGGATGCGGTCGATCCTCCGCGCGTCCATCTCCACGATGATGCGCTTGTGCCGCGAGGTAAGGCGCACATCGGAGCCGTACTCTGCGGCGACGGGCGAGGCGCCGTCGATGACGTGGGCGACGACCTGGAAGATGTCGGTCGGTTCGGCGTCCAGTACCGCGGCCCCGGCGTCGAAGCGCGAAATCTCCAGAAGGTCCGAGAGCAGCGACTGGAAACGCTCCACCTGGTTGTAGAGCAGTTCCGCGGAGCGCTTGTTGATGGGGTCGAAGTCGTCCCTGGCATCGAACAACACTTCCGCCGCCATCCGGACGGTGGTGAGCGGTGTCCGCAGTTCATGGGACACATCGGAGACGAAGCGCTGCTGCATCTGGGACAGGGTGGCCAGCTGCGTAATCTGTTCCTGCAGGCTCGCGGCCATGTGGTTGAAGGAGGCGCCCAGCCTGGCTACTTCGTCTTCGCCCTTGACCACCATCCGCTCCTGCAACTGGCCTGCGGCCAGCTTCTCGGACACGACGGCGGCGTGGCTCACGGGACTGACGACGTTCCTGGTCACATACCAGGCAATGCCGCCGATCATCAGGATGAGCGCGGCCCCGCCGGCCCACAGCACGTTCTGGATTTCGTCCAAGGTTTGTTGGGCGGTATCCAGGTCATACAGGAGATAGAGCTCGTAGACCGTGCCGTTGAATGTGACCTTGTTGCCGACGGCGATGCCGGGATGGTCCTGGTTGCCGACCGGGAACTCAGTGGATGCCCAGTATTGGTCCTTGCCCGATTCCTGCACAGCCTTGCGAAGTGCCGGAGGAATGACGCGCACCGTCAATTGGTCCGAGGCCCGCGATTCCACCCAGCGGTTGCGCGGCTTGGTTTGTTCGGGCATCGCTTCGAAGACATAACGCCGCTGGATGACCGAGCCATTGCCCTCCACTGCCTTGAGCGTGTCGTACACGAGGGTGATGACGCTTGACTGGTCGTTGGCTTGTGAACCGTCGAAGGTGTCCTGGACTTGCTTGACGTAGTAGCGGCTCTCGGATTCGGCTTGCTTCAAACGTTCCTGGAACAGGTTGTTCGCGATTTGGTTTGAGAGGTACGCGCCGACTACCGCAAAAGACACCATCGACAGCACAATCGTCACCGCGACGGTCCTGAATTCGAGGGAGCGGCGCCAACGGCGCAGCAGGGCGCGCCACAAGTACCGGATTCCCGGCCGGATGTGGCGAAGTCCGGTCACCACGAGGCGGGAGACACGCAGTGCCAGGATGAGGGCGCGGCGCGTCCATATGCGGGTGCGCTCGAGGATCCAGGGGAGATTCAGTGCCCGCGCGTCCGTGTGTTCCGGCACAGGATGTCCTGGAACAGGATGTTTGACCTTGGCCGCCGCGGCCTCTTGGTCAGTGCCGGGCTCGCCGGTGGAAGACTCAGGCGCCTGCTTTATATCCGACACCACGAACCGTCAATACAACTTCGGGAGCTTCCGGGTCACGTTCGATCTTGGACCGGAGGCGCTGGACATGGACGTTGACCAGCCGGGTGTCGGCGGCGTGGCGATAGCCCCATACCTGCTCAAGGAGCAGTTCACGGGTGAAGACCTGCCAGGGCTTGCGCGCCAAGGCGACCAAGAGATCGAATTCCAGCGGCGTCAGCGAGATCCGCTCTCCGCCGCGGGTCACCAAGTGGCCCGCCACGTCAATGGTGACGTCGGCAATCCGCAGTGTCTCGGGCGCCTTCTGGTCTCCCGGGCGCAGCCGGGCACGGACCCGGGCCACGAGCTCGGCAGGCTTGAAAGGCTTGGGCACGTAGTCGTCAGCACCGGATTCAAGGCCGCGGACGACGTCGGAGGTGTCCGATTTGGCGGTGAGCATGACGATGGGGACGTCCGACTCCCCGCGGATCTGGCGGCACACTTCGATGCCATCCGATCCGGGCAGCATCAGGTCAAGCAGTACCAGATCTGGCTTTGAGGAACGGAAGACCTCCAGCGCTTGCCCACCGTCCGCGCAAAAAACCGGGTCGAAGCCGTCGTTCCGCAGCACGATGCCGATCATTTCGGCCAGCGCTTCGTCGTCGTCTACTACCAGGATGCGTGCCTTCATAGTTATATATTCCCTTATCACCAAGCCTTTGTCCCGTTGAGCCCGATCACGGCATGGCGCGCTGCAGCCCGCAAGCGAATGGGCTATGAGGCACGACGGCGGAACTATAGGCTGGTGCGAACGGCCCCTTCCGGGGTCGGTGCACTGCTGCGGACGCATCTTTTGGGGAGGAAAACGTGTCACAGCCAGACCCGGCATACCGGCCTGAGCAGGGACCCCGACCGCCGTGGGGCGCACCCCCGCCCGGCGCGCAGCCACAGTGGGGCGCGCAAGCACAGTGGGGCGCGCAACCACAGTGGGGCGCGCCGCAGTATCCGGGGCAAGCGTGGGGCGCGCCGGCCGATCCGCGTTGGCCGGCCGGCAGTCCACCTCCCTATGGCCAGCCACGCTACGTGGCTCCCCCGAAACCCGGAATCGTGCCCCTCCGCCCGCTCTTCTTCGGTGAGATCATGGACGGCGCGTTCCAGACCATCCGCCGGAACGCGAAGACCATGTTTGGATCGGCCCTTATTGTCCAGGCGATCACCGGCGCATTGAGCGGGGTGGTCGAGTTTGCCACGCTAGGGATCGCCCGACCTCCCGTAGGGGGCTTCACGAGCCAGGACGAGGCGACGCAATACTTCAGCCCGGTCCTTGGCGCGGCTGCCGGGATCATGGGAATCTCGTTGCTCTCCATGGTGCTGGCGGCCATCCTTCAAGGAGTCATGGCGATTCCCGTCGCCAGGTCGGCGTTGAACCGGCCCACCGGGTTCAAGCAAATGTGGTCCCTCGCCCGCTCGCGTCTCTGGCCCCTGGTAGGCTTCGCCGCCCTCATCCTCGCCGGAGCGTTGCTGTTCTTCCTCGTCCTGTTCTTGTTGGCCGTCCTCATCCTGACTGGATTGGGACCGGTCGGGGGGCTGTTGCTTCTCCCAATGGGACTGGGCGCGATCGTCGTATATGCCTGGATCTACACGAAGCTGATGGTGGCCCCCGCGGCGATCACCGTAGAGGAACTCGGCGTCTTCGCCGGTCTCCGACGCTCGTGGGCGCTGACCACCCGGAACTGGTGGCGGATCTTCGGAATCACGCTGCTCGTGGCCTTCATGGTGGGTATCATCGGGTCGGTCATCCAGATTCCCCTGAGCTTGGCGTCCGGCGGAGTAACCGCTGTGTTCGCACCCCATGCCGGGGCCCCGCAAGTGACCACCACGGCCATTGTCCTGGCAGTCGTTTCGCTGGTGGTCGGGATCCTGGTAAGCGCCGTTGGCTTCGCTTTCCAAACCTCGGTAGCGGCCCTGATTTATATGGACCTGAGGATGCGGCGCGACGGACTGGATGTGGAGCTCCTGCGCCTCCTGGAAACCGGGGAAGATCCCGACGGCGTTCCGGGCCGCCGCGGGCCACGTCAAGCCGGTGCGCAATCGTGGCCGCCGACCACCGGTCAGGGCTTCCACACAGGATGATTCCGGCATCCGCTCCCTTCGCCTTTCTTTTCGCCGCCTCCGAGCCTCCCGTTGATCCAGACCGCGCCGAAGCGCAACGGTGGGCGGTTGAGGAACTGTCCAAACCGCAGTACGCAGCCGCCAAACCCAGTTGGATAGACCAGATATGGAACCAGTTCATCGACTGGCTCCGCTCCTTGAACGGCGACTCCATCAGCGGGCCGAATATCGGAGTGCCGTTGATCGGCGCCCTGGCCGTGGTCCTCATCGTGGTCGCGGTGATCGTTGTCAGGCCAAGGCTCAACGCCCGGAAGAAGATCTCGGCGGATGTTTTCGACGGCGAGGCAACAGCTGACGCCGGCGCGTTCCGCGCTCGGGCAGCTGCTGCGGCAAGCCGCGGGGACTGGCAAACGGCCGTCGTCGAACAATTCCGTGCTGTGGTCCGCTCCGCGGAGGACCGGGCAATCATTGATATCCAGGCTGGCCGGACCGCGGACGAGGCGGCTGCTCAATTGGGACGCGCATTCGGGGAAGCCAGTTCGCGGCTCGAGGAAGCGGCCCGCATTTTCGATGGCGTGAAGTACGGGAAAGCAACTGCCACGGCTTCCGATCATGCTGCAGTGCTGGCCTTGGACACCGGACTGTCGGGCATGAAACCTGACTTCGCCGGCCAACCCGCCATCGGTTTGGCGGTGCCGCGATGACCGCCGACACCCAGGAGCTCCGATGGCCCGCGCAGTTGCGGGCCTGGTCGCGCCGCCATGTGGCCTGGATCATCATCGGTGCCATCGTCGCGGTATTGGGCGTCGTCACGGTGACGCAGTCCCCCGCGAACCCGGACAGCGCACCCCTCTCCGCCGGCAATCCGGCGCCGGATGGTGCGATGGCCGCCGCCGAAATCCTCCGGCGGCACGGAGTCGCGGTCACGGAATCCGATTCGTTCGCGAAGACCACCTCGCTGCTGGCGAAGGAGCCGGGCGCCACCGTCTTCCTGTATGACCGCAACGGCTATCTCGATTCCGCCCAGTTGCGCAGCTTGCTGCAAACGGCCGCGCGGGTGGTGGTCGTGGCCCCCGGGCTCCGCACCCTCACGGGACTGGGCAGCGGGATCCATAGCGCCGGGGTGGTTCCCGACGGTACGTCAACGTTGGAAGCTGGATGCGGTCAGGCCGATCCGCTGGCAGCAGGGAGTGTCTCCGCGAAGGGCGCGTTCCTTTACACAGGGGCCGAAGCGATGTGCTACCGCCCGAGCAGCAAGGACGGCGGCATGTACGCGGCCACTGCGGACGGACGGCTGGTGGTACTCGGCAGCGCAGCCCTGCTCAGCAATGATCTCCTTCAGGTGGAAGGCAATGCCGCGTTGGCACTCCGAACCCTCGGGCCTGCGCCGGATCTCGTCTGGTATCTGCCCGGCCTTGGAGACGTACCGAATGACGGCGGGCCGCCTACGCTGAATGATTTGGCGCCACCGTGGGTTGGCTTCCTGGGCTTGTGGTTGGCGGTGATCGCGGTGCTCGCCGTGCTGTGGCGGGGCAGGCGGCTTGGTCCGCTGGTGTTCGAGCCGCTGCCGGTGGTGGTCAAGGCCGTGGAGACCGCGGAAGGCCGCGCGCGTCTGTACCAGGATTCCCGCGCTGTGGGCCGGGCAGCCGATAATCTCCGGGCCGGCACGTTAACCAGGCTTGCCAAGCACTTCCGACTCGGACCCGAGGCCGGCGCACAAGCCGTCCTCGATGCCGTGTCCCGGAAGGTCACCCGGCCTGCACAGGAACTGCGGACGGTACTGCTGGACCACCGGCCACGCAGCGAATCAGAACTGGTCCACTGGGCACAAAGCATCGAAAAACTCGAGCAGGAGGCAACGGCCCCATGAGTAATCAACCGCTCAGCAATCAAACAATGAGCAATCAAGCGAACAGCTTCACAGACGGCGACCATGGCTACTCGGGAGGCCCGGCGTCGCACGGGCAACCGGCGCCGGCCCCTGCGACGTCCGATACTGCCCGCAAAGCGTTGCTGGATGTCCGTCACGAAGTAGGCAAGGCCGTCGTCGGGCAGGATGCAACGGTAACGGGCATGCTCATCGCGCTGCTGTGCGGGGGGCACGTACTGCTTGAGGGTGTTCCGGGCGTTGCCAAGACCCTGCTGGTGCGTGCTTTGTCCGCCGCCCTGAGCCTGGATACGAAGCGGGTCCAGTTCACGCCGGACCTCATGCCCGGTGACGTCACGGGCTCGCTCGTCTACGACTCGCACACCTCGGAATTCACCTTCCGCGAAGGACCGGTGTTCACCAACATCATGCTGGCGGACGAAATCAACCGAACGCCTCCCAAAACCCAGGCTTCGCTGCTGGAAGCCATGGAGGAGCGACAGGTATCGGTGGACGGGCTTTCCCGGCCGCTGCCATCGCCCTTCATTGTGGCCGCGACGCAGAACCCGGTCGAGTACGAGGGCACGTATCCGCTGCCCGAGGCCCAGCTGGACCGCTTCCTCCTCAAGCTGTCCATGCCGTTGCCCGGACGTGCAGAAGAGATCGAAGTGGTCCGAAGGCATGCGGAAGGCTTTGATCCACGCAATTTGCCCGCGGCGGGAGTCAGGCCCGTAGCGGGGCCCGCCGAACTCCAAAATGCCCGCGACGCGGTGGCCGGAGTGACAGTTGCCCCAGAGATCCTCGGCTACATCGTGGACGTCGTGCGGGCGACGCGGGCGGCGCCGTCGTTCCAGCTGGGCGTCTCCCCGCGTGGTGCCACGGCGTTGCTGAACACCTCGCGTGCCTGGGCATGGTTGTCCGGACGCAACTTTGTCACCCCCGACGACGTCAAAGCACTCTCCCTTCCGTGTTTGAGGCACCGTGTTGGGCTTCGTCCCGAGGCACAAATGGACGGTGTGCACATAGACGATGTCCTCGGAAGCATCCTGGCTTCTGTTCCCGTGCCACGTTGAGAGGCCGTGCCTCATGACTGTCCGAACCATGACCATCCAGGGGTATTGAATGGCGATCACAGGCCGCTTCGTGCTGCTGGTTTTCGCCGCGTTGGCCCCCTTGGTCCTGTTTCCCGCCTGGAGCACGGTCCTTCTCACCACCGCCGTCCTGCTCGCGCTGTTGTTGTGCGACATCGTGCTGGCCGCATCGCCCGCGAAAATCGCCCTGCAGCGGAAGGACCCGGGGAATGTCACCCTGCATTCGGAAACGGAGTCCGTTCTGACGCTGGAGAACGGCAACCGGCGAACCTTCCGCGGGCTGGTGCGGGACGCCTGGCAGCCGTCCGCCGGGACCGTCGCCGCGGTCCAGCGCGCCGATATCCCGGCTGGTGAGCGGCGGCGAGTGTCGGTACGGCTGAGGCCCACGCGGCGCGGCGAGCTGACCGCACCGCACGTTACGCTGCGTTCCTTCGGCCCGCTTGGCCTGGCTGCCAGGCAACGTACCGTGGCCCTCCCCGGCCGTCTGCGCGTCCTGCCGCCATTCCATTCCAAGCGGCATTTGCCGCCCAAGCTGCGGAAACTGCGGGAGCTCGACGGCAAGGCGGCCGTGCAGATCCGCGGAGCCGGCACAGAGTTCGATTCCCTCCGCGACTACGTCCGGGGTGACGATGTGCGCTCCATCGACTGGCGGGCCACCGCCCGGCGCACCGCCGTCGTCGTCCGGACCTGGCGGCCGGAACGGGACCGACGCGTCGTGATCATGCTCGACACCTCGCGCACGGCGGCAGCCCGGATAGACGACGAGCCCCGACTGGACACCGGGATGGAGGCGGCGCTCTTGCTGGCAGTGCTGGCTGAACGGGGCGGAGACCGCGTGGACTTCTTCGCCTTCGACAGGCGCGTCCGCGGGCGCGTCGATTCGGCGGCGAAAGGCAATCTCCTCGGCTCCCTGGTCCAGGCCATGGCTCCGCTCGAGGCGGAACTGATCGAGATGGACTGGGCCCGGATCCCGGCCGAGATTCGGGCCATTTCGGCGCACCGTTCCCTCGTGGTCCTGTTGACCTCGCTCGACAGCGGCGCTCCGGAAGAGGGACTCATCCCCTTGGTAGCGCAACTGGCGCGGCAGCACGTGGTGCTGATTGGATCGGTCCGGGACCCCTTGCTGGGACGGATGAAGGAGGAACGCACAACGGCGAGCCAGGTCTTCCGTGCGTCTGCCGCCGAACGTGCCCTGCTGGACCGTGAGGCCGTGAGCGCCCAATTGCGGCAGCTTGGCGCGGAGGTAGTCGACGCCGAGCCCGTGGAATTGCCGCCACTCCTGGCGGATGCGTACATTCGGCTGAAGGCCGCAGGCCGCTTGTAGCCCGGCCGGGCGCCGTGTCCACAAGAATCAATTACCCGGAATCCGAGGAAAGCACATGAGCACACCCATCTACGAGCTGGCGCTGGGCGCCAAGTTCCGCCAATTGCAGCCCGAGCTCCAGGACTACTTCTCCCTCGCCCCGGGTTCCGGATACTACGGAATCGGCGAGGGCGTCTTCGACGTCGTCGGTTGCCGCCAGAAATGGCTCCGCCCCCTCCTTGCCACGGTCGCCGGGGAAGAGGCCTTCTTCCCCGAATACGGGGAGCGCATCCCGTTCCGCATCGAAAATCATGCGCACCTTGACCCGTTCGGGCGCTCCAGCCTCACTGCCCGGCGTGAAATCTTCTTCCCCGGGCACACCCGCTTGTTCCATGACACCACCGTCGCGGAAACCAGCAACGACGGCACCCGTCTGGTCGACTACGTGGGCCGGTATCGCCGGCTCGCCACGGCTTTGGACCTGGACGTCACGCCCGAGGGGCGGCTTCGCGGCGTCTCGGGCGCCTCGCGTTTGTTCCTGGGTCCCCTGAGGCTCGCCCTGCCGGCTTACCTGGACGCCAAAGCCTACGCAGAGCAATGGTGGGATGCGGCAGAAGGCAAACATCGGATCCAGGTGAAGGTCCTTCAGCGCCATGTGGGCCTGGTCCTGGTCTACGCAGGCTCCTTCGATTACCGTTTGGCACCCTCGCTACCAGCGACCGATGGTGCCGTGGCGGCCCGCACCGCGACTGCCGCCGTCGGGCTCCCCCGTTACGCCGAGCCGGACCGGTGGGAACGGCGGGTCTAGAAGGCGCCGGACGAAAGGCTAACCGAGCGCGAGCTGGTTCAGCCCGTCAGCAAGCTGGGTCAAGCGGTTCAGAACCTCTTTGGCTCCCGACGGCGAGTACCCGGCCAGCCCGTCCGACGGCGTGACACGCACGGCCCCCAGGCTCGACGCCGGCAGGCCGAGTTGGCGCCAAGGCCGCCACACGCTGTCCACGAGTTCGGCGGTGCGTGGCAGGTTTGCCCGCGGATTCTCTACGGGGAGGGCGCCGGCCCACACACGTTTGCCCGCTTCGACGGCGGTGGCAAGCTGTTCCCATTGGCGCGTGGTGAGTGCTTTGAGCGGAAGCGCGACGCCGTCGGCCCCGGCTGCGAGGATCTGCTGGATGGGTGCTTCGATCTCAGGAACCGAAACCACTGTCTCCGCGACTCCCGCGGCCCGCAGCGCGTCGATGACCAGACGCCAGGCGCCCGTGGCCTCTTCGACCGGGATGGCGCGCAGGGTGCGGTAACCGCTCGCGGTGGGAATGGTGCCCGCCAACACGGAAGAGACGTCCGGCTCGTCGAGCTGGACCACTATCCCGGCGCCCGGCACGGCATCGCGGATCCGGGACACGTGCTCGGCGACGCCGGCCGCCAGGGACTCGGCAATGTCCCTCCTGGCGCCGTAATCAAGAAGGGCGCGCTCCCCATTGTGCAAATAGAGGCCGGCCGCGAGGCTCAAGGGGCCGCGCAACTGAATCTTGAGTTCCCGGGCGGAGGTCTCTTCCGAGCCGGCAACATCGGCGAGGACGTTGATGTCCGTGGCAAGCGCAGACTTGGCGCGCCGCAGGTCTTTCCCCGGGCGGTCAACCAGGCGCCAGCCGTGTGGCTGGACATCGATCGCCAGCTCGACCAGAAGCGATGCAGTCCGGCCGAGGGCGTCCGAGCCGACACCGCGGTCGGGAAGCTCGGCAAGGAACGGCAGGTGCGGGCTGCCCAGCTCGCCACGGATCACCCGTGCCGCCTCGGCAGGATCAGTCCCGGGCCAGGGACCCAAGGCCGTGGCGGTGACCTGGTTCTGCGTGGTTTCGGCAGGCACGTCGTCAGGCCTGCGCGATGGAAGCCTGGTGGCCCTCGGCGATGGCCTCGTGGTGCCGGATGACCTCGCTGATGATGAAATTCAGGAATTTCTCGGCGAAGGCAGGATCGAGGTGCGCTTCTTCGGCGAGCCGGCGCAACCGGGCAATCTGGGCGGACTCGCGCCCCGGATCCCCTGCAGGAAGCTTGTGCGTCGCCTTGAGGACGCCCACTTTCTGGGTGGCCTTGAAGCGTTCCGCGAGGAGGAAGACGAGGGTGGCGTCGATGTTGTCGATGCTGGACCGGATGGAGAGCAGCTCGTCCATGACGGCCTGGTCCACACGGCCTGCAAGGGAGCTGGCGGAAGGATCGAAGGAGTCGGCGTCGGGGAGGGCGTGGTTCTGCTCGGTCATTCCTCCAGTCTAGGGTGTGCCGGCCGGGCCTTGAGGGGCAGAATGGGCATGTCCACGCCGATGATAAGGAGAGCACGCATGAAGATCGCAGTTCTTGGCACCGGAATGGTAGGGCATGCCCTGGCAAGCAAATTGGTGGAGGTCGGCCACGAGGTCATGATGGGTTCCCGGGAGGCCGGCAATCCCAAGGGTACGGAGTGGGCTGCGCAGGCAGGGCCGGGAGCGAGTTCCGGTTCCTTCGCCCAGGCGGCCGGCATGGCGGAAATCGTGGTCAACGCAACCCCGGGCACGGTCTCGCTCGCAGCATTGAGCGAAGCCGGGGCCGCGAACCTGGCCGGCAAGGTCCTGGTGGACGTATCCAATCCGCTGGACTTTTCCAAAGGGTTCCCGCCGTCGCTCTCCGTCTGCAATACCGACAGCATTGCCGAGACCATCCAGCGTTCCTTCCCCGAGGCCCGTGTGGTCAAGACCCTCAACACTTTGACTGCTCCGCTGATGGTTGATCCGCTCAGGCTTGCCGATGGTGCCCATGACGTCTTCGTGGCGGGGAACGACGACGACGCGAAAGCCACCGTCGTCGGGCTCCTGCGGGAGTTCGGTTGGATTCCGGAGCACATCCACGACCTGGGCGGGCTCGACGCCGCCCGCGGCCTTGAAATGTGGATGCCGCTGTGGCTCCGGATCTTCATGCGCCAGCCGAAGGACAAACTCTTCAACATCAGCATTGTGTCCGAATAGCCCAGACGGAACGGACATGCCCGCCCTTCGTGGAGAAGGGCGGGCATGTCCTTTCTGGTGGATCACCGCTTCGATGGCGGGCTAGATGCCCAGCAGCTCGCGGTTCTCTTCCCGGCGTCGGGCCTGTTCGTCAGGATCCGGCACCGGCAGCGAGGCGATCAGCCTACGGGTGTAGTCGTGCTGGGGACTGCCCATGATCTGGCTGCCGATCCCTTGTTCCACGAGCTTGCCCTTGTACAACACTCCGACCCAATGGGAGAGGATGTCCACGACGGCGAGGTCGTGGCTGATGAATAGCGCGGCAAAGCCGAACTCTTCCTGGATGTCCTTGAACAGTTCCAGGACCTTTGCCTGCACGGACACGTCGAGGGCCGAGGTCGGCTCGTCGGCGATCAGGAGGCGCGGGTTGAGCGCGAGCGAACGCGCCAGCGAAGCACGCTGGCGCTGCCCGCCGGAGAGCTCGTGCGGGAAGCGTTCAGCGTACGACGCCGGCAGCTGCACCGATTCGAGCAACTGCGCCACGCGCAGGCGTGCTTGAGCCGGGCTGGGGTGGGTATGGATGAGCAGCGGTTCCGCCACGCACTCACCAATGGTCAGGTGCGGGTTGAACGAGGCGGCCGGGTCCTGGAAGACGAAGCCGATGTCCTTGCGCAGCGGCTTGAACGTGTGCTCCTTGAAGCCCAGCATTTCGTAACCAAGCACCTTGAGGCTGCCCCCGGTTGCCCTGTTGAGGCCCGCGATGGCCCGGCCGATCGTGGACTTGCCGGAACCGGACTCGCCAACCAGGCCGAAGACCTCGTTCTCAGAGACCGTGAAGCTGACGTTGTCCACGGCCTTGAACCCAGGCTTGCCGAGGCGGCCTGGATACTCGATGGTGAGGTTCTTTGCCTCAACCAGGACCTTTCCGCCTTGGTGCAGGCGCTCAGTGGCCCCTTCAGACGCTGAGTTGCGGCCGAGGTGCGGCACGGCGGCCAGCAGCTTCTTGGTGTAGTCCTGTTTGGGCTCCGCGAAGAGCACCCTGGAAGTAGCCTCTTCCACGACGTCACCTTGATACATGACCACGACGCGGTCCGCCAGGTCGGCCACGACACCCATGTTGTGGGTGATGAGGACAATCGAGGTGCCGTACTTGTCACGCAGGTCCCGGAGCAACTGAAGGATTTCGGCCTGGACCGTGACGTCCAGGGCGGTCGTCGGCTCGTCCGCCACGATCAAACCCGGGTTCAAGGCAAGCGCGGCAGCGATGACCACGCGTTGCTTCTGCCCACCCGAAAGCTGGTGGGGATAGTAGTTGACGCGGGTCTCCGGATCGGGGATGCCTACCTTGCGCAGGGCTTCGGTAGCCCGCTTCTTGGCTTCCCTGGCCGAGATGCGGTGTCCGTCCGAGGCATGGGCCCGAATGCCTTCGGCGATCTGCCAGCCGACCGTGAACACCGGGTTCAGGGCCGTTGACGGCTCCTGGAAGACCATGGCTACGTCGCGGCCGCGGATCTTGCGCAGTTTGGACGCGCTGACGCTGATGACGTTGTTGCCGTTGATCAGCACGGCTCCGGAGCTGATGGCTGTCTCCGGGAGCAAGCCGAGGATGGTCTTGGCCGTAACAGTCTTGCCGGAACCCGACTCCCCCACGATCGCCACGACTTCGCCGGCTTTGACCTCGAGGCTGACGTCCTTGACCGCGTAGACGTCGCCGCTGTCCGTGGCAAAGGTGACTTTGAGCCGTTCGATGTCCAGGACCGGCTGGCCGGATTGCAGCGGCTGGTCCGAAATGTTGCCGATGTTGGTGGTCATGCCTTACCTGCTTCTGGTTCAGGAGTGGTGGTGGCCCCTGTGTTCTTGCCGTCGGTTCCTGCCGTGGCCTTCGAGCGGGAGGCCTTGCCTCCAGCACGCTTGCGACCACGTAGCCGGGGATCGTTGAGATCGTTGATGCTCTCGCCGACCAGGGTCAGCCCCAGCACCGTGAGGACGATCGCGATACCCGGGAAGACGCCCGTCCACCAAATGCCGGAGGACGCGTCTGCCATGGCCTTGTTGAGGTCGAAGCCCCACTCTGCGGCTGAGGACGGTTCGATGCCGAAGCCCAGGAAGCCGAGGCCGGCCAGGGTCAGGATCGCTTCGGAGGCGTTCAGGGTGAACATCAGCGGAAGCGTCCGGGTGGCGTTCTTGAAGATGTGCCGGGTGATGATCCGGAAGCTGGAAGCACCCAGGACCATGGCCGATTCCACGAACGGCTCGGCCTTGAGCCTGATGGTCTCGGCCCGGATCACGCGGAAATACTGCGGAACGAACACCACGGTGATCGAGAAGGCGCAGGCGAGGATTCCGCCCCAGAAGCTCGACTGGCCACGGCTGATGACGATCGACATGACGATCGCCAGGAGCAGGGAAGGAAAGGCGTAGATGGCATCGGCGATGACTACCAGCACCCGGTCCAGCCAGCCGCCGAAGTAACCACTGAGCAGGCCCAGCGCCACGCCGAGGAAGATGGACATCGCCACGGCGACGACGATCACGGTCACCGCGGTCTGTGAACCCCATAGGACGCGGGAAAGAACGTCATAGCCGCCCACCGTGGTGCCGAGCAGGTGCTTGCTGCTGGGGGCCTCCTGGGTGGGGAACGAGCCGGAAGCGTCACTTAGTTGGGAATAGCCGTACGGTGCGATGAACGGCGCAAGCACGGTCGAGAGAAGGAAGAGCCCGGTCAGCACAAGCCCTGTGATGAGCATGCCCCGCTGGAGGCCAACGCTCTTGTTGACGTGGGAAATGACGGGAAGTCCGGACAGGAAGGACTTCTTTCGTCCTGAAATTGTTGCAGTGCTCATGTCAGTACCTCACTCGCGGGTCGATCAGCGCGGCGACGACGTCCACGACGAAGTTGGTGAATGCGACGATGACGGCCAGCAGCACCACGATGCCCTGGACCGCGACGAAGTCCCTCGCATTCAGGTATTGGACCAGCTGGTAGCCAAGGCCCTTCCATTCGAAGGTAGTCTCTGTGAGCACGGCTCCGCCGAGCATCAGGGCGATCTGCAGGCCCATGACGGTGATGATGGGGATCAGCGCCGGCTTGTAGGCGTGCTTGGTCACAAGGCGGAACTCGCTGACGCCACGGGAACGGCCGGCTTCGACGTAGTCCTTGCCCAGCGTGCCGATGACGTTGGTCCGGACGAGGCGCAGGAAGACGCCGGCGGTCAGCAGACCGAGGGCAACAGCAGGAAGCACGGCGTGCGACACGACGTCGCCGAGTGCGTTGAAATTGCCGCTGCGGAGGGCGTCAAGCCAATAGATGCCGGTGGGGGCGGCCAATTGGCCCATGGCCAGCTCGGTTCGGGTGGACACACGCCCGGCCACGGGGAGCCAGCCGAGCCAAACGGAGAACGTCAGCTTGAGCAGGAGTCCGGAGAAGAACACCGGGGTGGCGTAGCAGAGGATCGCAAAGCAGCGCAGGAAAGCGTCAGTCGCCCTGTCGCGCCGTTGAGCGGCGATCATGCCCAGCGGGATGCCGACTGCGAGCGCCACGATCAGCGCATTGATCGACAGCTCGAGGGTGGCCGCGCCGAAGGTCGACAGCATTTCGACGACGGGGCGCCGGTCGGTGATGGTAGTGCCGAAGTTGCCTGTGACCAGCTGGCCGAGGTATTCGAAGTACTGGACGATGATCGGCCGGTCGTAACCGGCGTCGTGGATTCTCTGCGCCAGGACATCCGGAGGAAGCCGGCCGCCCTGGGCTGCGGTAATGGGGTCTCCGATGACCCGCATGAGGAAGAAAACCAGGGTCACGAGGATGAAGATCGTGGGAATGATCAGGAAGAACCTGACCACGATGTACCTGCCCAGACCCCCGCCCGCTGATTTACTCTTGGGAGCGACCGCGTCCGGTTCGACGTCGGGCACCTCTATAAGTGTTGTCATTGCTACCTAAAGTTCATTGCCCGCGGATCGCGCGGGGTTTTGCTCAAAATGTGAGGCAATCAGCAATAAGGGGAGGCAAAGCACCTGTTGGCACCCGCCTCCCCCTACCGGCTGCTTACTTTGAAATAGTTCCCAATCGGAACTTGAAGGAAGCGTCAAGCGTCTTGTCGACGCCGTTCACGCCCTGTGCCGAGATGGCAACCTGGGCACCCTGGAGCAGCGGCAAAGTGGAAATGTCCTTTGCCAAAGCGTTCTGGGCGTCCTTGATGGTGGATTCGCGAGCCGACTTGTCCGTGGTGGTCAGCTGCTTGTTGATGAGGTCTGTCACGGCAGGGTCGTTGAAGTGGTTCTTCAAGAAGCCACCGTTCGGGAAGAACGGGGTCAGGTAGTTGTCCGGGTCGCTGAAGTCAGGGAACCAACCGAACTGGAACAGCGGGTACTCGTCGGCACGGCTGGCTTTGCTGTAGGTCACCCATTCGGTGGACTGCAGGTTGACCTTGAAGAGGCCCGACTTTTCCAGCTGGTCCTTGATCATGGCGTACTCGTCGCCCGAGGACTTGCCGTAGTGGTCCGGGTTGTACTGGAGGTTCAGGGTGACGACGTCCTTGACGCCGGCGTCGGAAAGGACCTTCTTGGCTTTGTCCAGGCTCGGCTTTCCGTTGTCACCGTAAGCGTCCTTGAACGACTCGTTGGCGCCCAGGAATCCGCTGGGGACGTTGGAGTACAGCGGCAGGTAGGTGCCCTTGTAGACCTGGTCCGCGATGGCCTGGCGGTCAACGAGGTTGGCGATTGCCTGGCGCACGGCAAGTGCCTTGGCCGGGTCGGCATCGGGTGCCTTGGCGCCGAACGGCATGGTGTTGAAGTTGAACGTGATGTAGCGGATCTCGCCGCCGGGACCAACGTTGACCTTGACCTTCGAGTCCTTCTTGAGGTCGTCGACGTCGGTGGCGCTGAGGCTCCGGTTTGCAACGTCGATGTTGCCCTGCTGGATGTCCAGCTTCATGTTGGTCGGCTCAGCGTAGTACTTGATCGTGGCGGCGTCATTGGCCGGCTTGCCCAGGACACCCTGGTAGTCAGGGTATGCCTTCAGGCTGATGAGCTCGTTCTTCTTGTAGCTGTCGATCGTGTACTGGCCATAGAACGCCTTGGCCTTGATGATGTCGTCATCGGAAAGCAGCTTGTCGGCCGGGAAGACCTGGTGGTCCACGATCGGCGCGGCCGGGCTGCTGAGGATCTGCGGGAACGTCTGGTCGTTGGCCAGCTTCAGCTTGAAAACGACAGTGCTGGGGTCAGGGGCGCTGACGCTGTCCAGGTTTTCGAGCAGGCTAGCAGGACCAGCGGGGTCGTTGATCTTGAGCTGCCGGTCGAAGGAGAACTTGACGTCGGTGGAGTCCAGCGTATGGCCGTTGGCCCACTTCAGTCCGGGCTTCATCTTCACGGTGTACTCGGTTGGCGACGTGAACGACGCCGACGCTGCCAGGTCCGGAACCGGGTCCGCGCTTCCTGGCTTCGAGTTGAGGAGGAAGGAATAGACCTGGTTCATCACCATGAAGGAACCGTTGTCATACGAGCCTGCAGGGTCGAGCGCGGTCACCTTGTCGGTGGTGCCATAAGCGATCGGGCCGCTTGCAGCTGAAGATGCTGAACCGCCGCCGCCCGCCGGGCCCGTGCAGGCCGTCAGAGCGAATACGGAGATGCCCGCGAACGCGATAACGCTGCGCAAGGCTTTTTTGTTCAATGCCATCAGTGAACTTTCTGTTCGATGGATACGGCGAACCGCCGTGGGTAATTTTCTCGGAGCACATACTCCTGACTCCACGATTCAATCAGAAGCATTTTTGGTGAAACGTTTGATTTTGTGAGTTGAGACACAAAATTTACTTTTCTTTTGGCTCGAAGTCGGCTACGCGGGCCACGTCAGGGCGCTTCCAGTGTCGAGAAGCGCACTTGTTAGCGCTAACAATATTGCCGGTGCTCCCCTGGGAAAGTCGCCGGAATTCGCGGCCCTAGAGTTCCGCGCGCTGCAGGGAACGGGCGGCGTCGATGGTTGCCTGGCCGAGAACACGCGTGCCTTGGTACAGCACGATTGTCTGCCCGGGAGCCACCCCGCGCAGGGGCTCGACAAGAGTCACCACGAGGCCTTCGCGTCCGATGCCGGCGTCGTCGGTGTGCCGCACGACCGAAGCCTTGGCAGGAACCGGATCACCATGGGCGCGGACCTGGGCGTGGCAGTCGAACTCGGCGCCCGTGGAAACCTCAGCAATGGGCACGCCTGCCCAGGACACCTTGATTCCACGGATCTCGTCGATGGCCAGAAGCGCTTCGGGCCCGACAACCACCTTGTTTTCCTTGGGCCGGATTTCCAGCACGAAGCGCGGCTTGCCGTCAGCGGCAGGGGTGCCGAGCTTGAGGCCGCGGCGCTGGCCTACGGTGAAGGCGTTGGCCCCGGGGTGTTCCCCGACCTTGGTTCCGGCCTCGTCCACGATGTCGCCGGTGGTCATGTCGATCTTCTCGGCGAGCCAGCCGGCGGTATCGCCGTCCGGGATGAAGCAGATGTCATGGCTGTCCGGCTTGTTCGCCACGGACAGGCCGCGGCGCTCGGCCTCGGCGCGGACCTCAGCCTTGGACGGGGTCTCCGCCAACGGGAACATGGAGTGCTTAAGCTGCTCGTGGGTCAGGACGCCGAGGACATAGCTTTGATCCTTGGCCCAATCGGCCGCTCGGTGGAGTTCGGGATTGCCGTCCGCGTCCTGGATGACCTTGGCGTAGTGGCCGGTGCAGACCGCGTCGAATCCGAGGGCGACAGCCTTCTCCAAGAGGGCGGCGAACTTGATCCGCTCGTTGCAGCGCATGCAGGGATTGGGAGTGCGGCCGGCAGCATATTCATCGATGAAGTCCTGGACGACGTCTTCCTTGAAGCGCTCCGAGAAGTCCCAGACATAATAAGGAATCCCCAGGACGTCGCACGCGCGCCAGGCATCGCGGGAGTCTTCGATGGTGCAGCAGCCTCGGCTCCCGGTGCGCAGCGTTCCGGGCATGCGGGACAGCGCCAAGTGGACGCCAACGACGTCGTGCCCTGCCTCGACGGCGCGGGCGGCGGCAACGGCGGAGTCGACTCCGCCGCTCATGGCTGCAAGAACTCGCATGCTGGCTTTCTATTGATGTTGGGGGGAAGATTTGCGCGGAAGAGACGAGGCGCGCCCAACTATTCTAGCGCCCGCGGGAATCCGCCTCAAAAAATGCCTTGACCGCCGTCGCGGACGATTCTAAAGTCAAAATAAACAGTTTTAGATCCCGGCCGAGTGCGCATTCATTCATCCACACGCAGCCTGGCCACGCGAACCGCCCACGCCCCGCGAATCGAGTCACCATGGACACTGAACACATCCTTATCGCAGGCGGCGGACTCGCCGGTGCCACGGCGGCAAGAACCCTGCGCTCCGAAGGTTTCCAGGGCCGCATCACCGTGGTCTGCGCCGAGAATGAGCTCCCCTACCTGCGCCCTCCCCTCTCCAAGGAATTTCTCCTGGGCAAGGCCGACGAGGACAGCGTCCCGGTTCTGGCGGCCGGCTGGTACGGGGAGAACGACGTCGAACTCCTCCTTGGCGAGGAGGTCGCGGCTGCCGATCCTGCCGCCCACACGGTGAAGCTGGAGTCAGGAACCGAGCTGAAGTTCAGCAAGCTCCTGATCGCCACCGGGGCGCAGCCGCGCCGGATTCCCCTCCTTGCTTCCGATCTTGCGGGCGTCATGACGTTCCGGACCTTCAATGATTCCCGGCGACTCAAGGAAGAACTGTCCGGCGGGGGCCGGACTGTGGTGATGGTCGGCTCGGGTTGGATCGGCATGGAGCTCGCCGCAGCCGCGAGCAGCTACGGCAACAGCGTGACCTTGCTGGGGCTTGAAGACGTCCCGCTCAGCACGGCCATCGGCCCCGAACTAGGGGGCTTCTTCCGCAGCCTGCACGAAAAGCACGGTGTGCAGTTCCGGCTCCCTGCGAGCGCAGCGGAGATCACCGGCACCGGGGGCAGGGCGAGCGCCGTTGTCACCAACTCCGGCGAAGTGCTTCCTGCCGACCTCGTGGTGGTGGCTGTCGGCGTGGTTCCGGATACGAGCCTCGCCGAAGCCGCAGGGCTGGACATCCGCAACGGAATCGTGGTGGATTCTTCGCTCCGGACCAGCAGCCCGGACGTTTTCGCGGCCGGAGACGTCGCCAACGCCCTCCACCCCTTCACCGGCGATCACCACCGGAGCGAGCACTGGTCCAACGCCCTCAACGGCGGCAAGGTCGCAGCCAAGGCGATGCTGGGACAGGACGCGATGCTGGACGTCGTCCCGTATTTCTACACGGACCAGTTCGACGTCTCGATGGAGTACTGGGGATATCCCACCCTCGCGGCAGGTTCCATACCCGTCATCCGGGGCGCGTTGGAGGAGAACAGCTTCCTCGCCTTCTGGCTACGGGACGGTGCGGTGGTGGCGGGCATGAGTGTCAACCGGCAGCGGGCACAGAAGCCCGTCAAGGCGCTCATTTCGGGGCGCATACCCGTGGATGTGGCCCGCCTGGCGGATCCCGCTGTTCCGCTGGATCAGTTGTTGTCCGGAGACTGATCGCCGGCCGGGATCCCGGCAGGGACGCTGCCGTGGCTTCGGGCCACCGTGGCTGCGGTCTGGATGCTGGACTCGTGACCGGCCATTCCTGCAAGCTTCGCCCGGGCATACGCGTCCGGAAGGGCCTTGAGCAGGGCGTCGACGTCGGCGTCGTTCGAAGTGTGTCCCAGGCTGAATCGTTGCGCCCCGCGGGCGGTCTCCTCGTCCAGCCCCATGGCAAGCAGGACGTGCGAGGGCCTGGGGACTCCCGCGGTGCACGCGGAGCCAGTGGAGGATTCGATGCCCGCGAGGTCCAGCAGGAACAGCAGGGAATCGCCTTCACAGCCAGGGAACGTGAAATGCGCGTTGCCGGGAAGCCGGGCGTCGCCGGGCGCGCCGCGGAGCACCGCCTCGGGAATGGCGACCTTGACGCCGTCGATGATCCGGTCCCGCAAGGCGCCGATCCGTTCGCGCTCTGCCACCAGGTTGTGGGAAACAGACTCAGCCGCGGCGGCGAATGCCGCGATGGAGGCCGTGTCCAGGGTCCCCGAGCGCACGTCGCGCTCCTGCCCACCCCCGTGCTGGACGGGAACGACCTTGGTGGAACGCCCCAGGAAGAGGGCACCCACGCCGACGGGTCCGCCGATTTTGTGGCTGGAGACCGACATCGCGGCGAGCCCTGAGCCGCGGAAGCTCAGGGGAATCGAGCCGAACGCCTGGACTGCGTCCGAGTGCACGGGTATGCCGTGGGCGGCGGCGATGTCCACGATCTCCTTGACGGGCTGGATGCTGCCCACCTCGTTGTTTGCCCACATGACAGTGACCAGGGCCACCGATCCCGGGTCTCGTTCCATCTCCGCCCGCACAGCGTCAAGTTGCACTACGCCCTGGGAGTCGACGGGGAGCCAGACCGCTTCGGCTCCTTCGTGACGTTCAAGCCATTCGACCGTGTCCTGCACCGCGTGGTGCTCGACGGCGGAGCACAGGATCCGCTTGCGGCGGCCGTCTTCGTCGTGGCGGGCCCAGTACAGCCCCTTGACGGCGAGGTTGTCCGCTTCGGTTCCCCCGGACGTGAAGATGAGCTCGGAGGGATGTGCCCCTGCGGCTGCCGCGATCGCTTCCCGAGCCTCTTCCACGGATCGGCGCGCACGCCGTCCGGAAGCGTGCAGCGATGACGGATTGCCGGTCCGCGCCAGCTCGCGGGTCATGGCGGTGAGAGCTACAGCGGCCAGGGGCGTGGTGGCGGCATGGTCCAGGTAAACAGGCACTACCCAAGTCTATCGAGGCACACCGATTCAGGCTTGCGCGGCAGGTGCCGTCCCGGCGCTCCCCCTAATCCGCGGGAAGGATCCTTGCGCAGCAATGGCCCTCCCGGTTGTCATCGGCGATCCGGTCCTCGGCAATTCCGCACGCGGCGGCCGCTCCGCTCAGGAAGGCGCCGTTCAGGGCGCAGACGACAGTCGTGTGGCTTTCGGCCAGCCGGTGGAACGGGCAATTGACCAGGGAGTACCCGCCGTCGTCGTCAGTTTCCGGCCTGTAGCCGTAGTTGGCCAGGACATCCTCGAAATGCGGCTCGACGCTCCCGGCCTCGCGGCCCCGGGCGTAGGCGGTTTCGAGAAGCGCTTCGCGGGGGGAGCCCCCCTGTGTCATCAAGGCCTGGATGGCAGAGGCCATCACTTCGCCGGCGAGGTCGTAGTGGCGCTCAGGCACCGAGGCACCGACCTCTTCAACGACAGGCGCGTACAGCTTCGCAGGGCGCCCGGAACCCGGACCCACTTTGCCCCCGAGCTTGCGGAACTCGACACTCAGGAGCCCGTCACGGACCAGCCGGTCAAGGTGAAAGGACGCCGTGCTGCGGGGAAGACCGAGGGCCATCGCGGCTTCGTCGCGGCTGACCGCGTCATTTGCGCCGCAGACGTGCTCGTACAGGCGGCGGCGATTGCCGTCGTCGAGGGATGCCAAGGCGGAAAGCCGACGCAGCCAGGGAAGTCCGGTCATGCATCCAGCTTATCTCTAAAATCAACACTCATTGATTAATCCTTCCCTAAAATCAAATTATCCACTTTTAGAAAGAAGGCATCGTGAGTACCGCATCATCCTGGGCCCAAGCGAAGACCGGATCGCTGATGTCCATGGATCCCCGGCGGCAGGCATTCCTGTTCCTCCGGACCGTGTTCACCGTGGCGCCGGTCCTTTTCGGCCTGGCTGTCGCCGGGCGCCGCTGACCGCCAGGGTCAGGCCAAGACCCGCAAGGCGCCCGGAACCACGTCGATCTCCAGCGGGAGGGGGCCGATCCGCTCGCCGTCGGCGTAGGCCACCACGTTCTCCGCGCCAAGCCGCACTGAGCGCACCCGGCGGATTTCCACCGCCGGGTGCGAGGTGTGCCGGCCGGAAAAGACCTTCGGGAACACCGCAAGGAGGGCCAGCCGGGACAGGGGCTTGACGACAAACAGATCCAGCCACCCGTCGTCGGGCGCCGCATCGGGGACGATGCGCATCCCGCCGCCGATCGACTGGACATTGGCCACGGAAATCAGCATGGCGCCCTCCCGCGATGACGCGCCGTCGGCCGTCACGGTGTAGTTGATGGCCCGGAACGATCCGAGCTCCCGGAGCATCGCGAGGGTGTAGCGGAGCGTACCCCTGGGCCATTTCCAGGAGTTCGCCCGTTCATTGACAGCGGCGTCGAATCCCGTGGATACCGCCCCGGCAAACCACATGGTGCGTCCGCCGGAAGTTACGCGGCCCGCGTCGATCAGCCGGCCGCCGTCGGCGAGCGCCGAAATCACACGGGCACACGATCCCGCTACGTCCTTCAGGGGCAGTCCAAGCATCCGGGCCATGTCGTTTCCCGTACCCACGGGAACAATCCCGAGCGGCAAGGCCGTCCCGCCGAGCGAGTTGACGCCCAAATGGACCATGCCGTCGCCGCCCACAACCACCAAGGCATCGGGACGCGCACGAAGCGCTTCGCCGACGGCTTCCCGCAGGGCGTCCATGCTGTCGCGTCGAAGGACGACGACGTCGAGGCCTGCGGCGCGGAGACAGCGGGCGGCTTCGTCCCCGGCAAGGGCGTGCCGGCCGAACGCTGCGGTCGGATTGACTGCCAGCACGATCCTTCGACGCGGCCGACCGCCCAGCCCGTCGGAGCCGGTGCTGGGCAGGTCAAAGGGATGATCGGGGCCGGCAGGGGAGTTCACAGCATGAATCATGCCACCGGCAGGGGCGGGATCCGGGGAACTAAAGCCCCGGCCGCCGTCGTTCTCATGGTGGGCTGGCTAGACTTGCCAAGATCGCCGTTCCGGCACAGGGCGGCGGGAATCTTCAGAATCCCAGAGAAAGGCCCGTGGTTGGCTCAGGGCAGCAGTTCCCACTATCAGATCCTCCAGGTCCCCGTCACGGCGTCGGACAAGGAGATCAAAGTGGCCTACCGGAAGGCCGCGAGGAACGCCCACCCGGACCACGGCGGGGATCCCGAAGTCTTTCGACAAGTCACGCTTGCGTACGAGACCCTGATTGATCCCAAGCGGCGGGCGGAGTACGACCGCCGCTATGCGAGCGGCGTTTCGGGCAGGACAACCCCGTTCCCGGCGCAAAGGCCTGACTACGCCGGCACCGGCGCTCCCGGACCGGAAACCCGGGCCGGGGTCCACCGTCCGAATGCCCCGCGGAACACCGCCGGCGACGCCCCCGTCTACGTCCCGCCCTTCGATGATCCCTTGGAGATTCCCCTCATTTCCAAGCGCGAGGCCGCCTTGCAGATCCATGGGATTCCCCGGAAGCGTGGGATCTTCGGCGCCGAAGCCCGCATTCAGCGCGAAATGCGGACAGTCCAGCTCATCAGCCGCCAGATCCTGCCCGCCATCCCTTCGGCACGGCTCATCAACGGGCTTCGCTCCCCCTCGGATGACAGCCACATCGATCACGCCCTGCTTGTCGGCTACCGCTTGGCGCTGATCGGTTCCATGCTGCTGCCCAAGGGCGCCTATGCCTGGGACGGCGTGGCCCTCAAGCACGGCGGCCGCTCGGTGCCGCCCCCCCAACTCGAGCTGATCGTTCGCCACATGCAGGAGATCTTCCCGGAACTGAATGTGACGGGCTGGGTGGTAGTCCACAGCCCGGACGGCAACCCGCACGAGCCGGTCATCGACCATTACAGGCGCACGGACGGAGATTTCGGCTCGGTGCAAATCGTCAACGCCTCCGGGCTGGCACGCGGGCTCAAGCAGTTCCTGAGTTCAGGACCCGTGCCCAACACCGTGGTTGTCCCGGTCCTTGCCCGACTGCTGCGCGGCATGCACTGAGCAACGCCCTCTTTTCGCTGGCTAGGATTGATACGTGTTCCGCATCCTCTTCCACACCCCTGAAATCCCGGGCAACACGGGAAACGCCATCCGGCTCGCCGCCATCACCGGCGCGGAGCTCCACCTCGTGGAGCCGTTGGGCTTCGACTTCTCCGACGCGAAACTGCGCCGCGCGGGACTCGACTACCACGACCTCGCAGTAGTCACGGTGCACAAGGACATCGAGGCCGCATGGGCGGCACTGCAGCCAGAACGCGTCTTCGCATTCACGTCCGACGGCGAATCCTCCTACACGGACATCGCCTACGAGGAAGGCGACGTCCTGCTGTTCGGCCCCGAGTCGGTCGGACTTCCCGCCTGGCTGAAGCAGGATCCGCACGTCACGGCCCGCGTCCGGCTTCCCATGCTGCCGTCCCTCCGCTCGCTGAACCTTGCCAATGCGGCTTCCATCGCGGTGTACGAGGCCTGGCGCCAGCACGGTTTTGCGGGCGCGAAACTCTAGCCACGCCAAGCGGCCGCCCGGACAGCCTCAAGGCGACCGCCGCGTATCACCCATCCAAAGCTCGCCCTGCGCCGAATACCCTATGCAGGCACAAAGCCTGGGCGGGCAGCTGGCCTGCGAATCAAGGGGCCGGTGAAGCGGCGGCCGTGGAAGGGGCGCAGGTGGCTACTCTCAAGACTCACAGTGCTTCTGGTACTGCCAGGGTCACGAGCAATCTATGCTGGACGGTGATGGATACACCCAATGTGCGAGGCCACGAGGCCCCCAGCCTGATTGCCGGCTCGAATGCGCAGCTTGCGGAATTGCTGGGGTTGATGGCCGACGGCGACCGCGGCGCCTTCAGCGAGTTCTACCGGCTCACGTCGCGGAGGGTCTTCGGCATGGCCAAGCGCGTCTTGGTGGATGCTGGCCTGAGCGAAGATACCACCCAGGAAGTGTTCATCCAGGTCTGGCAAAACGCGGGCAAATTCAATCCCGAGGCCGGCAGCCCGCTCGCGTGGCTCATGACGATCACCCACCGGCGCGCTATCGACCGCGTCCGCTCCGCCCAGTCCGCCACGGACCGCGAAGCGAAATATGGTGCCGCGAGCCAACTCCTTGACCACGATTCCGTGGAAGAAGAAGCCACCAGCCGGCTCGAGGCCGAGTCCGTCACCCGTTGCCTCGCCACCCTGACGGAGACGCAACTGGAGTCCGTGCGGCTCGCCTACTATGGCGGCCTCACCTACCGGGAGGTCGCCGAACAGCTCGGCGCCGCGATTCCGACCATCAAGTCCCGCATCCGCGATGGACTTCTCCGACTCAAGACTTGCCTGGGGGGTGAGCTGACATGACCGAACACGATGAAAACAACCGGAACTTCGGGAAGGAAGGCCTCCGCAGGATGTTCGCCACAGACATAGCTACTGATCTTGCCGAAGGCCGCGTCCTGGAGCTTGCCGAGATCTATGCCCTCGACGCCCTGAGCGACGCCGAGCGAGCAGAAATCGACAACTACATTGCCGCCGCGCCTGAACGCCCGGCGTTCCTTGAGCGGGTGAGGCAGTCACGCGAGACCCTTGCCACGTCCTTCGCCGACGAGGCCGAACCGCCTCCCGGACTCCTGGAGGACATTCTGCGGCAGCTCCCGCAACAACCACGCAGTTCACAAACCGGCACAGCGTCCGCGTCTTCCTCCGTTTCCGAAGCGCCGCCCGCCGCCGCAACGCACGTTTCCCCCGACGTCGTGGACCTCGCCGCGGAACGGAACCGACGGGATCGCCGACGCTTCGGAGGAGTCCGAGGTTGGGTTGCAGCCGCTGCGGCGGCCGCGGTCATCGCACTTGGCGGTGTAGGCGTGGGCGTCTACGTGGCCGGGCAAAACGATCCCGTGAACCAAGTGCTTCAGGCCAACGACGTCCGGCAAGCGACCGTCGACGTCAACGGCGGCGGCACCGCCACCGTGTCGATCTCCACCTCTAAGAACGCCGTGGTGGTCCGCATGAATGGAGTTCCGGCTCCCCCGGCCGGCAAGGTATATCAGATGTGGCTTATTCCCAAGGACGGCTCCGCCCCCGTATCCCAGGGACTCATGGACGCCCAAGCCTTGAGCCACCCGGCAGTTGTCTCCGGCATTTCCAGCGCGGCGGCCATCGGCATCACGGTTGAACCTGTGGGCGGCTCCAAAAAACCAACCCTTCCCACGGTTGCCGCGGCGCCTCTCGCGTAGGAGCGGCCGGCTCTGGCCCGACAGGAGCCGTTGGCGACGGGCTTGACGTTGACGTAACGTCAACTTTTACGCTGGATACATGAAGCAGGACAAGGCAGATACCTGGACCATTTCCGAGCTGGCCAAGGCCAGCAAGGTTTCCTCGCGGACCTTGCGCCACTACGACCAGCTCGGGCTCCTGGAACCTGCCCGCACGGGACACAACGGCTACCGGTATTACGGCCAGCCCGAACTGCTGCGCCTGCAGCGGATCCTCCTGCTTCGTGAACTTGGCCTTGGGCTCGAGACCATCGGCGAAGTTCTGGATGGCCAGGCCGACCCCGTGGAGGCACTTGCCGTGCACAGGAACTGGCTGCTGGCCGAGCGCGACCGACTGGACCGCATGTCCCGGACGGTCGACGCCACTATCGCAGCACTACGTCAAGGAGAAACCATGACCGCGGAGAACATCTTCAAGGATTTCGACAACAACCCCTACGAAGCCGAAGCGCGCGAGCGCTGGGGCGATCGGGCCGTCGAGGAGAGCAAGGCCCGCCACTCGGCGATGACCACGGCCCAAAAGCAGGCCTTCATGGAGGAGTATGCGTCGCTGAACCAGGATCTCGCCCGGTGCTTCGACGCCGCCCTTCCGGCGGACCACCCGGACGTCCAGGCAGCCGTCGGCAGGCACTACAAGTGGATCTGCGCCAGTTGGACGCCCAACGCAGAATCCTACGTGGGCCTCGGACAGATGTACGTGGACGACCCCCGGTTCACTGCCAATTACGACAAGGTCCGGGTCGGCCTGGCGCCCTACCTGCTCGAAGGCATCAAGGTCTACGCGGCAGAAAAGCTAAGGTAGGGCATTCTTGCCGAAAAGCGCGACGGCGGCCCGCCCCCACTGGAAACACAGGGGGGCGGGCCGCCGTCGTACTGGCTCTTGGGCAGCCCCGCTAAATGATCAGCGAAAGCACCATGATGAAACCGAAGGCGACCACCGAGATGAGCGTCTCCATCACCGACCACGTCTTGAACGTCTGCCCGACCGTCAGGCCGAAGAGTTCCTTCACGAGCCAGAACCCGGCATCGTTGACGTGGGACAGGAAGAGCGAGCCGGCACCGATGGCCAAGGCAAGGAGTGCGGCATGCGTCGGGCTCAGGCTGCTCGCCAAGGGAGCGACGATGCCCGCAGCCGTCACTGTGGCAACCGTCGCCGAGCCCGTGGCCAAACGAAGCGCCACGGCCACGATGAAGCCCAGGACCAGCACCGACATATTGGCGCCCTCGGCCCATTTCTTGACCGCGTCACCGACGCCGGCACCGATCAGGGTCTGCTTGAAGCCACCACCTGCGCCCACGATCAGCAGGATCGCGGCAATCGGTCCAAGGCTGTTGCCAAGCTTGGCGGTGATCTTGCTTCCGGTGAAGCCAACGGCGTAGCCGAAGGTCACCATCGCCGCGAGCACAGCCAGGGTCATCGCCACAAGGGGCTGCCCGACGAAGTCCAGGACGGTGCGGATCATGGGTGCGTGGGCGGCGTCGGGCCAGACAATGTCTGCGATGGCCTTCAGGAGCATGAGCACCACAGGGAAAATGATGGTCAGCAAGGTGACGAGGAAGGTCGGCTGGCGCTTCACTTCGCTCAGGTCGACGGCATGCTTGGTGTCGACGCCGCCGGCCACTGCCGGGGCATCCACGGGAACCCAGCGCGCGGCCAAACGGGAAAACAGCGGTCCGCAAATGATGACGGTGGGGACGGCCACCAGGAGCCCAAGGGCCAGGGTGGTGCCCAGTTCGGCCTTCACCGCGCTGACCGCGATGAGCGGTCCTGGGTGCGGCGGGATCAAGCCGTGCAACACGGAGAGGCCTGCGAGCGCCGGAATGGCAATGCGCATGAGCTTCATCTGCGAGCGCTGGGTGACCAGGACAATCACCGGAAGCAGCAGGACGAGCCCGATCTCGAAGAACATCGGGAGGCCGATGATGACCGCAACCAAGGTGATCATCCAGACCACCCTGTTGCCCTTGGCCTTTTCAAGCAGGGTATCGACTACCCGGTTGGCGCCGCCGGAGTCCGCCAGGAGCTTGCCCAGCATGGCGCCGAGCGCAATCAGGAGGCCGACCTCCTTGAGGACGCCGCCCACGCCGTCTTCGAAGTTGCTGACCACCTTGTCCAGCCCGACTCCGGAGGCTAGGCCAACGAAGGCCGAGCCCAGTACCAGGGAGAGGAAGGGGTGGACTTTGAATTTGGCGATCAGCAGCACGATCAGCGCAATGCCGATAGCCGCGACCACGAGGAGTTGGGTGTCGTGCCCGGTCCAGTTCACGCTGCGTCTCCAGTTGTGTGTGCCGGCTGCGCCCCGAGGCCGAGCCGTGCGATGATTTCGTCTGCCTCTTCGGCAGGAGAAGCGGAGACGCACAGGGAGATGTGGTTCTCGTCCTCGGTGGGCGCTTCCAGTGCGTCGAACTGGGATTCCAGGAGCGTGGCAGGCATGAAGTGCCCGTGGCGCGAAGCCAGCCGGTCGGAAATCTTGTCCTTGCTCCCCTGCAGGAAGACGAACACGACGCCCTCGCCGCGCAGGACGTCCCGGTAGCGCTTCTTCAAGGCCGAGCATGTGATGATGCCCGGCTTTCCTGCTGCGGTGCGCTCCTTGATCCAATCGGCAATGATGTCCAGCCAGGGCCAACGGTCCTCATCGCTGAGTGCGTGCCCCGCCTGCATCTTTGCAACGTTCGCTTCCGGGTGCAGGTCGTCGCCTTCGGCGAGGTCCCAGCCCAGCCGGCCGGCCAATACGCCGGCCACTGTCGACTTGCCGGAACCGGAGACCCCCATGATCACCAATACCGGCTGTTGTGCAGTCTTCGCCATCAAAGTCTGCCTCTCTCAATTAAATATGATTTAAACGAGAGTAAGCATATGACACAGCTAACACATCAGCAATTTCAGAAACCGGCGATGGTTTGGGAACCGTTGACCTCGACCACATGGAACGCTTCGGCGCTGCGCCCATCCGGCATGCCGGCGCGCGAGGCGTTGTGCCGGAGCATGCTCCGGACGGCCCGCTCCATGCCTTCCAGGTCGGGGTGCTGGCTCGCGTGGATCCGGATCGCCGCCAGTTTCGCGTCGATGTGGTCGGTGACATCCACGAAATAGTTCTCACGGGATTCAGGACCGGCGAAGAGCCACAGCCATGGCAGCTTGTAGGCTTCGAGGCCGGCTTCCGCCAGTTCCGGGTAGGCAAAGGGGTTCTCGAGCGCGGGGTACACGGCCCGGGTCACGATCTCCCCCACGGCGAGGTGGTCCGGATGGCTCTTCTGGATCCTGTCCCAGTTGCGCTCCGGGTGCATGGCGAGGACGACGTCGGGGCGGATTTCGCGGATCAGCTTCACCACTTGCTTGATTACCGCGTGCGTCGGTTCCAAGTATCCATCGCGTTCATGAAGGTAGTGCACGTCCGTCACGCCGACGAGGGCGGCGGCTTGTTCCTGCTCCTCCGCGCGCATGGAAATGATCTCCTCGCGGTGGGCAGGATCGAAGCCGCCCGCGTCGCCGTCGGTCATGACGCAGTAGCTGACCTCGACGCCGGCAGCGGTCCAGGCGGCGATGGTGCCGGCCGCGCCGAAGTCGACGTCGTCCGGGTGGGCGGTAAAACAAAGCACCCGCTCAACGCGCTCCGTGGAGGCGTTGAACGGGCTCTTTGCTGACGTGGCGTCAGAAGACAAAGGGATCAGCCTTTCCGCTTTTTGATCTCTTCGGTGGCCTGCGGAACAACCTTGAAAAGGTCGCCGATGATGCCGAAGTCCGCGATTTCGAAGATGGGCGATTCAGCATCCTTGTTGATCGCGACGATGACCTTGGAGGTCTGCATCCCGGCCTTCTGCTGGATCGCTCCCGAAATGCCCGCCGAAATGTAGAGTTGCGGGGATACGGTTTTGCCGGTCTGGCCAACCTGGTAGTCATGGCCGATCCAGCCCGCATCCGTGGCGGCACGGGAAGCCCCGAGTGCACCGCCCAGGGCGTCGGCCAGTTCTTCCAAAGGACCGAAGTCGCCGTCGACCCCGCGTCCACCTGCAACGACGATCCGGGCTTCGGTGAGCTCGGGACGGCCACTGGCCGGCTTTTCCGCCCGCCCGGTGACCCGTGCGGCATTCGCGGTGGCATCGGCCGGGACGTCGATGGTGACGGCTTCGGGCGTGTTCGCCGCGGCCGGGGCATCGACGTCAACACTGTTCGGCTTGACCGTGAGCACGGCGACGGCGGTCCGCGCCTTGGCCGTGGTGGTGTACGAGCCAGCCAGGACCGACTTATGGGCCGTGCCGTCGGCGTCGACCCCCACGACGTCGGTGATGACCCCGGCGTTGAGCTTCACGCCCAGACGGGCCGCGATTTCCTTGCCGTCGGCCGTATTCTCGAGCAGGACGATCCCGGCTCCGGTTGCCTCGACTGCCGCGGCAAGATAAGCGGCTTTCGGCGCAACCAGGTAGTCGTCCAGGTCCGTGGCGGACGGACGGTAGATCACCGAGGCTCCGTGCGCCCCCAAGGAGGCGGCGACGTCGTCATGCAGTTCGCCGTTGACGGCGACCACCGCTTCCCCGAGGGAACGGGCGATCGTCAGGAGTTCCAGGCTGCTCTTCTTGAGCGCCGCGCCCGGGTTGTCAATGAATACAAGTGCTTTTGCCATGTGTCGGAATCCTCTTAGAGCAGCTTCTGGGCGGCCAGGAACTCAACCAGCTTGATGCCGGCGTCGCCTTCGTCGGTGATGATGGTGCCGGCAGTGCGCGGCGGCCGCGCTTCAGCGGTCTCGACGGCGGTCAGCGAACCTGCGGCTCCCACCTGCGCGGCATCGACTCCGATATCGGCGAGGGTGAGTGCCGTGATTTTCTTCTTCTTGGCTGCAAGGATGCCCTTGAAGTTGGGGTATCGCGGCTCGTTGATCTGGTCCGTCACGGATACCAGCGCGGGCAAGGTTGCCTCCACGGTGTCGGCGTGGGCGTCACCGTCGCGGCGCGCAAGGACGCGGTCGCCGTCGACCTCCAGGGAGGAAGCAAACGTGACTTGAGGGAGTCCGAGCCGCTCGGCGAGTTGCGCCGGAACCAAGGACGTTTCGCCGTCGGTCGAGGCCATGCCCGTCAGGACGAGGTCCACGGGCGAGTCGGCGCCGAGATACCGGATTGCCGCGGCGAGGGCCAGCGAGGTGGCAGCGGCGTCGGAACCCGCCAAGGCGTCGTCGCTCAAATGCGCTCCTGAGGAGGCTCCGATTTGCAAGGACTTCTTGATGGCGTTCACGGCACCGGCGGGACCCATGCTCAAGGCGATGACCTCGTTGCCTGCCTTCGCGCCTCCGCGGGCCTCGCTGAGCTGCAGCGCAGCTTCAAGCGCATATTCGTCCAGTTCGGACAGAATGCTCTCGTCGCGGTCCGTGGTGTTGCCTGGGCCGGTGAGGTGTCGGTCGAACTGCGCGTCCGGGACGTGCTTGACCAGAACAACAATCTTCAATGTGTCTCCCACTGTGTTCGAGGCAGCCTTCCATGCTCGGGAATGGCCAGCAACTAGGCGCATGGCCAAGAGTGCCCAGCGTACGGGCTCGTCTTAGCTAAGCATATTGCGCCACCACTCGGACAACGCCGGGTGTCCGCATTAACTCCTGTTTCGAGGATCGTTCCGGCTCGGAGCAGCACAGGGCATACGCCGACGGCGGGCAGCACCGCAAGTGGTGCCGCCCGCCGTCGTTGACTGCCGGCTGTTTGCCCCGCTGGAATCTGCCGCAACAGCGCAGCTGTTACGGGGCAGCATCCAGGGTCACGTCGAGATCCTGTGACTGGCCGCCGCGCTGGATGGTCACCTTGACCGTTGCACCTGCCGCCTGCTGACGGACAGCCGCGGTGAGTTGCTCGGGATCGGTAATGTCCATGCCGGCGAACTTGGTGACGACGTCGCCCACCTTGAGCCCGGCCTTCTCAGCGGCGGAACCCGCTGTCACCGCTGCGACCTGCGCACCTACCGAGAATCCGGAGCTGCTTCCAGTGGCCGACTTGGGCTGCACGCTGACGCCGAACTGCCCGTGGGTGGCCTTGCCGTTCTGGATGAGTTCCTGTGCAATACGCTTCGCGTTGTTGATCGGGATGCTGAAGCCCACACCGATGTTGCCGCTGGACGACGACGAGGAGCTGTTGCTTCCGGCGGAAGCGATAGCCACGTTGACGCCGATGATCTCGCCCTTGGTGTTGACAAGCGCTCCGCCGGAGTTGCCGGGGTTGATCGGCGCGTCGGTCTGGATGACGTTGAGCGAAACGGTGCCCTGGCCGGCGCTGCTCTGGCTCTGGCCACCGCCTGGAGGCGCGAATTGGAATCCGCCCTGGCCGCCGTTTTGCGAGTTGTCGGAGCCGCCGTTGGGAACAGCCGAGGATGCCACGCTGATGGTGCGGTTGAGCGTGGAGACGATGCCGTCGGTGACCGTGCCGGGCAGGCCGAGCGGGGCGCCGATGGCGATGGCGTTGTCGCCGACGTTGATCTTGCTGGAATCAGCCAGGGTGGCCGGGACGAGTCCGGAGGCGTTGTCCACCTTGATGATGGCGAGGTCCGAAAGCGGGTCCGTGCCAACTACCGTCGCCTTGAGGACACGTCCATCGCTCAGCCGCACCTCAATGGCGGCATTGGCGCTGGCACCGTCAAGGGTCACGACGTGGGTGTTCGTCAGGATGTGACCCTGGTCGTCGAGGATGATGCCCGAACCGGTACCGCCTTGGTTTCCGCTCGAAGCCATGATGGTCACGACGCTTGGCGTGGCTTTGGCTGCGGCCGCCGTGATGGCGTTGACGTTGTCCGTGTTGTTGACAATCACGGTTCCCGTTTGGCCGCTGCTGGCCGCCGCCGGGGTCCGGCTGCTCAACAATTGATCGCTGGCCGCCACGACGCCTCCGCCCACAAGGCCCGCTGCCAGGATGCAGGCCACCAAGGTCCCGACGCCGAAGACCGGCTTGCGCTTCGGGCCGGCTGCCGGACCGCCCGGGTGGGCCGGGAACTGCTGCGTGGAATAGTGCTGCGCAGGGTTCGGTCCGCCATAGAAGGGCTGGTGCTGCGGATAGGGGTGCTGCGGTGCCGCGCTGTGCTGGGGCGCTCCGTGTTGGGGCGCTCCGTTCTGGGGAGCGCTGTGCTGGGACTGGATCTGCTCGGTGGGGTTTTCGGCCGGCCCGTGGGCCCAAGGTGCAGGGGCTACCGGAGCCTGCGCTGTGTGGTCGGGCCGCGCGGGGTATTCGGGCTTCGCCGTGAAATCCTGACCCGGCTGGTATGCCGGCAGCGGGGCCGTAGGCTGGGAATTGGCTTGCTTGTCCGCCTCCGCCTTGCCGTTGCTCTCAGGACCATGGTTCTCGGGGCCATTGTTCTCAGGCGCGGCGCCCTGTGCTGGGTTCTCCGTCATGGGACTTCCTTTCTTCCTCGTCCCCTTAACTATCGTCGCTCTTGCTGGATCAAGAGTCGACGTTCGCTGGGAGCTTGCTGAACGCACTCATCGGAACGGTCCTGGGTCCTCGAATGGCGCCGACTAGCCCTTCAACGCTGCGGAAGGGCAGATCTCTCCCCGTTTCGCTGGCGGCATATTTACCGCTGTGGACGGCCCAAAAGGTGCACCATAGTATCAAGTGGAATTGCCACAGCGACCTGCGGCTCGACAACCATGCGTGGGGGCGCTGATGCATTCTGTTTCGATTGCTCCGGCCCGGACCAATCGCAGACGTGCTGAAGGGTTGCACATGCGGTCAATAGTGAAACGTGTACTCGCCGTCATCGGTTTGGCTGGAGTGCTGGTCCTCCCGGCCGCTGGAGCCTGGGCTGCCGACCCGGTGACGATCCCGTCCGGCCAGAACATCACTGACGACGCCGGCGTCCTTCGCGACAAGAGCGCGGTTCAAAGCGCCATCAAGTCCCTCTACGACAACCACCAGTTCAATCTGTATGTCGTGACCGAAAAGACCTTCACCAACCCGAGCACGCCCAGCGACTGGGGCAACGCAGTGGCAAAGAAGAAGTCGTTCGGATCCACGGACGTCTTGCTGGCCATCGCCACGGACGACGGCAAGGTGAACATCACCCGCGGGCCCGGGAGCAAGATCACCGACTCCCAGCGTGACGACATCCTCAAGAACGCCGTCCTGGCGAACCTTGTCCAGGGCAAGAAAAACTACGACCAAGCCGTGATCGATGCCGCCAAGGCCATCGGAGACACCCAGAATTCCGGCGCAGGCACGGCCGTGCTCGTGGGTGCCGCCGTGGTTGCGGCCGGAGGCGTAGGCACGTACTTGTACTTCCGCAACCGTCGCAAGAAGAGCCCGGCCTCCGCTGCGGGTTACGGACCGCAGGGAGAACAGCTCGATCCCCTGGCCTCCTTGAGCATCGCGGACCTGCGGCGCAAAGCCGGATCCTTGCTCATCGAAGCGGATGACACCATCAAGTCCAGCGAGCAGGAACTCGGATTCGCCCAGGCGCAATACGGCGATGCCGCCGTCGGGAACTTCACCAAGGCGCTGCTGGACGCAAAGAACCACATGACAGAATCCTTCAAGCTACAGCAACAACTTGATGACCACATCCCGGACACCGAGGAGCAGCAGCGCAGTTGGCTTGGCGAAATCATCCGACGCTCCGAGGCTGCCCTCGAATCACTGCGCGAGCAGAAGGCCGATTTCGATTCCCTGCGCGAACTTGAGAAGAACGCGCCCCAGGCTTTGGCCACGGTTGCTGCCGGCGCCGACGACGCCGAGGCAAAGATCAGCAGCGCGGAGCAATCGCTCGACGGCTTGCGCGAGAAGTACGCAGACAGCGCGCTGGGGCACGTGAGCGACAACATCACCCAGGCAAAGGACCGGCTTGCCTTCGTCCGGCATGCGACCACCACGGCACAGGAAAAGCTTGCCACCGGCGAGAGCAGCCTTGCCGCGGTAGCGGTCCGCGCCGCGGAAGAAGGCCTGCACCAGACCAACGTGCTGATCGGGGCCATCTCCAAGGTCGCTGGCAGCCTCGACGAAGCCCGGAATTCGCTGGACGGCGCCGTGGCGGACACCAGCCAGGACCTGGCCCAGGCCAAAGCGATGATCCAGTCCGGCGAACACCCGGAGCTGGCCGGTCCGGTGGCCGGAGTCGAAGCAGCGCTGGCGCAAGTCAAGATTGAAATCCAGGGCGGGAAGATCGATCCCATTGCCACCCTGGACCGCGTGGAGAAGGCCCACCAGGCCTTGGACCAGTCCCTCTCGGGCATCCGCGACCAGCAGGAACAGGCAAGGCGTGCACAGGCCGCGCTCCAGCAGACCATCATGGCGGCCCAGTCCCAGATCAGCGCTACCTCGGACTACATTGCGGCGCGACGCGGCGGGGTCGGCACCGAAGCCCGTACGCGCTTGGCCGAAGCCCAGCGGAATCTCGACTACGCCCTGTCCATTTCCAGCAATGACCCGGTGACGGCGCTGACGTACGCCCAGCAGGCCCAGGCGCTCGCGGCACAAGCCGCGCAACTGGCCCAGTCCGACGTCGATCAGTTCGGCGGCTTCGCCAACCAAGGCTACGGCCGGGGCGGCATGTTCGGTGGCGGGGGAAATGGTGGCGGCCTCGGCGGAGCGATCCTCGGCGGCATCCTCATCAACTCCATCCTCCACGGCGGCGGAGGCGGCTGGGGCGGCGGAAACAACGACGGCGGAGGCGGCGGAGGCTTCTTCGCCGGCGACGGCGGTGGCGGCGGAGGCTTCTTCGGCGGCGACGGCGGCGGTGGAGGCTGGGGCGGCGACTCCGGCGGTGACGGGAGCTTCTAGCTCGCGAAGACTAGGTGGGGGCCGGTCCCCCACGTAGAAGCGGTACAAGAACTGATCACTGGATTCAGTGGGCACCACTGAGCAGGACGAAAGGCAACACCATGGTTAAGCAGTCCATTTTCGGGCGGATCGCACAGCTCGCCAAGGCGAACATCAATGCCTTGCTCGACCAGGCTGAGGACCCCCAGAAGATGCTGGACCAGATGGTCCGCGACTACTCGAACAACATCGCCGAGGCCGAATCCGCTGTGGCGCAGACCATCGGGAACCTCCGCATGCTCCAGGCCGACTACAACGAGGACATCAAGAACGCCCAGGACTGGGGCAACAAGGCCCTCGCAGCCTCCCGCAAGGCGGACGAGTACCGCGCGGCAGGCAACGCAACCGACGCAGTGAAGTTCGACAACCTTGCCAAGGTGGCCATTCAGCGCCAGATGTCGGCCGAGAACGAGGCCAAGGCGGCCGAGCCCAACATCGCCTCCCAGTCGGAGGTCGTGGACAAGCTCAAGAGCGGCCTCGACCAGATGAAGGGCAAACTCAACGAGCTCACCAGCAAGCGCAACGAGCTGGTTGCCCGCTCCAAGACGGTCGCTGCGCAGACCCAGGTGCACGACGCCCTGAAGAGCATCGACATCATGGATCCCACCAGCGAGGTGGGCCGCTTCGAAGAGAAGATCCGCCGCGAAGAAGCCAAGGTCCTCGGCCAGCAGGAGCTGGCCGCCTCCAGCCTGGACGCACAATTCAACCAGCTTGAGGATCTCGGAGAGCAGACGGAGATCGAGGCCCGGTTGGCCGCCTTGAAGTCGGGTGGTTCAAAGGCCGCGATCGGCGCCGGCGCTGCTGCTCCGGAAGATGACACTGTGGACGAAGCAGACTTCGACAAGCTCTAGTCCAGCCAAACGAATGGCCGGGCCTCCAGTTTCCATGAGGCCCGGCCATTCGTTTTTGTTGCGCGCCTTATGCCCCGACAGCGAGCCGTCCAACGATGAGTCGCATGATTTCGTTGCTGCCTTCCAGGATCTGGTGCACGCGCAGGTCCCTGGCAATCTTCTCAAGGCCGTACTCGGACAAGTAGCCGTAGCCGCCATGCAGCTGGATGGCCTTGTTGGCGACATTGAAACCGGCGTCCGTAGCGACGCGCTTGGCCATTGCGCATAACCTGACGGTGTCCGGAGCGCCGCGATCCAAGGCGTCTGCTGCCCGGAGGACAAGGGTCCTGGCGGTTTCGAGTTCCGTATCCATGTCGGCGATATCAAACAGCAGGGATTGCTGGTTGATGAGCGGGCCGCCAAAAGCCGATCGGGACTTGAGGTAGGCGATGGACTTCTCCAGGGCCGCCTGGCCACCTCCCAGGGAACAAGCGCCCATGTTGACCCGGCCTCCGTTGAGGCCTTTCATGGCTATGCCGAATCCCGTGCCTTCCTCGCCAAGCCTGTTCGCCACGGGGACGCGTACGTTTTCGAAGATGACCTGCCGGGTGGGCTGGGCGTTCCATCCCATTTTCTTTTCATTCGGACCGAAGGACAGTCCCGGCGCGTCCGCAGGCACAACGATTGCGGTGATGCCCTGGCTGCCTGTGTCCGCAGTCCGTGCCATGACCACGTAGACACTGGAAACTCCCGCGCCCGAAATGAATTGTTTGGTGCCGTTGAGAACGTAGCTGTCGCCGTCGAGCACTGCTTTGGTGCTCAGCGCGGCGGCGTCCGAACCGGCCCCGGGCTCCGTGAGGCAGTAACTGCCCAGCGCCTCCATGGATGCAAGCTGCGGCACCCATTGCGCCCGTTGCTCATCGTTGCCGAAGGCGTCGATCATCCACACCACCATGTTGTGGATCGAAATGTAGGCCGCGATGGTGGGGTCTGCCTTGGACAACTCCTCGAAGATCAGCGCCGCATCCGTGCGGGAAAGCCCCGAGCCGCCGAACTCTTCCCTCACATAGATGCCGCCCATGCCGAGGGTGCCCGCTTCACGCAGGACATCCACAGGGAAATGCTTGGTCTCGTCCCATTCCGCGGCGTGGGGCGCGATGGCCGTTGTGGCGAAGTCGCGCACCATCTCGACCACCGCGCGCTGGTCCTCCGTGAGCTCAAACATTGGCACTCCTTTGCAGTTCTTCCCAGTTCTCCGGGTTGTCCGGTTCTACTGGCTATTCGATGCTTTTACTTGCTGACTTTGCCCATCAGCGAAGCGACGGGGCGAAGGAACAGAGGCCGCGCGAGGAACCACGCGCCCACAATGACCAAGAGGGATACGGCGAAAATGCCGAAACCAACCCAGTTGATATCGTCGCTGCCGCCGTACATGTGGTTCAGGTTGCGCAGGGCCCCGGTAGCGAGGACCAAGGTGACGTGCACGATGGTGAAGAGCACGAAGTACACCATCACCGGGAAATGCACCGCCCGGGCAAGCTCGATGGGATAGATCTTGTTGACCGTCCCGGCCTTCTTGGGCCAGGCAGAGGAGGTGCGCAGGCCGGTGATGATGGCAAGCGGGGCGGCGATGAAGACCGTGACGAAGTAGGTCAGCAACTGCAGGGCGTTGTAGTTCACCCAGCCGTCCTCAGTGGGCCAGTTCAACGAGGCGTACTGAAGGGCGGCGGAAACGGCATTCGGGAAGACATCCCAGCTGGTGGGGATGATCCGCATCCACTGCCCGGTAGCAAAAATCACGATGATGAAGACGATGCCATTCAGCACCCACAGGGCATCCAGGGTCAGGTGGAACCACAGGTCCAGGCTGATCTTGGTCGGCGCATTCTTGGTCCGGATGAATCCTTTGTTGTTGCGGGTCCATTGGGCAGGCGGCCTCTTGGCCGTGCGGACCTGCCAACCGGATCGAACGATGAGCACCATGAAGAAGACATTCAGGAAGTGCTGCCATCCGAGCCATGCCGGGAAACCCACAGGAGCGTTCCCGGGGAGGCTGGAGGCGCCCGGGAAGTCGTGCAAGAACGACTGCACACCCGACAGGCCCGTCAACCATTTGGCCAACAAGACGATGAGCAAAAGTGCCAGCAGCACGCCTGGAACCACCCAGAGGGGTTGGGACCATTTGCTCTTGGCTGCTGTCGACTTTTTGGCGGGGGTGGACATCTTCTCAGACACCTCTCGGAAGAACTTCGCAATCAGGGACGCATCAAGCTAACAGACTTTGGACCGAAGCGGCCAAAGCCTGTTACGCCGTCAGTTGGAACGGGCTTTGACGGCCTCGATGAGTTTCGGAACCACCGTGAAGATATCGCCCACGATTCCGAAGTCGGCCACCTCGAAAATGGGCGCGTCCTCGTCTTTGTTGATGGCCACGATGGTCTTTGCAGTCTGCATGCCTGCGCGGTGCTGGATGGCTCCGGAAATTCCCAGTGCGATGTACAGCTGCGGGGACACGCTCACGCCGGTCTGGCCCACCTGGGCCGTCTGGGCTATGTAACCGGCGTCGACGGCGGCACGTGACGCACCGATCGCAGCCCCCAGGGCGTCGGCGAGCTGTTCGACCAGCACGAAGTTCTCGGACGAGCCCAGGCCCCGTCCGCCGGAGACCACCGTGGCGGCAGTTCGCAGCTCGGGCCGGACGGAGACGGCAACGTCGTCGTTGAACTGGTCAATGACAGTGGCAGCGTCCGTCGTGGCTTCCAGGGACACTGTGTCCACTTCTGCCGTGGCCGCAGGAGCCTCCCCTTCGATCGCCCCCTGCCGGATGGTGAGGACGGGCAGTCCGCCTTCCACCACGGACTCGACGGTGTAGGCACCGCCAAACACAGAATGTTGGGCGACAACGGTTCCGTTGTCGCTGCGCACGCGAACCACGTCGGCGAGCACGCTTCCGCCGACCCGCACTGCAAGCCGGGCGGCTGCTTCGCGGCCGTCCACGGAGTTCGCGGTGAGGACCGCAGCCGGCCTATAGGCATCGACGGCCCCGCTCAGTGCATCCACTGCGGGTGCCACCAAGACACTGCCGGCGGCAGCGGTCACAGCCGAGTAGACCTTGACCGCGCCCAGCTCGCCGAGGCGCGCGACGTCGTCGTCCGCCAAGGGAGCAGCCGACACGACGACGGCGACCGGCGAACCGAGCGTCGCTGCGGCAGCCAGCAGTCCGCGGGCGGAAGCGGCAATCCCGCCGCGGTGGGAAACTTCAATGAGTGTCAGGATGTTCGTCATTTTCTTGTCCTCCCTCAGACCAGTCGGTTGGCGACGAGGAACTCGGCCAGTTCGCTGGCTGCGTCCCCGTCATCGATGAGTTTCCGTCCGGCTGCGCGCGGCGGGCGTTCAGCGGTGGAGATCACCACGCTGCGGCTGGGGGTCGCCGCGACGCCGAGATCTGCGACGGACAAGGTGATCACGGGTTTGCGCTTGGCCGTCAGGATGCCCTTGAAGTTGGGAAACCTGGCCTCCGGGAAACGTTCGGTCACCGTGAGGATGGCGGGCAATCCGGCGCGGACGTTGAGAGTCCCGCCCTCGCCCTGGCGAACGCCGCGTACGCCGTCGTCGGCGATTTCCGCGGAGATCAGCGATCCCAACAGCGGCAACTGGAGATGTTCGGCAATCATGGCAGGCACGACGCCGGCGCGGCCATCCGTCGATTCGTTCCCGGCCACCACCACGTCAAATCCTGTGGACCTCAGCGCTGCCGCCAAGGTCGCGGCTGTACGCCCGGTATCGGCGCCGCTGAGGGAATCATCCACGACATGGACGCCTGAATCGGCTCCCATGGAAAGGGCCTTGCGCAGCGACTGGGTGGCTTGATCGGGCCCCATGGTCATGGCCACTACTTCAGTGCCCTTGTTCGTATCTTTGATGCGCAACGCGGTTTCGAGGGCGCGCTCGTTGATCTCATCGACAACCAAATCGGTGGACTCACGGTCCAGCTGCCCGGTTGCCGGGTCGAGCTTCCGTTCCTCAGCCGTATCCGGCACTTGTTTGACGAGCACGACGATCTTCATTCAACAGCTCCCTCGATGCAAATGGCTGACGCTTGGAATCGAGAATACTAGGAACTCCTAGTATTTACCATGGAGCGAAGGAAGGAATACTTGGAACTCCTAGTGATTCTTCCGGGAGGCGGGCTTTTCCGCATCGGTTTTGGTATGCGTCTTTGGTATGCGTCCCAGGCGCAGTCCCTCAAGCGTGCGGCCTCCAGGGGGTTGGATCGTCAGCGCGGAGCGGGAGTCGCAGGGTCCCGGCGTCGGGCGAACTGGATCATCCTGGCCAACATCGTCAAGGCAACGACAACGGCGAATCCGGCAAACGTGGGCCGGGCTTCCAGGGCCAAGGCGCCATTTTCACTTCCAGCGGCGACCGCCAGGAATCCGGGCAAACTGACGGGCGAACCTGTCAAGATGGCGATCAAGCCGGTAGCAATACACAGGACAAAAACCAGTGCGACGCCCGCAGCCGCTCCATCCGCCGACGCGCCCACGACCTTCAAAAGCTTTTTCATCGAAAGATCCTCCTCGAACCGGCCAACGCGGAGCGCCCCCGGGAGTTGTTCCCGGCGCTCCGCTTGGAACTCGTCAAGCTTCGGTACCCGGGAGAACACTGCCACAATCCCCCGCCCAAGAAACTAGCCCTAAATTGCGCCTTTCAGGGGGCGAAGTGGCCAAAATCCGTGCAAAATGGCCCAAAATCAGTGTACTTTCCGGCAATCTCAGTGTGGATCTCAGCGCTTCTACGTGTGGAAAAACGAATCACCCGGAATGGCCCGCATAGCCGTCAAAGACTGTGTCCAAGACGTCCCCAGGCAGTACACACGCTGTGTCCCATACCCCCGGGAAAGCGGGAAAGCCGCAAGAGCAGGAGTTAAACGAAAGAGTCCGCCCAGGCGGGCGGACTCTTTCGTTATTTAGTTGCGGGGACAGGATTTGAACCTGTGACCTCTGGGTTATGAGCCCAGCGAGCTACCGAACTGCTCCACCCCGCGTCGCAAAATCAACTCTACCGCACATTCAAGGACACCTCTGACCACCCGGGTGTGGGCTGCGGCACGTTGGGACTCGGCGCCGTCCCAGGCATGCGCTCTACCCATTCCGCCCTCCCCAGCCACACATCGGCGGAAAACAAAAAAGATCCGGCACAGTGTTTCCACTGTGCCGGATCTTTTCTCCAGTTGCGGGGACAGGATTTGAACCTGTGACCTCTGGGTTATGAGCCCAGCGAGCTACCGAACTGCTCCACCCCGCGTCGCAAGAACTACTTTACCCGCAGGTGAATGTCAGGCCAAATCCAGACGACGTGACCTCCGTCTCCCTCGCCCCGGCCTCCCGATCAAAAGAAAGACCGGGCCAACCCACTATGGGCTGGCCCGGTCTTTCATACCCCCGGCCAGGGCGAAATCAGCCGGCTGGAGAATTGCCTACTTGCTCGGCGAAGGGGACGGCGTCGGCAACGGGCTCGCCGACGGGCTTGCACTCGCTGACGGAGCCGGGGCGACGCCAAGCCGCGACTCGGCGTCGAGAGCTTTCTGTATTGCTGCGGACAGAAGGTTCTGCTGGGCGCCGTATCCCGCGAAGTCACCCTTGGCCAGGGCGGCCTGTCCATCTTGGATGGCCTTGTTTGCCTGATCCAACGCAGCCTTCAGCTGAGCCTGGGCATCCGCCGCGGCAGGGGGTGTAGTACTCCCTGGCGGAGTGGTGGTGGTCTGGCCGTTATTGGCCGAGTCTCCTGCCGAGGCACCGGAATCGCCGCCGAACAAGACCTTCAGCGCCGCATCCAAGGTGGACGCGAAACCTACCTTGTCACCAAAGGCTACGAGCACTCGCTGAAGCGTCGGGTAGGACGTTTCGCCAGTTGACTTCACGTAAACCGGCTGCACGTAAAGCAGGCCGCCACCCACCGGCAATGTCAGAAGGTTGCCGTTGAGCACATCGGAAGCTCCTTGCCTGAGCAGGTTGAGTTGCTGCGACACCTCAGGATCAGAGTTGAACTTGTTCTGCGCCTGGCCCGGGCCCGGAACCTGGGTATCCGTGGGCAATTGGAGCAATCGCAACTGGCCATATGAGTCCGCCTTCACCCCCTTCTGGTTGCCGGCGTCGGAGTCGGCAGCCAGGAAGCCATACAGGATGTTCCGGGCGTTTCCGTTGACTACCTGTGGAATGAACGAGGAGGTCAGCTGGAACGCCGGCTTGGTCTGGCCGGGCATCTGCAGGGACAGGTAATACGGAGGCTGCCGGACGGGATCAGTGACTGTAGGATCGTTCGGCACGCTCCACGCGTCGTTGTTCTGGTAGAAGCTGTCCGCGTTGGTCACGTGGTAACGGCCAAGCAGCTCCTGCTGGACCTTGAAGAGATCCTCCGGATAACGCACGTGGCTCATCAGCTGTCCGGACATCTCCGAGATCGGTTTGATGGTGCTGGGGAAGATCTTCTGCCAGGACTTCAGAATGGGGTCCTGGTCGTCCCAGGCGTACAGCGTCACTGAGCCGTCATAGGCGTCAACAGTCGCTTTGACCGAGTTCCTGATGTAGTTGACGGAGCTGTTCGGCAAGACCGCAGTGCGCCCGGAGGTCGTTTGCGAGTCAGCGGTGGCGGTTTGCAGTTGTTGCTGCTGGGAGTAGGGGAAGTACTGGCTGGTGGTGTAACCGTCCACGATCCACTTCACCCGGCCATCAATAACCGCCGGATAGGCGCTGCCATCCACGGTCAGGTACGGAGCGACCTTTTCAACTCGATCTCGCGGAGAGCGGTCGTAGAGGATCTGGGACTTCACATTGACGCCGTCAGACAGCAGCAGATCCGAGGACTGGAACTTGATGGAGTACAGGAGGCGGTTGAACCAGTTGCCCACGCTGGGGCCACCATTGCCGGTGAAGGTGTACTGCGTCTCGGTGGTGCTGTCCGTGGCGGCAGGACGGTCCTGCTCGCGCTGAGGAGCACCGTCCGGGGCGCCGACAACCGAGTAGTCAGGCGAATCCTCACCGAAGTAGATGCGGGGTTGGTAGCTCGTATCGCTGCCTAGGATACCCATGGACGGAATCCCGGACAACAGGAAGTCCGGCTTGCCGTCGACGGTGACCGTGTTGCCCTTGGCAGCCACGACGCCGTAACCGTGTGTGTAGACGATGTGCCGGTTGACCCAGGTCTGCTGGCTTGCGTTGAGCCCGTCCTGGTTCAACTCACGGACTGCGATCACGGTGTCCTGGGTCTTGCCGTCCACGGTGTAGCGGTCGACGTTCAGGGACTTGGGGAACTGGTAATACGGACGGTACTGCTCCAACTGGGAGAACGCAGAAGAGACAAGGTTCGGGTCCAACAACCGGATATTGGCGGTGGTCTGCGCATCCTTGGCAAGCGCCCCGGTCTTGGCGTCCGTGGTGGCGTTATACGGGGATACCTGAATCTTGTCCAAACCGTACGCTGCCCGGGTCATCGAAATATTGCGATCGATGTACTTGTTTTCCAACGTCTGCTCAGAGGGGCGGACCTGGAACTGTTGGATGACCCAGGGGTAGACCCCTCCCGCGAGGATGGACGTGATGATCAGCATGGCCGTGCCGATGACCGGCAGGCGCCAACGCCCGATCACGGCGGCCACAATGAAGAGGATAGCCACCAGACCCGCGGCAACGGCCAGGATTGTCTGTGTGGGGATCACCGCGTTGACGTCGGTATAGAGGGCGCCGGCCCAGTGACCGCCTTGGTTTTGAACGGTGTCGTAGACGTTGAGCCAGAAGTTGGCTCCAAGCAGCAGCAGGAAAACGGCTCCGGTCACGGCGAGGTGGATTTGGGCTGCACGGCTGGTGAAGATGCCGCGCTCCATGAGCCGGATGCTTCCATAGAGATAGTGGGTGAGGATTCCGGCGATGCCGGCGATCACCACAACACTCATGAGGAAGCCTGTGGCGAAGCCGAGGAACGGCAAGGTCATGAGATAGAAACTGATGTCCAGGCCAAATTGCGGGTCGCTCTGGCCGAACGGCACCTGGTTGAAGAACAAGAGCACCGCTTGCCACTGGCTCGCGGCCGCGCTGCCGGCGAAGAGGCCGAACAGCACGGGGATGCCGATCATGACCACGCGCCGCACAGGTTCGAGTTGAGCCTGGTACCGGTTCAGGTTGTCCCTGACCTCGGCGTCCGGGGCGTAGACAGGCCGTGCGTGATAGGCGACGCGGATTGCGTAGAAAATCGGCACGGCCATCAGCACGAAGCCCGCGAGGAAGATCAGGATCCGGGCCAGGTTCTCCCGGAAATAGACTTCGAAGAAGCCCAACTGCTGATACCAGAGGACGTCTGTCCACACATTGGCGAAGAAAATGAATCCCACCACCACGACGGCGACGATGATCAAAGTTGGAGTGAGGGCACCCCGTCTCCGCTGCGGTCTTCCGGGCGGGCTGGTGCTGGCTGGACGGGACAAACTCGATACCTCATCGCTGGTCGTCAGTTTACGGTCATCAGTGCGTGTGTGTTCGTCGGCCCCGGTGCCGGGTGCTAATGGCGGAGGCCGTCATTAGTGCCACGAGTGGCAGTGGAGCTAAGTTCCATCATCAGTCTAGTTGTTGGAGCATGCCGGGAGGCGGGACATGTCCTGGCCCGAGGCGAGTCGTTCAACGGCTGATTTTGCGTCCGCCAGAGTATCCACTTTGACTACCTGCAGCCCGTCCGGAATGTGCCCCACGACCTCGTCGCAGTTGGCGGCGGGCGCCAGGAAAAGGGTGGCGCCGCCATTGCGGGCTCCGCGCATTTTCTGGGCGATTCCACCAATCGGGCCGACGGTGCCGTCCGGCGAAATGGTGCCCGTGCCGGCCACATGCTTGCCCCCCGTGAGGTCGCCGGGGGTGATGCTATCGATGATGCCCAGTGCGAACATCATGCCGGCACTCGGTCCGCCCACCTGGTCCAGGGAGATCTTGACGTCGAACGGGAAGGTGAACTTGTACTGCAGCAGTACGCCCAGGATGTACTTGCCGTTTGAGCCCTTGCCCGGGGTGATGCTCACCGTTACGGGCTTGCCGTTCCGGTCGACCACGACGGCGGCCGGCGCCCCCGCGCCGGCCGCCAGTGCGGTTTGGACGACGTTCAGGGACGTGATCGCCTTGCCGTTGATCGAGGTAAAGACATCCCCCGCTTGGAGTTTGCCTGAGGAGGCCGAGCCGTCGGACAGCCCCGCGACTTCAAGCTTCTGCCCGTACGGAATGTTTTCCTCCTGGAGGGCCGAGGCAACGGCGTTCTCCTGGGAGGTGGTCATGGCAACCGCGCTTTCCTGTTCGGATTGCTGCCTGGTGGTGCCCTTGGGATAGAGAAGTTCTTCGGGATATACCGCCTTCGAACCGTCCAGCCATGCTTGGAACGCCTCGAAAATGTTGACGGGTCCGTTGGGGCCGCCGTTGATGTAGACGGTGGTCAGGTCCAGGTTGCCCTTGGCGGGATATGTCGCGTGTCCCGTGATGCTGATGACCGGTTTGTTGTGGTCGGTGCCCAAGGTGTTGAACGTCGGACCGGGAGATTCCACGACGTAGGGAACAGGGAGGACAGCCGCGGCGATTCCCAGGACGATGGTCAGCGCGCCGGAGACCAGCATCGCGATGTACCGTCCGTCCCGGCGACGTGGCGGTTGGGGCGGTTCCTGCGATGGCGCGGCGTCCCCCGCCGCGAAACGGCCGTCCGACGTCGGGACGCCCTGGGGGGTGGAGGGGCCGAGAGGCTGTCCGGGTTCCGCGGCAGCTCCGGGGCTCGGCAAACTAGTCAATGAAAGGCCTCTCCGCGCCGGGAACTGTGTGCCCAACGCTACCGTTTCGACCCCCTCAGGGTGGAGGCCAGTAAACATACCAACGATCCACCCTACTTGCTGTGCCTGCCAGACGTGCTTTGCCTAGAGCGAACGACGCGTTCCTGAGGCAGACAGCCCCCGGGCATCGCGGTACCTTGAAAGTGATCACCAGTCACACCGACGATCGGCGGCACCATGACCTCCAACCCCAATACCCCTCCTAATGGAGACGATTCACCCGTGGATCCCTTGGCAGAAATGCTGAAGAACCTGATGGGCGGGCAAGGCATGGGCAACATCGACCCCGCCGAACTGGCAAAGGCCGCAGGGCTGCCAAACGACCCCAACATGCTGCAGCAAATGTTCGCCCAGGTACAGGCCATGATGAGCTCCACTTCCGAGGGCCCTGTCAATTGGCAGCTCGCCCACGAGAACGCCCGCCGGGTTGCCGCTGCCGGCACTGATCCCTCGGTGAACGCCGTGCAGGCGCGCGAGGTCGACGAAGCGCTCCGGCTCGCGGAACTCTGGCTCGATCCGGTGACCGATCTTCAGGCAACCGGCCTCATCGGCCGCGCTTGGTCCCGCGCTGAATGGGTGGAAGCTACCCTCGCTACGTGGAAACGGCTCACGGAGCCGGTGGCCAACAGCATCGCCAACGCCCTGTCGGACGCGCTGACCCAGCAGATGCCGGAAGAAATGAAGGCCATGATGGGCGGCACCTCGTCCATGTTGCAGAACATGGGTGGAGCAATCTTCGGAATGCAACTGGGCCAGGCCATCGGCGCCCTGTCCGCCGAAGTGGTCAGCTCCACCGACATCGGCGTCCCACTCGCCGACCTCGAAATGGCGTTGCTGCCAGCCAATGTGGCGAAGTTCGGCGAAGGCCTGAGCGTCCCTGAGAACGACGTCCGGTTGTTCCTCGCCGTCCGTGAAGCCGCACATGCCCGGCTCTTTGTGCAGGTTCCTTGGCTGCGCGGCCATCTCCTCGGAGCGATTGAAGCGTATGCCCGGGGCATCCATATCGACTTGTCCCGCGTGGAGGATCTCGCCCGGGACCTGGATCCCGGCAACCCCGAGGGCATTCAAGAAGCCCTCTCCCAAGGGGTATTCACCCCCGAACGCACTCCCGAACAGTCGGCTGCCCTCGAGAAACTCGAAACCGCCCTGGCGCTGGTTGAGGGCTGGGTGGACGAACTCACGGCCGCCGCCACCGAGAACGTGCTGCCATCCGCCGTCGCCCTCCGCGAGACCGTGCGCAGGCGCCGCGCCACGGGAGGACCCGCCGAACACGCGTTCTCCTCGCTGGTGGGACTCGAGCTGCGCCCGCGGCGCCTGCGCGAAGCCGCGACGCTCTGGGCCGCTTTGAAGGACGAACGTGGAATCGCCGGCCGCGACGCCATCTGGCAGCACCCCGACCTGCTCCCCACCGCGCATGACCTCGACGACCCGGCGGGCTTCACCGAACGGCGCCGCTTGGCTGAAGCCAGCGACACCGAGGTGGACGATGCATTGCAGAAGCTCCTTGAAGGCGGCTACGACGCTCCGAAGGATGAGGAGAACACAGAGGGCACCCCGGAGGCTCCGAAGCCTGAAGACGGAGATTCGCCCGATAACACGGGACCCGAAGAGCCCAAAGGATAGCCGCTCCTGAAACGCCTAGTCGGCGTCGGCGTCCCAGCCCCCGGCTGGTGCGCCGGCGCCTTCTTCATCCGGTCCAAGCCCCCGCGACGTCGCAAAGGCGACGCCCTCCAGGAAGGCCTTCGCCCGCTGCGTTTCGGGGTACTCCTCCAGCAGGCGCCAAAACGCGGCATTGTGCCCGGCCACCAGAAGGTGCGCGAGTTCGTGGAGCAACACGTAGTCGATCACCCATTGGGGCATGGCCCGGAGCTTGTCCGAAAGCCGGATGGTCCCGTCCGCGGGAGTCGCCGAGCCCCACCGTGACTTCTGGTTGCTGACCCAGCGGACCGACGTCGGGGCCGCACGGCCGCCCAGGTACCGTGACGAGAGTTCCGCGGCGTGAGCGGCAAGGGCCGCGTCGCTCGCGGGCCTCCTCCTGCCGGCACCCTGAGCGCCCCGCTCCCCCTGCCTCTTGAGCTTGTCCAGCATCCGCCGGACCCATTCATTCTCCTGGGCCTTCGTGAAGTGGGCAGGGATCGCAATAACGGCGTTCCCGTCCTCCCAGAAGGCCGCCACGGTGCGACGACGGCGGGCGGAGCGACGAACGACGACAGGCATGCCGTCGTCGGTGGTCAGCGGCAAAGCCGGCTGGCGCGCGACCGGAGGCACTAGGCAGACCCGTTCTCGACCAGAACCGCCAGCACGGCTTCGCCGTACTTTTCCAGCTTGGAGGGTCCGACGCCGGCGAGTTTCGCAAGCTCCTCAAGCGAAGCGGGCCGGGCTTCGGCGATGGCCGTCAATGTCGCGTCCGTGAAGACCACGTAGGCGGGGACATCGTTGCTCAAGGCCTCTTCCTTGCGCCATTGCCGCAAGGCCTCAAAAGTCTGTTCTTCGTACGTAGGCGGGCACTGGCTACAGCGACCCACTTTGCGTTCGGCGCCAGTGGCGAGCATCGTGCCGCAGACCCTGCACGACGCCGGTGCTGCCGCCTTGCGCCGTGGAGTGGCGCGGCTGCGCGCGCTGGCTCCGAGCACCGAATCGGGACGGAGCCCGTCGAGGAAGCGCGAAGGCTTGCGATTGGCACGGCCGCCCGGCGTGCGGGCCGTGGACCAGGACAGGTTCAGGTGCTCGCGCGCCCGCGTGATCCCGACGTAGAGAAGTCGGCGTTCTTCGTCCACGCTCTCGGGAGTGTCGGCAAAGGAAATAGGCATGAGTCCTTCGCTCAAGCCGACCAGGAACACGGCATCCCATTCCAGGCCCTTCGCGGCGTGCAGCGATGCGAGGGTCACGCCCTGGACCGTCGGCGCGTGCTGCGCAACCGAACGTTCCTGGAGTTCGTTGACGAATTCCATCAAGGTGAATTCCGGCCCACGGCTGACAACAAGTTCGTCCGCGAGTGCCACCAGTGCTGCCAGCGACTCCCAGCGTTCGCGGAGGGCACCGCCGCTATGTGGGGCGGCATCCGTGTAGCCGAGCGAAGCCACGATGTCCCGGACCAGTTGGCCGAGCGGTTCCTTGCCGGAATCCTCGGCAACGGCACGCGTGGCCGCCCGCAGCTGCAGGATGGCGTCGCGGACTTCCTTGCGGGCGAAGAAACGCTCACCGCCCCGCAGCTGGTAGCCGATACCCGCAGAGGCAAGAGCTTGTTCGTACGCTTCCGACTGGCCGTTGGTGCGGAAAAGCACGGCAATCTCGCTCGCCTTGGTGCCGGCGTCGATCAATTCCCGGATCCGGCCCGCGACCACCGCCGCCTCGGCTTCGTCGTCGGGGCACTCCATGAACCGGGGCTCAGGTCCGGCCGGGCGCTGGGCTACCAACTGCAGGGGCTTGGCCCAAGCGGCGTCGGCAACCGTCCCACCACTGCGGCGGGATCCCAGGAGATCGTTGGCGAGCTTCACCACTTGGGGCGTGGAACGGTAGTCGCGAACGAGTTTGACGACCGTCGCGGAAGGGTAATGGCCCTTGAATCCGAGGAGATGCTTGGGAGAGGCTCCCGTGAAGGAGTAGATGGTCTGGCTGGAGTCGCCCACTACGCAGAGTTCGTCGCGGCCGCCGAGCCACAGCTCCAGAAGCCTCTGCTGGAGCGGGGAAACGTCCTGGTACTCGTCCACGACAAAGTGCCGGTACTGCTCGCGGACCGTGGCTGCCACTTTCGGGTCCTCCTGGAGGATGCCCACCGTGATCAACAGGACGTCCTCGAAGTCGATCACATTGCGGTCCGTCTTCACGTCCTCGTAAGACTGGAAAACCCGTGCGACGGCGGTGAGGTCGAAGCCTCCCGGAGTGCCGCGGCCGTGCGCGTTCTCAAGGTAGTTGGCCGGCGTCAGCATGGAAACCTTGGCCCACTCGATCTCAGCAGCAAGATCACGGATGGATGCCCGGTCCGTACTCAACCGGAGCCGCCGCGCGGCTTCGGCGATCATGTTCGCCTTGTGGTCCAGCAAGTTCGGCAGGACGCCGCCGATTGCCTGCGGCCAGAAGAACTGGAGTTGCCTGAGCGCCGCAGCGTGAAAGGTGCGTGCCTGGACGTTTCCGACGCCGAGATCCCGCAGCCGGCTGCGCATCTCGGCGGCCGCCCGGGACGTGAAGGTGACGGCCAGGAGGCGCTGCGGGCTGTAGACACCGGAGTGCACACCGTAGGCAATGCGGTGCGTAATGGCCCGGGTTTTTCCCGTACCCGCTCCGGCCAGGACGCACATCGGCCCGTTGAGGTTGCTGGCGACTTCCCGCTGCTCGGCATCAAGGCCGCCGAGAATCCGGTCCTCGAGTGAAACGGTCTCGCTGAAAATACCGTCCGTCACTGCTGGAGGTCCTCGATGACGCCGCCGTACCAGTGCTCGATCAGGGAACGCGCAATCGAAAGCCTCGTGGAGATCGTGATTTCACCGCTGAGCACGGCTGCCTGGAGTTCCGCGCGGCTGAACCAGCGCGCCCGGGTGACCTCGACGCCGTCGGGCCGGGCCTCGACGTCGTCCGTTGTTGCGGTGAACCCGAGCATGAGGGAGGCCGGAAACGGCCACGACTGCGATCCAAGGTACTGGCACGCGGTGACCCGCACGCCCACTTCTTCGCCGATTTCGCGGACCACGGCCTGTTCAAGCGATTCCCCCGGCTCCACGAAGCCGGCCAGCGTGGAGTAGTTCTTGGCGTCAAGCGGCCCTCCTCCGCCCAGGAGCAGCCTGCCGTCGGAACCGACCACGGTGACGATGATGGCCGGATCGGTCCTTGGATAGTGTTCCGATTTGTCCCGCGGGCACCGCCGGACCCAGCCGCCGGCTTCGATTTCCGTGGGAGTTCCACACTGCGGGCAGTGGGTATGGGTTGCATGCCAGTTGGAAATGGCGCTGGCCTCAACAAACAAGGCCGTGTCCATGGCACCGAGACGGGCAGCGACCTCCCGGAATCCTGCCCAGGAACCGTCGGCCGGAAGGCCCGCGGCTCCGGGCGAAAGCGGCTCGGCGGGCACAAAGAGGACGATGGGCGTTTTCTCCGGGGCCGATGAAGCAGCGAGGGTCCGGCCGAGATAGATGGCAGTGAGCGGTCCGCCAGCCGCTTGAAGGGCGTCGAAGAGCGGCGCGGCGTCGCCCAGCCACAGCTTGTCGCCCACGACGAGGGCTTGGCGCTGGGACAACACCATGGCTTTGGCCGCGCCCGAGGAGATCACTTCATCCAGCATGCCTGGCTTCAGGCGTTCGGCAGATCCGCGGTCAACCATGGCTGGGCGCACCGGAAGAACGGTATCGATAAGGTGGTTTGCCGGCGCCTGGAACTCGGTGAAACTCATGTACCTACCGTACTGACTCGCACCGACAATTGACATTTGGAACCTTCAGCGATGCACACCCCTGAATGCTGTTTTCCAGCGGATCTCAAGACTCGCCGCACTGCATCGCTGCCAGAGGCGCATGTCAATCTACCGTGGAAGACGTGAGAAGAACACCGTTCGAACTGGCCGCTGTAGCTACTGCGGCGGTGCCCGGCCTGACGCCGATGGCTGCCGCCTCTGCCCCGGATGATGCTGCCGATTTCGATTCGGCGCTCCTGGTGGACTCCGAGGGCAAGCGTTGGCGCGTCCGTTCGCCACGCCATCCGGAAGCCAGCGCGCGGCTGGAAACCGAATTCATGATTCTGCGGGCTTTCGCGCCGGCAATCCGGGCCGAACTGCCTTTTCTGATGCCCACTGTCGCCGGAACGGTGCGCCAAGGCGCGCTGAGCACCTTTGTCTATGCCCACTTGGCCGGGGCCACGCGCAGCATCGAAGAACTGTCCACCTGCAGTGACTCCTTGGCCAAGGAGATCGGTGCGGCGCTGGCCGCCGTCCACGACCTCCCCCAATCGCTCGTGAACAACGCCGACCTTCCCAGCTACACGGCCAACGAATTCCGCCAGCGCAAGTTGAACGAGCTGGACCAGGCTGCCACAACGGGCAAGATACCGCCCGCCCTGCTGCGTCGCTGGGAGCACGCACTCGAGGATGTGGCGTTGTGGCGCTTCAACCCGTGCGTGGTCCACGGCGATCTGCACGAAGACAATCTGCTGGTCGATGGCGACAGTGTCACGGCCGTGACGGGATGGACCGATCTGCGCATCGGCGATCCCGCCGATGACTTTGCCTGGCTCGTGGCGTCAAACGAACAGGGATTCGTGGAATCCGTCATGCGGCACTACACGGAAGCCCGACGCGACACTCCGGACGGCCACCTGCTCCGACGCTCGGCGCTCCTTGCCGAATTCGCCCTGGCCCAGTATCTCGTCAAGGCCTTGGCGGCCGGCCACAGTGAAATGACGGCAGAAGCCGAGGCGATGCTCAAGTCCCTCGCCGACGACATCGAACAGCAAAACGCGTTGGCAGCCGAGGAGGCCGAGGCCGCAGCCGCGGAGCTTGCCGCTGCGGACGCGCTTGCGGCACCCGCAGTTGTCATGGTTTCGGAAGCCGCGGCCGCTGAGGGCGACTCAGCGAAGCCCACGGTAAGTGTCACAGCCATCCCGGAATCTGCTGACGACGACCTTCCCGCGGCCCGTCCGGAAACTGCCGCGGCAACGCCGTCAGTCACGGTTGCACCCCTCGGGGAAGCTGCCACGGGCGTCGCCGCCGAGGACGGTTCGGGAGAATCGACAAACGGGACAGCCCCGGCACCCGAGGCGCCGTCCGAATCAGACGACACCTCGACGACGGCCCTCCAAGTAGTGGAGCCCGCACCGTTGCAGGACGCCAAGGACCACTAGTCCGTCCCGGCTTGGCTGCGGTGGTTTCAGTTGCCCAGCGGTTTCAGTGGCCCAGCGCGGAAGCGATGATGTTCTCCAGTTCTTCGGCCGTGCCCAGGTCGTGGGGCCTCACCACAGCGTCATCGGCAACGTAGTAGAACGCTGCGCTGACGTGCTCCAACGGCACACCCTTGAGGCGCGCCCATGCCAGCCGGTACACCGCCAGCTGCACGGCGCGGGTCTTGAGTTGCCTGCCGGACGGGCGCCTGCCCGTTTTCCAGTCCACCAGTTCCCATGTGCCGTCCGCCCCGCGGAAGACAGCATCAATCCGTCCGCGCACCACGACGTCCCCGATCCTCGTTTCCACGGGAACTTCGACGAAGGCCGGGGACCGGTGGGCCCATTCTGAACTACTGAACGTCGCCACCATGTCATCAAGTCCGTAGGCTTCGTCGATGTGGGAGTCAGAGCCGGGCGCTTCGTCGAGATCCAGCATTCCTGTGGTTCCGAAGTATTCCTCGACCCAGGAGTGGAAGGCGGTGCCTTTGCGTGCCGAGATCCCGGGTTGCCGGGGCACCGGGCGCCGGAGCTGGCCCAGGACAGCGGCCGGATCGTCTCCCAGGTCGACGAACATCGATGCCGAGATGTGTCCGGGCAAATGGACGTCTTGGACCGGCTTCCGCCGCAGTTGCCGTTCCAACAACAACTCCGCTTCGGCGGCCCAGCCGGCCGCCGCCCCGCGGAGTGAGCCCAGCGAGGCGTCCATGACCAGCGGCGAATCCTTCTGCAGTCCGTCGACGGCGTTCCTGACCCTGGTCGCCGCCGCCTCCATGGCGGCCCGCCGGCCGGGGACCAAGCGGAGCCGTTCCCCCGTTCGAGGGTCGCTCGGGCCCTCGAGCGGATCATAGGGGAAGATCGCCACCTCGGTGCCGACAGTCAGGGGGCTCTCTGTGGGCAGCGCGTCTTCGCTGAGGGACTGGGGGTGGATGGCAGCGGCCGATGCTCCACCGGAATCGCTGCCTGCCTCGCCGGCAAGGCACGCCAGCTCAGCAAGGAAGGGCGAAGTCTCGGCTATCCCGGCCCGGGAACCATTCCACGCGGCGCTCGATGCCCACAGGACGAACTTTGCCCGGGTGTAGGCAACGTAGGCGAGTCTCCGCTCTTCGGCCTCGCCGTGGTGCTGGACTTCCGATTTGAAGTCCTTTTCGGCGTCAAGCCAGCCCTTTTGGTCCGGCTGGTCCAGATCCCATTGGGGGAGATCCGCCCGGTCGCCTCGGAGCGGCCATGGCAGGGCCGCGGTACCGCTGCTCCACCGGGAGTCCCGGTTGCTCGGGAAGGCCCCGGCATTGAGGCCGGGGACAAAGACAACGTCCCATTCCAAGCCTTTGGAGGCATGGACGGTCAGCAATTGCACGGCCTCGTGGTTCACCTCGGCGTCGGCCATGTCGAGTCCGCCTTCTTCTGTTGCGGCCGCTTCAAGCCACCCCAGGAAAGCCAGCAGGTCCACGCGCTGTGAAGTCTGCAGGAAACCCGCCGCGGCGTCATGGAACGCGTCCAGGTTCCGGCGGGCCTGGTGGATGCTCGTCCCGGGCTTCGCAGCGACCTCAATGTCCAGCAGCATGGCGCGCTCCACCTCGCCGATCAACGTGGTCAGATCATCTCCGATGAACCCCCGCAGGTTCCGAAGCTCCGCAGACAAGCGGCCAAGCCGGTCCAAGGCTGCCGCGCTGAGGGAGCGCCCATGGCCGGAAGTCCATCCTGGACGCGGCAGGAAGTCCAGCGCTTCCACAAGGCTGGCTGCATCCGTAATGTCGCTTTCGACGACCGTCTCCATCGGGCTTTCGTCCGCACCCGACGCCTCGTCTCCGGCACCGCTGTCCACCGTAGCGCCTTGTGATCGCCGCCTGGCCAGGAATTGGGACCAGTCGCGGAAAGCCATCAAATCCGCAGTCCCGATCCTCCACCGGGCCCCGGCCAGCAAACGCATCAGCGCATCTGAACGGCCGGGATCCGCGAGGACCCGGAGCGCCGCCACGAGATCCACCACTTCAGGGGTGTCGAGGAGTCCGCCGAGGCCGACTATTTCATACGGAATCCCTTGGACCTCGAATTCACGCCGCAAGCATTCCATCTGTGCCCGACGGCGGCAAAGTACTGCCATGGTGGGGGAAACCGGCGTACCGTCGGCCGCGGTTTCAAAGACGGTGCGCCGATAACGGCGGACATCCCGCCCAATCGCCGCGGCTTCGTCTTCGTCCGTGCCAAAACGTCCGAGGACAACATTGCCGTCCACGGCCGCCGGGCTCGGTTGCAGCGGCGGCACGGCCACAGCAGTGTCTTCGGCCCTGGAGCCCGGGGCTCCTTCAGTGGCGGCGGCCTTGTTGAGCGGCGCAGAGATGACATTGGCGGCGGCCAGGATGCTGCGCCCGTTCCGCCAGGCAGTGGTCAGGTACGAGGTGGGTGCCGTCGCAAGGGATGCCGTTCCGAAGCCATCTTCCACCCGGACCGGAAATTCCTGGACGAAGTGGAATAGTTGGCCGGCCGAAGCACCCCTGAATCCGTAGATAGACTGGTTGGGATCCCCCACCGCCGTCACGGCATGACCTCCCCCGAACAGGCGGGAAAACAGGACAAGTTGCGCGTGTGAGGTGTCCTGGAATTCATCCAGCAACACCACCTTGTAGCGGGCCCGTTCGGTGGCAGCTGCCAGTGGTATGTCCTGGGCAATCTTCGCAGCGAGCGCCACGAGGTCGCCAAAGTCGAGGACTCCGCGGTTTCGCTTGGCCTCTTGGTAACGCCCCACCATGTCCGCGACGCTGGCCCTGGTCCGCAACATGGCGCCGAGATCGCCCGCAGCCTGGGACGGGTTCTTTTTCGCCGCGGACGTATAGGGCAGTTGCGCGAATTCGGACACGCGGTCCATCAACCAACGCTGAACCTCGGCCGGTTCTCGCAAGTGTTCGGCGCACTCGCCGGCCAACTGCATCACGGCGTTGACCAAGGTGGACTTGGCAGCGCTGAAGTGCTCATAGTCGCCGTCGTACGCTTCAACCACTTCGCTCGCCAGCTGCCAGGCCTGGGCGCCGCCGAGCAGCACCACATCGCGCTCAATACCCAGGCGCAAGCCGTAGTCGGACACGATGCCGCTGGCGTAGGAGTGGTAAGTGGAGACTTTGGGTTCAAGCTCATCGGAACCCGCGACTCCCTCCGGGAAGCCGTACTGCCCGTTGCCCGGCGACGCGATGCGTTGCAGGGTGGCCAATTTGGCACGGATACGGCTGGCCAGCTCCCCTGCCGCCTTCCGGGTGAAGGTGACGCCCAGGACCTCTTCAGGGCGAACCCATCCATTCGCCACAAGCCACACCACACGGTCTGCCATGGTTGCGGTTTTCCCGGATCCGGCTCCGGCGATGACCAACCGGGGGGTCAACGGCGACGCAATGATGGCGGACTGCTCTTCCGTCGGACGGTTCCGTTCGCCGAGGATATCGGCCAATTCGCCGGGCGAAAACCGGGGTTCCGGCAAGACCGCGCCAACCGCGGCGGACTCTTCCGCCTCGATTCCTGCGAGTGTCTGGACGCTCATTCAGTGACCTGCTTTCCCCTGGCGCACAACGGGCAAATATCGGGTAGCCGGCAGCCGTGGCCTCCGTGGCTGCCTTTTGAGGGATCGTGACGTGCTTCGAAGCTTGCTCCGGCCATGAGCACAGCGGCCTCGCTGACAAGGTCCTGTGCCCAGTTATCTCCCGGATCCAGGGGCTCCTGCACCTGGACCGCCGGAGTCTTCGTCTTGGTCCCCAGCTGTGCGAGCACGGCACCGCCAGGAACGGATCCTGGAACGGTTTCCTGGAACGCCCCGTGCAACACGGCCGCCTGATAGGCACCGAGCTGGGGGTGCCTGGCGAGTTCGGCCTTGCCCGGCTGCCGTTTGCCCGTCTTGAGGTCGACAATCACCAGCCTGCCCTCTGCGTCTATTTCCAGACGATCCACTTGTCCCCGGAGCACGGCGTTCCGGACAGCATCGGAATCCTCGCCAACGTGGCCCAGGCGCACCTCCGGAAGGGGGACCTCGAAGTCCGCTTCGACCCCGGCCAGGCTTCGGCCTTCGCTCCGCATGACCAGGACGTATTGGGCGAGTTTCCGGACCATCTGCTCTGCCCGTTGGAAGTCCAGCCGGCCTTCCCAGTTGTCCTTCATACCCAGTGTCGGCCAGCGGCGCACCAGCTCGGCGACATACTCAGCGCCGGAAGCATCCGGCAGTTCCTGGGCAATTGCATGGACCAAGGTGCCCAGGCTGCGGGCAAAGTCGGTGGCGGCTTCTCCCCCGGCCGCTTGGACGAACCAATCCAACGGCGATTTGTGCACCGTTTCCACCTTCGACGGAGAAACGAACACGGTGCCCTCTGCCGGCACCACCGGTTCCTCGCTGCTGAGTGGCGCCAGTCCCCACCAGGAATCCGGATGTGCGCCCGGCACGGCGGGCTCCGCGGTGGCAAGGTGTGCCAGGACGCGCGCAGCTTCGGCGGCATCCTCGGCCACGCCCGGGCGGCCAAGCGCGACGTCGTCCGGCTGAACGCGCTGCCGGAGCTCGGCCACCAGGGCGCGCAGCGTCATGGGCCGGCCCACCGGCGTGTACTCACGTAGGTACTGTCCCGGTTCCAAGGGCGCCACGTAATCAAGAAAGGCAGATTGCTGCTCGTCTTCGGAAGAGACCGCCGTGCAGATGAGGACTTCCCGGGCACGTGAAACGGCTGTGGAGAAGCTGCGCAGCTCGTCGTAGCGGATATCCCGCAGCCTGCTGAGGGGACCCCGTTGCAAGGCATGTTCAACCCCATGCTCCACCGCATCGGCAAACAAAGTGCTCCCGAGGAGTTCACCCCGGAGCCTGGTGTTGGGCCAGACGCCTTCCTGGAGGCCCGCGACGATGACCACGGCCCATTCCCGCCCGGCTGCGCTGGCCGGCGTCATGAGCTCCACTGCTTCTTCCACCTGTGCCCTGGCGGCAAGGGTGTCCATGGGGAGTTCCTGGCTGAGCAGATACTCCAGGAATTGTTCGGGACCGGAGCCGGGAAGCTGGTCGACATAGCGCTCGGCGGTGTGGAACAGGGCCATCATGGCGTCGAGGTCCCGGTCCGCGCGGGCGCCGGCCGCGCCGCCGTCGAGCGCCATTTCGGTCCAGCGCGAAGCCAGCCCGGTGGCTTGCCACAAAGCCCACAACACCGTCTCCGCGTTGGCTCCGGGTTCGGCGGCCGCAGCACGTCCTGCCGCGATCATGCGGGCCAAACGCCGTGCCGAGCTGCCCTCGATACCCAAGGACCCCAGCGCTCCGGGCTCCAGCAAAGCTTCAACGAGCAACGCATCGCTGGACCGACCGCCTCCGCCCAGCAGCTCCTCCCGGCGCAAGGATTGCCGGAGGCGGCGCAACTCGATGGCTGTAGCCCCGCCGATCCTCGACGTGAGAAGGGAGACGGCGGACTCGGGCGTCAGCTTGGCGGTATCCAGCACCACTCCGTACACCTCAAGCAGGGGGCGAACAGCCACTTCATCACGGACCGCGGAATCCGCGACCGGGACGCGGACCGGGATTCCTTGGCCGCTTAGATAGCGCTGCAATTGCGCCAATTGCCCACCGTTGCGCACGATCACTGCGATGTCGCCGAACTCGTGGTTCTCGCGCAGCTGTGCTTCGAGGATTCGTTGAGCCACGTAGCGCAACTCGTGGACTGTGGAGGGAAGCACATGTGCTTCCACCCGGCCCGCGGCCCGCGCCTTGCCCGAAGGCGCCTCCTCCGCCGATGCGGGAAGGGGATCCAGACGCCGGGCCAACTGGCCCCCGGCCCGCTGCGAGATACGCGCTGCCACACCGGTCCACGCTTTCGCGACGTCGGGGAGGTGGCGGTGTGTGTGCCATAGCGGAAGCTCCCGCACGGTGCCCGCGAGGCCGCCGAGAAGCCGCGGCAGTTCGGAGACAAGGTCGGGGCGTGCGCCGCGGAACCCTTGGACCACGGTATCCGGAGAGGACGCCACCAAGACGTCCTTTCCTTCCGCGATATCCGCGAGCAATTCAAACACGGCGGGATTCGCCTCTTGCACGTCATCCACGAGGATCAACTGCAACCGTTCGCGCTCGGCCGCCAGGAATCCGGGCGAGTCCTGGAAGATCTGCCGCGCCGCGGTAATGATTCCGGCAGGGTCAAAGGCTTCCGGCATGCGCAGGTCCAGGACGTCGCGGTACTCCGAATAGAGGTCCGCTGCGGCAATCCAGTCCGGCCTGCCGCATTCGTAGGCAAGCGACGTGAGATCTTCCGCAGTCCGTCCGGATTCGATGATCCGGTCGAAGAGCTGCCGGATCTCCTGCCGGAAACCCCGCGTGGGCAACGCCGCGGACAAGTCCTGCGGCCATGGAAGTTCAAAGCCCGGCCGGGCGTGCCCTTCCAGCAGTTCCTTGATAATGAGGTCCTGTTCCGGTCCCGAGAGCAGTTTGGGTGGCCGCTGAAGCGGCAGTACGCCCTCGGCTTTGGCTCGCCGGATCAGGTCAAAGGCGTATGACGCCCAGGTGCGCGCCGGCGTCGTACTCAAGCTCCGGTCCAGCCGCCCCGTAAAGGTGTCCCGCAGCGCCGACGCCGCATGCCGGCCGGGTGCGAGAATCAGGATCCGTTCCGGATCCACGCCGTCACGTTGAACCCGCCGGACGGCGGTTTCCACCAGCACGGTGGACTTCCCGGTGCCCGGCGCCCCCGGCACCAGGACCGGCCCGGATCCGTGCGGGAGCCCGACGACGGCAGCTTGGTCGGCGGACAACTCCGGGGCTGCGTAGCGGACCTCGCGAGGGGGAAGCAGGCGCAAGCGGGCAGGCGAGTGCCGGGATTGCGCCTGCCGCGGCGATGTTGTTGCTTCCTGCGATGCTGCTTGGGGTGTCGGTGTTGGACTCACACGGTCATTTCATCATCGGGCACCGACAATTTATGGAGCTGACGCTCGAGTTGTTCGGAGATCGCATCGATACTGTCGAAGTCCCGGTCCGTCGGAGCCCACCGGGCACGCGCCAGGTCAACCCGCCAGCGGCCCTCGCCAGTCCGCAGGTATTCCGCGTAGGCGCCGTGCAGCGGTGTTCCCTCGTCCACGTAGTGGTGCAGCGCTTCTGACTCAAGCCCTGGGGGCGCCTCGCCGCTTGCACGCAGTACCCGCCACCAAGCCACCGTGCTCCCATGGTGGCTCATGACCGATCCGATCTGGCGGGGACCGCCTGAACCAAGAAGCTCGGCAACATCCCCGTAGGAGACGGCAACGCCGGGCGGCATGAGATCCACGACGGCCAGCACCGCCGTCACAAACTCCATCCGCATGCCACCAGCCTATCGGCATGGACCCCCGGATCGGCGCAGAAGGAGTGTCGGTCCGGTTCTTGTCGTAGGGCGCCGGTAGCGTTGAAGCATGAGCTCTTGGAACACCCTCCCCCGCGCCGCGTTCGACCTCGAGACCACGGGACGGAATTCCCGTTCGGCCAGGATCGTCACCGCTTCGGTCACCGTAGTGGACGACGACGGCAGCGTCGTCAAGGAGCTCGAATGGTTGGCGGATCCCGGTACGGAGATTCCCTTGGAGGCCAGCGAGATCCACGGGATCACCACGGAAAAGGCGAGGGCCGAAGGCCGACCGGCGGCAGACGTGACGCGCGAAGTTGCTGCCGCGCTCCAGGAACTGTTCGACGACGGCGTGCCGGTCATTGCGTTCAATGCCAGCTATGACTTCACGGTCCTGGCCGCCGAATCAGCACGATACGGCGTGCCGCAATTGACCCGTTTCCCGGTCCTTGACCCCTACGTCATGAACAAGCAGGTTGACCGGTACCGCAAAGGCAAGCGGACCCTGACCGCGCTGTGCGAAGAGTACGGCGTGAACCTGGACAACGCCCACACTTCCGCCGCGGACGCCCTTGCCACCCTGCGTGTCCTTGATGCCATGGCCGGCAAGTTCCCAAAGCTGCACATGCCCGCTTCCAAGCTGCACCACCTGCAGGTTGATTGGGCGGCTGCCCAGGCCGCCGATTTCCAGAGCTACCTGCGCAAGACCAAACCAACAGCCGTCATCGAAGGCAATTGGCCGGTTCTCCCCCCGGAAGACGCCAGCGGAGGAGACTTCTAAAGTTTCCCGGTCCACGGACCGGACGCTTTCCCATCGTCCGCATGATGGGATGCACGTCACACTGCACTTGCTGCCTGAAAGCCAGCTGGGCGTCAGTCACCAATTCCCCCTCAATGCCAGCGAGTGCGGCACTTCAGGGGCAATCCGCATAATGCATTGAACTTAATTCGGATTTTTCTGGAATCACGCGTCTTATCGCCGTCAATTTTCCGCTGAATAGGCGGATGACATAATTAAGTTTGGCGGGTCGAGTTCTGATATTGCGGCCCAAACCTGCTTTGGCCGCGTTCCCCGCCCGTCTCGATACGAACGCGTGTTCCCCGATGAAAGTGATTTGCTTGATGAAAATCAAAGCCCTGAAGTGGTTCTCTGCTGTCCCCGTGGCTGCAGTTCTCGCCGTCTCGCTCGCCGCTTGCGGTGGCGGAGCCGGCAGCACAGGCAGCGCCTCGCCCACCGACGCCCTCCAGGGCAGCGACCAGAAGACGCTGGACAAGTACACCACCAAGGACGTCACCCCGCTGGACAAGATCGACAAGTCCAAGCTGGGCCTGATCACCGACGGCACACTGCGCGTCGGCACGCTCTCGGACGCCCCGCCGAACATCTTCATCGATCCCTCGGGCAAGTTCACCGGCTACGACAACGAACTCCTGCGTGCCGTTGGCGCCAAGCTGGGCCTCAAGGTCGAGTTCGCTTCCACTGACTTCTCCGCGCTGCTGTCCCAGGTCAAGAACAAGCAGTTCGACGTCGGCTCCTCCTCGATCTCCACCACGGACAAGCGCCGCGAAACGGTCGGATTCACCAATGGCTACGACTTCGGCTACATGGCCGTCGTGACCAAGACCGACTCCAAGGTCAAGGGCTTCGCAGACCTCAAGTCCGACGTCCGCATCGGCGTCGTCCAGGGCACCGTCCAGGACGACTACGTCACGAACACGCTCAAGCTTGAGCCCGTCCGTTTCCCCGACTACAACACGGTCTACGCCAACGTGAAGAGCGGTCAGGTTGATGCCTGGGTCGCCCCGTCGCAGCAGGCCACGGGCCAGGTGAAGGACGGCGACAACACGAAGATCGCCGAAAAGGTCGTCAACACCCAGAACTTCACCGCCTGGGCCGTGAACAAGGACAACCAGCCCCTGATCGACGCCCTCAACTCCGGCCTTGACGCCGTGATCGCGGACGGTACCTGGACCAAGCTGACGGCCGAGTGGTACAAAGACCGCCCGACCAAAGCGGAGCAGACTCCCCAGGGCTGGAAGCCGGGCAGCAAGGCCGTCCAGATCCCGGCCAAGTAACCCAGGCTTCCATGGATATCTTCAAACTGCTCTCTGAGACCTTCCTCGATTGGAAGGCGATGGGCGAAGTCATCCCCAAGATGTTCGCAGTCGGCCTGCCGAACACGCTCGTCCTGGCCGTCACCTCCGGTGTCATCGGAACGGTGCTCGGCATGCTGCTCGCCCTTATGGGGATATCCCGGAATCCGGTGGCCCGGTGGATCGCCCGCGTCTACACGGATATCCTCCGTGGGCTGCCGCCCGTGCTCACCATCCTCGTGATCGGTCTCGGATTCGGCCCGATCATTCGCCAGCTGACGGGCTCCACGAGCCCGTACCCCATGGCCATCGCGGCGCTGTCGCTGATGTCGGGGGCGTACATCGGCGAGATCTTCCGTTCCGGTATCCAGAGCGTGGACAAGGGCCAGCTCGAGGCCACGCGTGCTTTGGGATTCGGCTACGGCCCTGCCATGCGGCTTGTGGTGGTTCCCCAGGGCGTCCGGCGGGTCTTGCCCGCGTTGGTCAACCAATTCATTGCATTGATCAAGGAGTCGTCGCTGGTCTTCCTCCTGGGCCTGCTGGCCTCGGAGCGCGAGATCTTCCAGATCGGCAAGGACGCTGCCTCCACCAGCGGAAACCTGTCGCCCTATGTGGCGGCAGCCATCTTCTACCTGGCACTGACCATTCCGTTGACGCATTTCGTGAACTGGATTGACCGCCGCCTGCGTTCGGGCCGGCCGGAGAAGAAGGAACCGGACGAGGCAGCCGCCGTCGTCGGGAAGGGAGCCCACGCTTGAGCGAGTTCGCGTCAGGAACACTGACAGCAAAAAACATCCATCTGTCCTTCGGGTCCAACCATGTCCTGCGCGGCATCGACCTGCACGTCGAGAAGGGCACTACGGCTTCCGTGATCGGCCCTTCCGGCTCAGGTAAATCCACGCTCCTGCGCGTCATGAACCGGTTGATCGAACCCGAGCAGGGTGACATCCTGCTCGATGGCCGTTCGGTACTCAAGGACAACCCGGACGAACTGCGCCGGAGAATCGGCATGGTCTTCCAGCAGTTCAACCTGTTTCCGCACAAGACCGTGGCGGAGAACATCTCCCTCGCGCTCCGGAAGCTGCGCGGAATGTCCAAGGAGCAGGCCCGGGAAGATGCCTTGGCACAACTGGACCTCGTGGGGCTCAAGCACAAAGCCGACGCCCGGCCAGCCAACCTCTCGGGCGGGCAACAACAGCGCGTCGCCATTGCGCGGGCGCTTGCCATGAAGCCCGAGGTCATGTTCTTCGACGAGGCAACGTCGGCCCTGGACCCTGAGCTGGTCAAAGGCGTGCTCGCACTCATGACCGATCTGGCCAAGGGAGGCATGACCATGGTGGTGGTAACCCACGAAATGGGCTTCTCGAGGAACGTGTCGGACACCGTGACGTTCATGGATGCAGGCGTCGTCGTAGAGAGCGGATCGCCGGAACAGCTCTTCACCGAACCGCGGACCGATCGCCTGAAGGGCTTCCTTTCGGACGTGCTCTAGGACTTACCGGAGAATCCCCGGCTTGCGGACGGGACGCCCACAGCGGTGAGCCCGTCCGCAGCCGGGGATTTTTCGCATCCGGCTCACTTCCCGGCCTTCACTTGAAGGACAGTCAGGGCCGCGGCATCCACGGATTTACGGAAGTCGGGATCGGCCTGCGCCCGCTGCAGGACCTGGGCATACATCGCCGGAACTGAAGCGGTATCCGCGCACAGGACCATGGTGCCGCCCGCGCTGATGAAATTCGTCGCCCTGTCCCCCACGCTCCAGGGCGACAGCTGCACGGCGTTGCACAAATCGTCGGACACGATGATTCCGGTGAACCCTGCGTCCGTCCGCAACATGGTGCGCATGATCTCGGACGAAAACGGCGCCGCGTGGTCGGGATCGATCTTGTCGTAGTAGGCGTTCGAAATCATGACCCACCGCAGCCCGCCGTCGATCGCAGCCTTGAACGGCATCAGGTAGGGATCCGTCCGGCTTGTTTCGGTGTCGTGCACGTTCGTGCTGACATCGGTGTTCAGGCGGACACGTCCCATTCCCGGAAAGTGCTTCGCCACCGGCGCCACCCCGGCGTCCCGCAATCCGGCCGCCATAGCGTTCCCGTGTTCGGTCACCGTAGCCGGGATGAAGCCGTATTCGCGTTTGAAGACGCCGATGGGCTTATTCGAGGGCGCGAATTCGGGGCTGGGTACCGTATCCAGTACGGGCGCCAGATCGACATTCACTCCGGCCCGCAGGAGTTCCGACCCCCATTGCCGGGCGTCGGCGCGTAGCTGGTCGGGGTTTGAGTTGCCTTGGTCCAAGGCTGCGGGAATAGGCTCGAATCCGGGTCCCCTAAGGACTTGAACAGAACCGCCCTCCTGGTCCGTCGCGACGGACAGCGGCAACCCTCGGCTCGCCGCGGGCGAAATGGCTGCCTTCAGCTTTGCCACCACTGATGCCGTCGCCGCAAGGCCTGCCTGGCTGCGTCCGGCCAGATATATGTTGCCCACGTGGTTGTTCAGGAGATCTGCCACGGTGCCGGCATCGCTCCCGTCGGCCTTGGCTGCCACCATGAACAGCTGCCCCACCCTTTGCTCCAGGGTCAAACCCGCGAGCCGCTGTTCCGGCGTCGGGTGCGGAGGAAGCGGCGGCTCGGAAGGCCCGGCCGGCGGAGCAGGGGCCTCCGGCGATCCCCCTGGAGAGGTCAAAAACCCGGGCGTGGGGGCGGCCTGTGGAGTAGTTGGCGTCGGGGGCGGGTCTCCGACGGCCCTGACCCCCGGTTCAGGAGTGTCGGCGTGCGCTATTCCGGCAAACGCCCCGGCCATCAGGGCGAAGAGAATGAGCAGTGAAATTCTGGACGATTTGAGCAGATGAATCATCGCCTTGTCGATTCGATCGTTGCCCACAGCCTGCTCCCGCCCGAGCATTACGGGTAAGGAGCAGCCTGCAAAACATGGGAAAAGCGCCGTTTACAAGGCCGTGGCCTCCGCGGCCGCCTTGGCTGCGGCCGGGAGTGCGTCAAAGATCCGGTTCATGGCGGCGTCGTCGTGGGCAGCGGACAGGAACCACGCTTCGAAGACCGACGGCGGCAGGTAGACGCCGGAGTCCAGCATGGAGTGGAAGAACGGTGCGTAGCGGAAGACGTCCTGGGCCTGGGCGTCGGCGTAGTTGTGGACGCCGTTGGCCGACGTGCCGAAGGCCACGGAGAAGAGGTTCCCGGCGCGCTGGATCGAGTGGTCCACGCCGGCGGTGTCCAGCGCCGATGAGAGTGCCGCGGAGAGTTCCAGCGAGCGGGTGTCCACGAAGTCGTAGACCTCCGGAGTCGCGTGTGTCAGGGTGGCGACGCCTGCGGCCATGGCCACCGGGTTCCCGGACAACGTTCCTGCCTGGTACACCGGACCAAGGGGGGCAAGGTAATCCATGACGTCGGCACGTCCGCCGAGCGCCGCCGTCGGCATGCCGCCGCCGATGACCTTGCCGAAGGTCAGCAGGTCCGGCATCCAGCCTTCCTGGCGCCCCGTGAGGCCCCAGTAACCCGCGTAGCCGGTGCGGAACCCGGTGAGCACTTCGTCCAGGATCAACAGCGCACCGTGCTCCCGGGTGATGCGCGACAGCCCAGCGTTGAAGCCTTCGCCCGGTGTCACGACGCCCATGTTGGCGGGAGCGGCTTCCGTGATGACGGCGGCGATGTTGTTGCCGTGCGCGGCGAAAGCGGCTTCCACCGCGCCGAGGTCGTTGTACGGCAGGACAAGGGTTTCAGCGGCGGCGGCTTCAGTGACGCCGGCCGAACCGGGCAGCGCCATGGTCGCAAGGCCCGAGCCGGCCGCGGCGAGCAGTCCATCGAGGTGGCCGTGGTAGCAGCCGGCGAACTTCACGATCAGGTTGCGGCCAGTGAAGCCACGGGCCAGGCGTACAGCGGTCATGGTGGCCTCGGTGCCCGTGGACACCATGCGGATGCGTTCGACGGCGGAGACGCGTTCCTTGACGATCGCGGCGAGGTTTGCCTCATCCGGCGTGGACGCGCCAAAGGACAAGCCTCGGTCGACGGCGGCGTGGACGGCGTCAAGGACGGCCGGGTGCGCGTGACCCAGCAGCGCCGGGCCCCATGAGCAGACGAGGTCCACGTATTCGCGGCCATCAGCATCGGTCAGGTACGGACCCTGCGCGGAAACCATGAACTTCGGAGTGCCGCCGACGGATCCGAAGGCGCGCACCGGAGAGTTGACGCCGCCGGGCATCAAGGAGCGGGCGCGGTCGAACAGTTGGTCGGAGACAGGGGTGTTTGAACTCATGGTGTCCATTCTTTCAGGGATGAGGAGCGGTTCAGGCACCGGCGAGGGCGGCTACCGGGGTTCAGGCACCGGCGAGCTGCCCGGCCACGAGTGGGGCCACCACGGTGCCGAAGAGTTCGATGCAGCGCATCATGGATTCGTGGGGCAGCGTCCCGTTGCTGTATTTGAGGTCGAAACGGTCCACGCCGAGGTTCCGCTTCAGCAAGACGATCTTCCGGGCAACCGTTTCCGGCGAGCCGACATAGAGTGCCCCCTCCGGGCCGCACATGGCGTCGAACTCGCCCCTGCTCGCCGGTCCCCAGCCGCGTTCGGCGCCGATACGGTTGCGCTGGGCCAGCCAATGCGGGAACAACTCCTCGCGGGCTTCCTCGTCGGTCGGAGCGACGTGCCCGGGCGAATGCGTGGCAATCTGCTGCATGGGGTGTCTATACTTCCCCATTGCCTCGCGGTACAAATTCACCAGCGGGGCAAAGCGGCGCGGTTCCCCGCCGATGATGGCGAAAATGATCGGGTAGCCGTATTGGGCGCAGCGCAGCACCGACTCGGGGGTTCCGCCCACACCGATCCACGTCGGCAACAAGTGGTGTTCCAGCGGCGGAAAGACGCTCATTCCACTCACGTTCGGCCGGGTGCGGCCTTCCCAATGCACGGGCTTCTGCGCCCGGACCTTGTCGAAGAGCTCCAGCTTCTCCTCGAACAGGACTTCGTAGTCGGCCAGGTCCAGGCCGAACAGCGGGAACGATTCCACGAACGAGCCGCGGCCCAGCATCACTTCTGCCCGCCCGTTGGAGAGCGCGTCAACGGTGGAGAAACGTTGGAAGACCCTGATGGGATCGTCGGAGCTGAGCACGGTGACGGCCGAACCGAGCTTGATCTGCCTTGTCCGGGCGGCCGCGGCCGCGAGGAACACTTCGGGCGCCGAGACAGCGAAGTCGCGCCGGTGGTGCTCCCCCACCCCGAAGGAATGAAGCCCGACGGCGTCCGCCAGTTCCGCTTCCGCCAACAGTTCCCGCAATACCCGGGCGTGCGGTTTCGGACTGCCGTCGGCGTCCACCCCGGCGTCACCGAAAGTGTTCAGCCCGAGGAGGATCTCCGTAGCACCCACCGGAGCCGTCGGAGCGGAAGGGGTTTCGGTCATCAGGACTCCTTGAGCCAGCCGGCGAGCTCGGACGCCCAGTACGTCAGCACCATGTCGGCGCCGGCCCGTTTGATGCCGAGCACGGATTCTGTGATGGCGCCGCGGCGGTCAATCCAGCCGTTCGCGGCAGCCGCTTCGATCATGGCGTATTCACCGGAGATTTGGTAGGCCGCCACGGGGACCGGGCTCATGGCGGCGACGTCGGCCAGGACGTCGAGGTAGCTCATGGCCGGCTTGACCATCACCATGTCAGCGCCCTCTTCGAGGTCGAGTTCCACCTCGATGATGGCTTCCCGGCGGTTTGCGGCATCCATCTGGTACGTCCGGCGGTCGCCCTTGAGCTGCGAGTCCACGGCTTCGCGGAAGGGGCCATAGAAAGCTGAGGCGTATTTCGCCGCGTAGGCCAGGAGCGCGGTGTTCCGGTGTCCGGCTTCTTCAAGGGCCTGGCGAATCACGGCGATCTGGCCATCCATCATCCCGGACGGCCCCAGGACGTGGGCACCGGCGTCGGCCTGTGCTACAGCCATTTGGGCGTAGATTTCGAGGGTGGCGTCGTTGTCCACGTAGCCGTTGGCGTCCAGGACACCGCAGTGGCCGTGGTCGGTGAATTCGTCGAGGCACACGTCGCCCATGACCACCAGGTCATCGCCCACTTCCGCACGGACGTCGCGGATGGCCTTGTTAAGCACGCCATCGGGATCCAGGGAGGCGGTGCCGCGGGCATCGCGGACGGCGGGAACACCGAACAGCATGATGCCGCTGACGCCCAGCTCCACGGCTTCTGCGGCGGCGCGCTTCAGCGAGTCCGTGGTGTGCTGGACGACGCCGGGCATGGAGCTGATCGGAGCCGGTTCGCTGAGTCCTTCGCGAATAAAGGCCGGCAGGATGAGGTCAGCGGGCGCCAAGCGGTGTTCGGCGGTCATCCGGCGCATGGCGGGGGTGGTGCGGAGCCGGCGGGGCCGGTGGTTTGGAAAGCTCAACTTTCGTTCCCTTCGGTGTCGAATACGGTGCGTAGGGCGGCCACGATGCCGGCGGGTGTGGGTTCCTTGGCGGTTGCCGCAACTGGAATGCCGAGAGCGGCAGCCTCTGCCGCCGTCGAGCGCCCGATCGCAATGAAGCGGCAATCCCGCAGCGGAGCCAGCGAGGCGTGGATGCGGCGTGCCGCGCTGGGTGAAGCGGCGACGACGGCGTGGAGCCGGCCGCCGGAAAGTTCGGCTTTGGCGTCGTCGGGGGTGAGCTCCGGGGCCCCGGATCCGCTTCCCGTGTGCCAGCCGTTCGCAGCCACCAAGGCAGCAATGAGCCTGCGTCCGGGGGCCGCCGGGTAGTCCACGGTGTGGTAGGCCGTCACTGCCTGGACTGCGGCTCCCTTGGCCTCGATCCCCTCCGCCAACGTCGCATCGGCGATGTCAGCTTGGGGCAACAGCACATTGGCCGGCCCTGTCGGCCAGACGGAGACGAGTCCCGCGGCCGACTGGACGTCCTCCGGTGCGAGGTCCACGGGAAGGCCTTCCGCTTCGAGGACCCGCCGGCTCGACGGACCGATCGTCGCGATCCGGACAAAATCCGGAATCAGTTCCTTCAGCTCCAAGCGCCGCTCGGCCGCCTTTTCCTTCAGGGCACGCACCGTGGTGATGCTGCTGACCACCAACCAGCCGTACGCCCCGGCACGGAGGGCGTCCAAAGCGACCTCGAGGGAGTGCTGGTCGCGGGCTCGTTCGAAGTCGATCAAGGGCAACAGGAGCGGCTCCGCGCCGGCCTCACGCAGGGCGCTGACGAGGGGCGCGGCACGATCCGGGCTGCGCGTCACAAGGACCCGGGCGCCTTCAAGGACCCGGGCCTCCCCCGACTTCACTGCACTGTGCCGTCCCATGGTCTCCTGGTGGCTCCGGTTATCGGGAAGCTGCAAGATCTGTGATGTCCGCGGCGCCCGCGGAGAGGAGGAGTTCGGCGACTTCGATGCCCAGCAACGTGGCGCCCACCTCAGTGAGGCCGTCGCTGGCCTTTTTCTCGCGCACGGACGCGCTCCCGTCGACGGCACAGACCACCGCTTCCAGATAGAGCATGCTCCCCTTGCGGTAAGCGTAGGCGCCCACGGGCGCAGCGCAGCCGGCTTCGAGGCGGGCCAGGACGGCCCGCTCCGCCGTGACGGCCAGCCGGGTGTCTTCATCGTTCAGTGCGGCCAGGGCCTGTGCGAGTGCACCCTGGGAACCTTCGGCCGAGTCGGACTGTCCGGGCGCGTCAGCCGTGCGGCACTCGATCGCGAGCGAGCCTTGTCCGGGCGCTGGAAGCATGACGTCGGTTTCGAAGAACTCCGTCACGACGTCGAGCCGGCTGATCCGTTCCAGTCCCGCCGCGGCGAGGACGACGGCGTCGAGGTCGCCGGGTGAATCTTCCGCGTTGCCGGCGAGCCCCGGAACGCGGCCCAGCCGGGTGTCCACGTTGCCGCGGATGTCCACGACGTCGAGATCCGGGCGGGCGGCGCGCAGCTGGGCGGCGCGGCGCGGCGATCCGGTACCGACCCTGGAGCCTGCCGGAAGGTCCGCCAACTTGAGGCCGTCACGGGCGCACAAGGCGTCCCGGACATCGACGCGTTTCGGCGTTGCCGCAATGGTGAGCCCCGGCGCCGCACCCGTGGGGAGATCCTTCAAGGAGTGCACGGCGACGTCGCATGCGTTCTCCAACAGCGCGTCGCGAAGAGCGGCGACGAACACTCCGGTGCCGCCCATCTGGGACAGGGAACCCGTCCGGACATCGCCTTCGGTCTTGATGCGCACCAGTTCGACGGGGAAGCCGCCGACGGCGGCCAGCTGGTCCGCGGCCTGCTGGCTTTGGGTGAGCGCGAGCTTGCTCGCGCGGGTGCCGATCCGAACGGTCATTTCGCGCTTTCTCCTGCGGGGTAGGCATCATGCCCCGTGCCGACCGAGGTGTCCGCACCCGCAATCGTGGGCTTCTCCCCACGGAAGTTGGCGCAGCAGCCCGGACGGCAGATGTCGTACCACGGCCCGAGCCCGGTCATCGCGGGGCGATCGGCGATATTGTTGGCTACCGTCCGCTCGCAAATGAGATCCACCAGGCCGGAGACAAACGTGCGGTGGGTTCCCGGGGTGGGAACGCGGGTCGCGGCGATTCCGAGGTTCTTGCAGGTTTCCAAGGCCTCGGTGTCCAAGTCCCAGGCCACTTCCATGTGGTCGGAAACGAAGCCGAGGGGGACGATCACGACGCCCTTGACTCCCTGGCCGGCCAGTTCCTCGATGGCATCGTTGATGTCCGGCTCAAGCCACGGAACGCTCGGCGCGCCGGAACGTGACTGGTACACCAAGGACCACGGAGCGGTGAGCCCGGATTCGGCCTCAACCCGACGAACCACCTCGGCGCCGGAAGCCAAATGCTGGGCGACGTAGGCAGAGTCCTGCTCGAACTCGCGGGGCTCGGCGTCCGAACGCCCGGCGGCTTCGGCGTCACGGGTTGGAATGGAGTGCGTCGCAAACAGGATGTGCACCGGAGCGTCCTGGAGACCGGCCGCAGCCAGTTTCTCCTTGACCTCCGCAAGTCCTGCAGCCGTTCCTTCCACGAAGGGTTCGACGAAGCCTGGGTGGTCGAAGTACTGGCGTACCTTGTCCACTTCGAGTTTGCCGTCAAGGCCGCTCTCCGTCAGCGCGATGCCGATGTCCTCGCGGTACTGGCGGCAGCTGGAGTAACAGGAGTATGCGCTCGTGGTGACCATCAGCAGTTTGCGGTGGCCGGCGTCGTAGGCTTCCTGGAGGGTTTGCGGGATGTAAGGATCCCAGTTGCGGTTGCCCCACAGCACGGGAAGGCTGATGCCGCGTGAGGCCAACTCCGCTTCAAGGGCGGCCTTGAGGTTCCTGTTTTGCTGGTTGATGGGGCTGATCCCGCCGAACGCACGGTAGTGGTGCGACACCTCTTCAAGGCGCTCATCGGGGATGCCGCGGCCACGGGTCACATTGCGCAGGAAGGGAATGACATCGTCCTGGCCTTCGGGGCCGCCGAAAGAGGCGAGGAGGACGGCGTCGTACTCTTTGGGAGCCATGCGTCCGGCCTCGGTGACGTCGTTGACCTCGGTGAGGCTGGCCGGGCCCGTGGAGTGGCGGCCGCTCACGCGAGGACCTCGGCGATCTCCGCGGCGGTGATGCGACGGCCGGTGTAGAACGGGATTTCCTCGCGGACGTGGTTGCGGGCGTCGGTGGCACGCAGGTGGCGCATGAGGTCCACCAGGTCAACGAGTTCGGGTGCTTCGAGGCCCAGGATCCACTCCCAGTCGCCCAGGGCGAAGGAGGATACGGTGTTGGAAATGACCTGGGGGAAGTCGCGGCCGAGCATGCCGTGATCGCGCAGCATCTTGCCACGCTCGTCGGCAGGCAGGATGTACCACTCATAGGAGCGGACGAACGGGTAAACGCACAGCCACGTGCTGGGCTCGACGCCGCGCGCATAGGCAGGAACGTGGTTCTTGGCGAATTCGGCTTCGCGGTGCACGCCCATGGCGGACCAGACGATCTCGGTGCCGGCGAACAGCGCGCTGCGGCGGATATCACGCACGGCCTGCTGCAAGGCTTCAGGCTTGGCGCCGTGGAGCCACACCATGATGTCGGCGTCGGAGCGCATGGCGGAGACGTCGTAGCTTCCGCGAAGGACGACGCCGTCCTCGGCAAGCTTGGCAGCCAGCTGCTCGAAATCCTGAACAGCGTCGGCGCTGCGCAGGACATCGCCCGACCGCTTGAAGACGGTCCACAGCGTAAAGAACTGCTCTTCGGATTCGGCAGTTTTAGTGACAGATTCGGCAGAAGTGTGGCTCATGGTACAAGTCTGCCCCGTGGATGCCGCTAAGTCGAAATGCACCACTTCTACAAGGCGTAGAAGTGGTGCATTTCACAAGACTGCGTCGATCTGCGCGGAAGTGTCGGCAACCACGGCTGCCAGGCCGTTTCCGGCGAGCCAGCCGCCCACAACGGTCAATCCTTCGGCTTCGGCGCAGACGCGGCGCACTTCGGCAACGCGCTGTTTGTGACCGACGGCGGCGAACGGCAAGGCGCCCGCCCAACGGACGACGTCCCAATCGAGTACGTCTTCACGGACAATCGGCACAGTCAGCAAGGTCGACGCGTCGCGGAGCGCGGCCTCAAACAAGGCATCGTCATTGAGTGAGGCGACGGATTGCGCTGCCGCCGACTCAGGAGAGTCCACCCCCTCGCCACGCCCATAGGACAGGCGCAGCACGTGCGTTCCGGGGCCCGCTTCTTCCGCCAGCCAGTCCCACTTTGCCGTGGCGTGCGTGAGCGCTTTCGCCTCGATCCCCTCGGTCTGCGGAGCGACAAGAATGCCCGTGCCCCGGGGGCGCCGGTCCAGTTCGGGCACGTCCACCACCAAGGTCACCAGGCTCACCAACGGGCCTGCGGCGGGGCGCAGCGCGGACAATTCGGGAAGCGCCCCCTCCAGCAGCCCGACGGCGGCCGGACCGTCGAGCGCCACCACGAGCCGGCCGGCGTCGTACGTTGTGCCCGCGGCGGTAGCCTGCCAACCGCTTTCGGTGCGGGTGATCGAATCCACCCGGGCACCTGAAACGAGGGCGACGCCCCGCGAACGCAACTCCGCCACGAGGGCGGTGACAAGCGTGTTCATTCCGCCTTCCAAGCCGCCGACGGCGGATCCCGCCTTCGCCGTCCCGCTTCCGTCGCGGTTCGGCACGGCCTCGCGCTGGCTGGCCACCGCCGCGGTCAACGAACCGTGCTGGCGCAATGCCGCACGCAGGCCGGGAGCGACCATGTCGACGTCGAGCAGTCCGGGATCGGCGGAGTGCACTCCTCCGACGACGGGCGCCACAAGCCGTTCGAGCACCCGTTTGCCCATCCGCGCCCGGACCAAGGAGGAGACGCTGGTGACCGCGGCCGAGGTGCCGACGGATGCGGGCAGGTAGCGGTCGAGCGAGGCCCGCAGGGAACCGGCAAAGCCCAAGGACCGCCGGACTTCCGGGTCCCAGGGGTTCGCCGGGATTCCGAGCACTCCGGTTTTCGGCAGTTCCTGCGGGCCGTCGGGCAACTGCACCCAGGCACCTCCAGGATGGGGCGCCACGATATTGCCGCCGAGCCCGAGATCGCGGGCGAGATCGGCCACGGCGGTGGAGCGCGTCGCGAAGGACTCGGCGCCGCTGTCCAGCACAAGGCCGCCGACAGTGTGCCTTCCCACGCAACCGCCCCACGCCTCGCCCGCTTCGAGCACCGTGACGGTGATCCCGGCCTTGGCCAGGCAACGGGCGGCGAGCAGGCCGGACATTCCGCCGCCCACGACGACGGCGGCCAAGCCGGCTGCTGAATCTGCGGAAGGTGCGTGTCCGGGCTGTGTTTGTGCCCCGCGCATGCCGGCTACCCTGCCGGGATCGAGTGGATGAGTTCCACTACCCGCGTCAGGACGGCGGGATCCGTTTCCGGGGGCACGCCGTGGCCGAGGTTCAAGACGTGGCCCGGGGCTGAGGAGCCGGCTGCGATCACCTCACGGGCATGGGCTTCCAGTACCTCCCACGGTGCGGAAAGCAGCGCCGGGTCGATGTTGCCTTGCAAGGGCACTGTGCCGCCCAGCCGACGGTTTGCCTCGTCAAGCGGCAGCCGGTAGTCCACGCCGACGACATCCACGCCGACGTCGCGCATCGCGGCGAGCAACTCGGACGTTCCCGTACCGAAGTGGACCAGCGGCGCGCCGAGATGACGGACGTGGTCAAGGGCGCGGGTCGAAGCGGGAGCAACGTACTTGGCGTAGTCGGCGAGCCCAAGGGATCCTGCCCACGAGTCGAACAGTTGACCTGCCGAGGCGCCGGCTTCCAGTTGCGCCCGCAGGAACATGCCGGAGGCGTCGGCCGCCCAATTGGCCAGGGCGGTCCAGGTCTCCGGATCGGCATGCATCATGGTGCGCGGACCGAGGTGGTCGCGGGAGGGCTTGCCTTCCACCATGTACGCGGCAAGCGTGAACGGCGCACCGGCGAAGCCGATCAGGGGTGTTGTGCCGAGCTCCGCGACCGTCAGGCGGACGGCCTCGCGGATCGGTTCGAGGGCGTCCCACGTCAGCTGAGGCAGGGCGGCGACGTCAGCCGCGGTGCGGACGGGCTTGTCCAGCACGGGCCCGACGCCGGGGACGATGTCCACGCCGACGCCGGCCAGCTTGAGGGGGATGACGATATCGGAGAAGAAGATGGCCGCATCAACGTCGTGGCGGCGAACCGGCTGCAACGTGATCTCGGAGGCGAGCTCGGGGCGCAGGCAGGAGTCCAGCATTGCCACGCCTTCACGGACTTTGAGGTATTCCGGCAACGAGCGGCCGGCCTGCCGCATGAACCACACAGGACGGCGGGACGGCTTGCCTCCGCGATAAGCCTGGATCAGCGGGGAGTCTGCGGTGCGGCCATCCATCAGCGGGTGGCTTGCATCAAGGCCTGAAGCGGCTGTGCCGGAAATGTCGGTGGCCGACACAGAATGAGGCAGTGCGGAACTGGAAGTCATGCCTTCGATTGTGCCGAAGATCGGGGTCAAAAGATAACGACAGCCTGTCCCGCACATTGCGGGGTGACGGGCATCACTGCCGGCAGTGCGGAGAACCACTGGCGCGCGTTGTTCTACATGGCGCCGAAAAAGCTATGATGGCTTTGCTGTGGTTCTTTTCTCATTGGTGGCTACACACGCCGACATCGATCTTGAGACCGTCGCTCAGTTGAGCAACGGTTCATCCGAGGTTGCCTCGTCCGCTTTGGCCGATTCCCAACTTGTCTCCGGTGCCGTGGTCCTGGCCACCTGCAACCGCTACGAAATCTACGGCGAAACCCCCCACGCCGAGAACCTCGAAGCCGCCCGTTCGGCGCTCGTCACGCAGATCAGTGGCCTGAGCGGACTCAACGAGCAACTCGTCTCGCGCGCCTTCAGCACCCGCACCGGCCCCGAGGTCAGCAGGCACCTCTTCGCCGTCAGCGCCGGGCTGGACTCCGCCGTTGTCGGCGAACGCGAAATCGCCGGCCAAGTGCGCCGCGCCCTCATCACTGCCCAGCACGAAGGAACCGCGAGTTCCGGGCTGGTCCGCTTGTTCCAGGCCGCTTCCAAGACGGCCAAAGACGTGGGGGCCCAGACAGCTCTTGGTTCCCGTGGCCTGTCGATCGTTTCAGTAGCCCTGGACCTCGCCACCGACCTCTCGGAGAACGCCGACTGGAGCACCAAGAAGGTTGTTGTCTTCGGGACCGGGGCCTACGCCGGAGCCACCATGTCGCTGCTGCGCGATCGTGGATGCACCGACGTCTCCGTGTACTCGTCTTCCGGCCGGGCCGGCACTTTCGTGGCGACCCGCGGCGGGACCGCACTCGACGCCGAAACGCTCCCTGCCGCCGTCGCCGCCGCCGATGTCATGATCGGTTGCAGCGGGTCGGACACGCGAGTGGAGGCCGCCGAGCTTGCCAAGGTCCGCGCTTTGTCCACCCAGACGCTCATCGCGATCGACCTCGCGCTCACCCACGACTTCGACCCCGCAGTGGGCGAGCTCGACGGCGTCGAGCTCCTGACGCTCGAATCCGTGCGGCTCGCGGCGCCCCAGGAGCAAGCAGAGTCGCTGGCGCAAGCGAGCACCATTGTGTCCGGCGCGGCCGAGGCCTTCGAGCAGGAACGTGAAGCCCGGTCCGTCGATTCGGCCATTGTGGCCCTGCGCCGCCACACGATGAACGTGCTCGACGCCGAGATGGAGAAAGTCCGGGCCCGGCATGGCTGCACCGCTGCGGCCGAAGAGGTCGAGTTCGCCCTCCGCCGCATGGTCAAGCAGTTGCTCCACATCCCCACGGTCCGCGCACGGGAACTCGCCGCCAACGGCCAGCAAGACGATTACGTGGCAGCCCTCGAGGCCTTGTACGGCATCCAGGTGGAACAGCCGGCCGCATCACCGGCGGCCTCGTGTCCTGTCGACCACCAACAAACATCCCAGCAGGCTGAAAGCGCCTAGCCCGCGCGTCCCCTCACGGCCTGGGTCCCCTCGTGGCCCGGGTGGCGTTGTCCACGCTCGAATTCACTCAGAGCATGCCCTCCCCTGATCACCAGCACTGGACATAACAGGATCATGTCCAACAGCAACGACCACGAATGAGCATGTCCCTCTGAGGCGCTGGCTCGCGAATCACCGTGCTGATTTGCCCAGCGCAGAGCATGCCCTCCCCCGATCACCAGCACTGGACATAACAGGAATATGTCCGGCTGCAACGACCACGAATGAGCATGTCCCTCTGAGGCGCTGGCTCGCGAATCACCGTGCTGATTTGCCCAGCGCAGAGCATGCCCTCCCCTGATCACCAGCACTGGACATAACAGGAATATGTCCGGCTGCAATCACCAAGAATGAGCATGTCCCTAGGCGCTGGCTCGCGAATCACCGTGCTGATTTGCCCAGCGCAGAGCATGCCCTCCCCTGATCACCAGCACTGGACATAACAGGAATATGTCCGGCTGCAATCACCAAGAATGAGCATGTCCTTAGGCGCTGCTTCGCGAGCCCCCCGGCCCTACGCGAACGCGTTGACTCCCGTCATTTCTGCGGACACGGCCCACAGCCTTGTTGCGGCTTCCGGATCCACAGCGTGTGCATCCACTCCTTGGTACCGCGCGAGCGGCGAGGCAGGGTCCGTGGGCTTGGCGATGTCGCAGTCTTCGCAGTACACCCCGCCCATGCCTGCCAGTGCCGGCGAGGTGGCTGCCCACGTGGACGTGGCTGCGCCCTGCTCCGGAGTCTTGAAGCCCTCCCTGACGTTGCCCGCATCGTCCATCCATCCCGCCGCGACCATCTCTTCCCGCGGAAGGTAGCGCTGGAGCTCGGTCATGATGCCGCCTGGATGGACCGCGAAGGCCCGTACTCCGGAGGAGCGGCCCAGGCGGTCAAGCTCGACGGCGAACAACGCGTTGGCCGTCTTAGCCTGGCCGTAGGCCTTCCATTTGTCGTAGCCGTTCTCGAAATTGATGTCCTCGAAACGGATGGGCGAGAGTTTGTGCCCGGTGGAGGACAAGGCCACGACGCGGGCCGAACCGGCAGCCGCCAGCGCAGGCCACAGGGAGTTGAGAAGCGTGAAGTGGCCCAAGTGGTTGGTGGCGAATTGGGATTCCCAACCCGGACCCACGCGTTGCTCCGGGCTGGCCATGATGGCCGCGTTGTTGACCAGGATGTCCAGGGTTTCGTTGGATGAGAGGAAACGTGACGCGAAATCCTTCACTGCGTCCTGATCGGCCAGGTCCAAGGCTTCCACCGTCACTTGCTCCGGTGCAAGGCCGGCAGCGGCGAGGACTTCCTTGGCATGTTCAGGACGCCGGGCCGGAACCGTGACCTTGGCCCCGGCGGAGGACAAGGCCCGCACCGTTTCCAGGCCGAGCCCGGAATAACCGCCCGTCACAATTGCGGTCTTGCCGTGAAGGTCCACTCCCGCCACAACGTCCGATGCCGTGGAGCCGTGGCCGAAACCCGATCCGATGGGGTGTTGCGGTGTGGTCATGGATTCCTCGCTCATATCGGGACCTTTCATGTTCACCTGCGCTTGTCGGTTCAGTAAACGGGTTTGCCGGGCTCGACGTCGTGCACCCAAGCGAGGATCCCGCCGTCGAGGTGGCTGACGCGCGTGTAGCCGGCGCGCTGTGCAGCCGCGAGCACCGCCGCGGAACGGGTGCCGCCCTTGCAGTGGAACACGATCTCTTTGTCCTGCGGCAGTTCCGTCCAGGCCTCCCCCGCCAGGATCCGTCCCTGCGGGATGAGCACCGAACCGTCGATGCTCACGATCTCGTGTTCACCGATCTCGCGGACATCCACCAGTTCGAAGTCGCGTTCCCCTGCCGCGCGGGCCTCGAGCATCCCGGAAAGTTCGGTGGCCGTGACCGTCGGAACCGAGTCCCCCGCAGGTGCCGGGATGATGCCGCAGAACGCTTCGTAATCGGTCAATTCGGTGATCGGTTCGGCCTCCGGGTCTTTCGAAACCTTGATTTCGCGCCAGCTGCCGCCGAGGGCGTCAAAGAGCGCCACCCGTCCCAGCATGGAGCGCCCGACGCCGGTGATCAGCTTGACTGCCTCAGTCACCATGAGCGAGCCGACAGCAGCGCACAGCATGCCGAACACGCCGCCCTCGCCGCAGGACGGGACCGAGCCGGCAGGAGGGGCCTCGGGGTAGAGATCGCGATAGCTGGGCCCGTGCTTCTCCCAGAACACGCTGACCTGGCCGTCGAAGCGGAAAATCGATCCCCAGACGTACGGTTTGCCGAGAATCGCCGCGGCATCGTTGACAAGGTACCGGGTGGCGAAGTTGTCCGCCCCGTCCAGGATGAGGTCGTAGCCGGAGAAAATCTCCAAGGCATTGGAGGAGTCCAGGCGGACGTTGTGCAGTTGCACGTTGACGAGTGGATTGAGCTCCTTGATCGCGTCCCGTGCCGATTCGATCTTCGGCCGTCCCACATCTCCTACGCCGTGAATGATCTGGCGTTGCAGGTTGCTGAGGTCGACGTCGTCGTCGTCCACGATTCCGAGCGTCCCCACGCCGGCGGCGGCGAGGTACAGCAAAGCCGGAGAGCCCAGTCCGCCTGCACCTATCACCAGGACTTTTGCATTCTTGAGCCGACGCTGACCGGCCGCACCGATTTCGGGAATAATGAGGTGGCGCGAATACCGTTCCACCTCTTCGGTGGTCAGTTCCGCCGCCGGTTCCACGAGGGGCGGCAGTGTCGAAGAAGGAGAGGGCGGCAACGTTTGGGCAGCAAAAATAGTGGCCATACTCCAAAGTATGCCTGCCGCTGCCGCCCGGTCATATTACTGCGCAGTATTGTGGTCATAACTGCAAAGGAAAGGCGGCAGACAAGTGGCTGAGAGTGCACGTATCAAACAGGAGGCACAGGTCAGGCAGGATCGGACCGGTTCGCCGCGTTCGGCCAGGCTGCCACGCGATGAGCGCAGGGCCCAGCTCTTGAACGCCGCCTTGGAAGTCTTCGTTGCCAACGGGTTCCATGGTGCAGCGATGGACGAAATCGCCGAGACAGCCCATGTCAGCAAACCGGTGCTCTACCAACACTTCCCGTCCAAGCGGGAGCTCTACATGGCACTCCTCGACAGCCACCTGGCCACGCTCACGGACCAGATGCTTACGGCGCTGAATTCGACGTCGGACAACAAGGAACGCGTCCAGGCAGTCATGCGCGCCTACTACCGTTTCATCGCAGGCGATGACCAAGCGCACCGGCTCGTCTTCGAATCCGACCTCATCAATGACCCGGACGTCAGTTCGCGTTTGGAGACGTTCAACCGCACTTTTGCCGACGCCGTCGCCAAGGTCATCGCCGAAGACACCAAGCTGCCCCCGCTGGAGGCCCAGCTGCTGGGCCGGGGCCTGGCTGGAATGGCGCAGGTCAGTGCCCGGTATTGGCTCGAGACCGACGGCGATTTGGACCTCGATGTTGCCAGCGACCTGATCTACCGTTTAGCTTGGCGCGGAATCAGTCGCTTCCCGAAAGAGTCCTAGACTACAAATAGAGGACTGAGTAATTTTTTGATTGGCTGGGAGGCCCCGCTGTGGAAGTAAAGATCGGCATTCAGAATGTTGGCCGTGAGATCGCGCTTGAGTCCGCTCTCGACGCCGAGGCTGTTGCCAAGATCGTGAGCGAGGCCATTGCCAACGGCACGGACCTGCGCCTGACCGATGAAAAGGGCCGTCAGGTCATCGTTCCCGGCAACGTCCTCGGATACGTTGAGATCGGTGCCGAGGAAGTACGCCGGGTCGGCTTCGGCGCGCTCTAAGCTTTTACACCAGAACACCAGCGAGCCAGGAGTCCGCATGCTCTCACTTGTCATCGTGGCGCTAGCCACCATCGCCTCGGGCTTCATTGTCTGGGGAACTGACAAACGCCGGGGCACGTACGGAATCACCCTGCCCGCCGGCGTTTCGGTGGCCGTCGCCATGCTGAGTTGGATGATCTTCATCCAACTTGGCTTTGGCTACCAGCCTGGCGTGACGTGGATCCCTTGGGTCCTGCCCATCGTTCTGGGTACCGTGGCGGCCGCGGTGGCCTCGTACTTCCTGGGCCACCACCGGGCCCGGCACGATACTGCCCAGCTGACCGCGGCCCTGCGGCTCTAGCTGGGGCTGCTCGCACGGGCCGGCGACACTTCAAACAGAGCGGCGACTCCTGTATCCGGGCGTCGCCGTTCTGTTTGCGTGTCGCGGACAAACCGGCTCACGGCAGAGCTTCGGGTCGCGCCACTGCCCCGGCTTCCTTGGCTGCCCGGCTGACGTTCATGGCTGCCCGGACATCGCGTTGGGTTACTTCGCTCCCGGCGTCGTGGGAGGTGTAGCGGATCGACACCCGGTTGTACCTCCAGTCCAGGTCCGGGTGGTGGTTCTGTTGCTCGGCGATCTGCCCGACGGCGGCAATCAGCTCGAGTGCCGCCGCCGACGTCGGGCATTTATAGACCGTGACGAGGCTGCCCAGGCGGTACCGCCAGTCCGGCAGATCCGCCAAGGCGTCGTCGATCGCGGACTTGGTGAGGATGTCATCCTTGCCGGCCATGGGGGGCTCCTTCGCTGACAGGGGATTCACACGAATCCGCCGACGGCCGGCAAAAACCCGCTAGAGAAACTCTGCCCGGCCTTCCATGGCCGATGACGCCAGCGCGTGTTCCCGGCGCGGGATGCGGCCCGCCTGCTTCGCCAGCCTACCGGCGATGACCGCGTGTTTGAAGGCCTCGCCCATCTGCACCGGGTTCTGCGCGCGAGTCACTGCGGTGGCCAGCAGCACGGCGTCGCAACCGAGCTCCATGGCCAGTGCGGCGTCGGACGCAGTGCCGATGCCGGCGTCGAGCACTACCGGCACGGAAGCCCGGGACACGATGAGCTCGATGTTGTGGGGATTCAGGATGCCCAAGCCGGTACCGATAGGCGCGCCCAACGGCATCACCGCCGTTGCTCCGAGGTTTTCCAGCCGAAGCGCCAGCACGGGGTCGTCGTTGGTGTAGGCGAAGACCTTGAAGCCGCGGTCCACCAGCTTCTCCGTTGCATCCACCAACTCCACGGCATCGGGCAGGAGCGTCTGCTCGTCGGCGATGACCTCCAGCTTGACCCAATCCGTTTCCAAGGCCTCCCGGGCAAGTTCGGCTGTCATGACAGCGTCCTTGGCGGTAAAGCAGCCGGCAGTGTTGGGCAGGACACGGATGCCGTGGTCCACGAGCAACTGGAACAGGGAACCTGTCTCCGTCGGTGAGTACCTCCGCATGGCAACGGTGGTGAGTTCGGTGCCGGAGGCCAACAGGGCTGCTCCCAGGCCGTCCAGGCTCGGGGCTCCGCCGGTTCCCATGATGAGGCGCGAGCCGAACTCAACACCATCGATTACCAGGGCGTCGGTTCGGGTGCTTCCTGCGTGAGTGCTTGCTGTGGTCATGGTTCAGCCTCCCTGTACTGCGGTCACGATTTCGAGTTCGTCGCCCTCTGCGAGCGCGGTGGCAGCCCACTGGCTGCGCGGCACCACTTCGGAATTGCGTGCGACGGCGACGCCGATCTTGCGTCCGTCGGCCGCCTGGCCGCTGGGGTCCACAACCCGTCCGGTGATGTGGCTGACGAGTGTGGTCACGGACGCGCCGTCGCTCAGTGTGTGGTCTGCGCCGTTCAATTTGATGTTCATGCGTGGTCCTTCGGAAGGGGATGTGGGGTGTCGGCCGACGGGCCGCCTGTGGATGCCCTTGCTGCAGACAGCGGGCGGGAGAAGCGGTCCGGGCGGAATTTGTTCCACCGCGGATCGACGGTGCCATCCATGAGTCCGACGCAGATTTTCGCCGCTGCAGGGGTGAGGAGCACGCCGTGCCGGAAAAAGCCGCTGGCCACGATGAGGCCGGGCACGGTTCCTTCGCGACCTTCGACACGGCCCAACAGCGGTGCGTTGTCCGGTGTGCCAGGGCGGGCACGGGCGGTCGCTTCGAGGAGCTCCAGTTCGGCGACAGCCGGAACCAGTACCTGGGCGTCGCGGAGCAATTGATACACGCCGCCTGCTGACACAGGGTTGGCTCCTCCCCCGGACGCCGACAAACCGTCTTCGCGTTGCGTTGCGCCGATCACCACGGTCCCGTCGTCGCGCGGAACGATATACACGGGCACTCCGCGCACCATCCCACGGACGGTGGCGGTGACAAGGGGCTGCAGATGCTCCGGGACGCGCAGCCGCAGTATGTCGCCGTACACGGGACGCAATGGCAGCGACAATCCATCCGGCAGGCCGTTCAAGCGGGCAGCATCAAGTCCGTTGGCTACTACTGTTTCCGTGGCGAGAACATTGGCGCCCGAGCCGAGCACCGTCCCGACGACGCGCCCGTCCTCCCACAGGAGGCCCGCCGCAGTGTCGTGGACCGCAAACCCGTCCTCTGCCCCCGCGATCCAGCTCGAATCGCCGGGCTGGTGGTTTGCCAAGGCGGCGAGAATCGCGGCCGAGAGCCGGCGCGGATCCACTTGGTGATCGCCCGGGATATCGAAAGCACAGGAAATCTGCGGGCTCAAGAGCGGCTCGCGCTCCCGCGCCTCGCGCAACGGAACGGATTCCACCACCAAGCCATGGGCGAGCTGGACGTCCCGAAGGTCGGCGAGCGCCCGGCGGTCCGCGGCGTCCGCACCGACGGCGAGGGTCGGCGTCGTGCGGTAACCCGTGCCGCGCCCGGCGCTTGAGCCGGTCACATTGCGTTCGAAGCCCGGCCACAACGCCGATGATTCGAGCATGAGCTCCAGGAGGTCCTCTTCCTGGTAGTGCAATTCGCTGACGGGCGCCAGCATTCCCGCTGCCGCGAACGTAGCGCCGCTGGCCGGTGCGGGATCGATGAGGGCAACCGAACGGCCGGATCTGCGGGCTTCCCCCGCGATGCCGAGGCCAATGACACCGCCCCCGATCACCGCGACATCCGCGTGGAGGGGCCCGTTCCGGGTGTTTGCTTCTTCCATGGAGTCCTTCCCTACGCCGGTACTAGCCGGATCAGGTCAAGCGGTCGGCGCTGAAGCCCTCTCAGCCGCGCGGCGATTGTGACCGCCGCCGCGGCTCCCGCGGTACCAGCCCAGTTTAGAGGAACTACTCTGTTTCCATGACCCAGCACGATGTCCACACCACCGCCCGCCTGTACCTCTGCACCGACGCCCGCAAGCAACAGGGTGATTTTGAGCAATTTGTCGATGCCGCATTCGAGGGCGGCGTGGACATCATCCAGCTGCGTGACAAGACGATTGAAGCCGCCGAGGAACTGGAACTCCTGCAAATCCTGCAATCCGTGGCGCACCGTCACGGCCGTCTCTGGGCAGTCAACGACCGGGCGGACATAGCCTCCCTCTCCGGCGCACCGGTGTTCCATATCGGCCAAAAGGACATTCCGCTGCGCTCGGCCCGGAAGCTGCTCCACGACCCCACCATCATCGGCCTCTCCACGCACACGCCGGAACAGATCGACGCGGCCATCGCCGCGTCCCCCGGCCGCAGCGGCCTCGACTACTTCTGCGTCGGGCCGGTGTGGGCCACCCCTACCAAGCCGGGACGCTCCGCCGTCGGGCTCGATCTGGTGAAGTACGCCGCCAACGCCGTGAAGCAGGCAGACGCTGAGACAGTCGGCGGTGTGGTGCTCCCCTGGTTCGCGATCGGGGGCATCGATCTGGGCAACGTCGAAGAGGTAGTGGAGGCCGGTGCAAGCCGCATCGTAGTGGTCCGCGCCATCACCGAGGCGGAGGATCCGACGGCGGCAGCCCAGGCACTCCTGGCCGCCCTTGACGCTGCTGCGGCCTAGCGAGACGCCGAAAGATTTTGGAGTTACCCTGACTTTCGTGTCACATCAGCGGATAGCCCCGAATGTCAGTGAAACGTCGAACCAGCTCGCGGAAGCACTGGCGGCGCTTCGGACTGAACTCGAGCTGCCTGCAGGCTATCCCGCTGAAGCGCTGCGCGACGCCGAAGCGGCGGTTTCCGGACACACCCTGCCGGTGCAGGACCTCACGGACGTTCCGTTCATCACGATCGACCCGGCCTCTTCCACGGATCTCGATCAGGCGCTCTTCATCGACCGGTCCGGCGATGGTTACAGGGTCCTCTACGCCATCTCCGATGTGCCCTCCTTCGTGCCCCCGGGAGGAGCGCTCGACGCCGAAACCCGCCACCGCGGGCAAACGTACTATGCCCCGGACGGCCGCATACCGCTGCACCCCGAGATCATCAGCGAGCACGCCGGAAGCCTGTTGGCCGGCCAGACGTGCGGCGCGTTCGTGTGGGACTTCGAACTCGACGCCGAAGCGGAGTTCCGCACTGTCTCTGTGGGTCGGGCAAGCGTACGCAGCCGCGCCAAGCTCGACTACAAAGGCGTGCAGGCGGAGATCGATTCCGGCGCGGCCGATCCCGTCCTTCATCTCCTCAAGGAGGTCGGACTCAAGCGGGTGGAACTCGAACGCCGCCGCGGCGGAGCCAGCCTGAACATGCCTGAGCAGGAAATCGTGCAGCTGCCCGACGGCGAGGGCTACAGGATCGTCGCAGCTCCCTCGCTGCCGGTGGAGGACTGGAACGCCCAGATTTCGCTCATGACCGGGATGGCAGCCGCCCAGCTGATGCTCGACGGCAAAGTGGGAATCCTACGGACCATGCCCGCCCCCGATGAGCGTTCGTTGCTCCATTTCAAACGGCAAACCGGGGCGCTTGGCAAACCTTGGACCGAAGGGACCAGCTATGGCGAGTACCTGCGGAGCCTCGATGCCAAGGACCCCCGGCAACTGGCCATCCTCCATTCAGCGGGACTGCTTTTCCGTGGTGCCGGCTACACGCCTTTCGACGGCGAGGTCCCGGACAGCGTGATGCAGTCCGCCATCGGGGCACCCTATGCCCACACCACCGCTCCGTTGCGCCGCCTGGTCGATCGATTTGTCCTGGTCATCTGCGAGGCGCTCAGCAATGGAACCGAGATACCAGCATGGGCCCGGGACGCTTTGCCGAGCCTGCCCGAGATCATGGCGTCATCCGACCAGCTGGCCGCGAAAATGGAGCACCTGGCCCTGGACACGGTGGAGGCAGCGCTCCTTGTCAACCACATCGGACAGGAATTCGACGCCGTGGTGATTTCCGGATCGAAGCCCGCCAAAAACAACGGAAACGGCAACGGGAACAGCCACAACGGCAACAACGGAAACGGCAACGGGAACGGAGCCCAGCACGGCCCCTACGGTGTCGTGCAGATCGCCGAGCCCGCGGTCACCGCTCGTTGCGATGGCGAAATGGAGTCCGGAACGAAGGTCCGCGTGAAACTGCTTCACGCGGACATTGCCACCCGCCAAATCACCTTCGAGCTCCTCCCGTAGCGCACTTCGTTCGCGGGCCCGGGACCGCGATCCGGGGTTTATTGTCCCCAGACGCTAGACTGTGTAAGTAGTAATGGATGCCCGGTCGTTGATTCAGTTCATTTTTTGACATCAACAAGCCCGCCCCTACGCGATCTTGAGATACACCAGCTGGTCCCCAGTGCCAGTATTTAGATAGCCCGCGATCGGCTTCCACTGGATTTGCTTGCGCCCATCCGTGCTCCGGAACGGCCCTGCCACAACCGTTGAGCACGCAGCGCAGCCCAAATGAATAAGGAAAACTCCACTGTGAGTGAATTGCACACCCATGAAGTTCTGACAGACGGAACCGAAACGATCGAACCCGAGGAAACCATTTCCTCGGATGAAACACCCCACGAGATCGCGGAAAAGACCTTCGCCGACTACAACGTCCGCGCAGACATCGTCGAATCCCTCGCCGACGCCGGAATCACCCACCCGTTCCCCATCCAGGCCATGACCCTCCCGGTCGCCCTGGGCGGTCACGACATCATCGGCCAAGCCAAGACCGGTACCGGAAAGACCCTCGGCTTCGGCATCCCGGCGCTGCAGCGCGTCGTCGGACCGGGCGACGCCGGCCACGAGAAGCTCGCAGTCCCGGGTGCGCCCCAGGCCCTGGTGATTGTTCCTACCCGCGAACTCGCCGTCCAGGTGGCAAACGACCTCCAGACGGCATCACGGAAACGCAATGCCCGCATCGCCACCATCTACGGCGGCCGCGCTTACGAGCCCCAGATCGAAGCCCTGCAAAAGGGCGTCGAGGTTGTTGTCGGCACTCCCGGCCGCCTGATCGACCTGTACAAGCAGAAGCACCTGAACCTCAAGAATGTTCGCATGGTGATTCTCGACGAAGCAGACGAGATGCTTGACCTCGGCTTCCTTCCCGACGTAGAGACCCTGATTGCCGGCACACCCGCCGTCCGCCAGACCCTGCTCTTCTCGGCCACTATGCCTGGCCCGGTCATCGCCATGGCGCGCCGCTACATGACACAGCCCACGCACATCCGTGCCGCCGACCCGGACGACGAAGGCCTGACGAAGCGCGACATCCGGCAGCTCATCTACCGTGCCCACAGCATGGACAAGGTGGAGGTCGTCGCCCGCATCCTGCAGGCCCGCGGCCGCGGCCGGACCATCATCTTCACCAAGACCAAGCGCACCGCGGCCAAGGTTGCCGAGGAACTCGTGGACCGCGGCTTCGCGGCCGCCGCCATTCACGGCGACTTGGGCCAGGGCGCCCGCGAACAGGCCCTCCGGGCCTTCCGCAACAACAAGGTGGACGTCCTCGTGGCCACCGACGTCGCCGCACGCGGCATCGACGTCGATGACGTCACGCACGTGATCAACTACCAGTGCGTCGAAGACGAAAAGATCTACCTGCACCGGGTGGGCCGCACCGGCCGCGCTGGCAACAAGGGCACAGCCGTGACGTTCGTCGATTGGGACGACATGCCGCGCTGGGGCCTCATCAACAAGGCGCTTGGCTTGAGCTACCCGGAGCCCGTGGAAACCTACTCCTCGTCGCCGCACCTTTTCGAGGAACTCGACATCCCCGCGGGCACCAAGGGCCGACTGCCCCGCGACAAGCGCACCCTCGCAGGCGTTGACGCCGAGGTCCTTGAAGACCTGGGCGAGACCGGCAAGAAGAACTCCCGTTCCGGAGGCGATTCCGGGCGTGGACGCACCGCTCGCGCCGGCGGGCGCGATGGTGGCCGTGAAGGTGCACGCCGCGGTCCCAAGTCCGGCGACGCTCCGGCCCGCGAAGGAGACGGTGATGGCGGCCGCAACCGCACGCGCCGCCGTCGTACGTCCGAAGGCGAAACAGCCCCCGCTGAGGGTTCGGCCCAGTCTGCCGAGCCCCAATCCGGGCAGGCACAGTCCGGCGAGGGCGCCGACAAGCCGGCCCGCGCACGCCGCTCCCGCACCCGCCGCCGCAACGGCGAAGTGGTCTCCGCTTCCGGTGCATCCGGCGAGAGCACCGAGGCTTAACGGCCTCAATGACTGACACTGTTTGGGCGCCGGACGGTAGCAACTTGGTGGTTCACGCGGACAACGCGGTTTTCCTCCCGACGCTGCCGGACGGCGCCTTCACACTGATTTACGTGGACCCGCCCTTCAATACGGGCCGGGTCCAGAGCCGCCAGGAAACGCGCATGGTCCGCAACGCCGACGGCGACGGCGACCGCGTAGGTTTCAAAGGCCGTTCCTATGACACCATCAAGGGCGCCCTGCACCGCTACGACGACGCCTTCAGCGACTACTGGTCCTTCCTAGAACCCCGGCTCGTGGAAGCCTGGCGACTGCTCGCCGACGACGGCACCCTGTACCTGCATCTCGACTACCGCGAGGTGCACTACGCCAAGGTCATGCTGGACTCGATCTTCGGCCGGGAGTGTTTCCTGAACGAGATCATCTGGGCCTACGACTATGGTGCACGCGCCAAGAACCGCTGGCCCACCAAGCACGACAACATCCTCGTGTACGTCAAGAACCCCGCCAAGTACCATTTCGACAACGCCGAGGTGGACCGTGAGCCGTACATGGCGCCCGGCCTCGTGACGCCGGCCAAGCGCGAACTGGGGAAGCTTCCCACGGACGTTTGGTGGCACACCATCGTTTCCCCGACCGGCAAGGAAAAGACCGGCTACCCGACGCAAAAGCCGGAAGGCCTCGTCCGGCGGATCGTCACGGCGTCCAGCCGGCCAGGAGACTGGTGCCTCGATTTCTTCGCCGGCTCAGGCACGCTCGGCTCGGTCGCGTCGAAGCTCGAGCGCAGGTTCGTGTGCGTGGACCAGAATGCCCCGGCTATCGACGTGATGCGGAAACGCCTGGACGGCAAGGCCACCTTCCACCCCGTCTAACGGACCACCGAACTGCCCGTGCCCAACTCCTCGATACGGGCCAGGACGTCGGGGGACGTCAGGTTCTCGCCGAGCAGATTGGGTTTGCCGGTTCCGTGGTAGTCGGACGAACCGGTCATGAACAAGCCATGTTCAGCAGCCAGGCGCCGCAGGAACACGCGGCCTTCCTCGGGATTGTCTCGGTGCTCCACTTCGAGCCCCAGGAGGCCGGCGTCGATCATTTCCCGGTACGTCCGCTCCCCGACCACCCGGCCGCGGGCAGAGGCCACCGGATGTGCGAAGACGGGAACTCCGCCCGCCGCCCGGACGAGCTCGACGGCGAGCGCCGGGTCCGGTGCGTAGTGCTGCACGAAGTAGCGCGAGTGCGAAGTCAGGATCGCGGTGAACGCCTCGGAGCGGCTCGCCACGGCACCGGCCGCCACGAGGGCGTCCGCAATGTGGGGCCGGCCCACGGTCGCACCCGGAGCCACATGGTGGATGACATCGTCCCAGCTCAAGGGGTAGTCCTCCGCCAGGAGCGTGACCATCCGCTTGGCGCGGGTGAGCCTCGCGTCTTTCGCCTTGGTGATTTCCTCGAGCAGGCCGGGGTGTGCGGGATCGTGGAGGTAGCTGAGCAGATGGACGCTGATCCCCTCCCGGGTGCGGCACGAGATCTCCATCCCCGGCACGAAAGCCACCCCGAATTCGAGGGCCGCGACGGAGGCCTGCTCCCATCCGTCAGTGGAGTCGTGGTCGGTCAGGGCCACCACATCCAGACCCGCAGCAGACGCGGAAGCGATCACTCCCGCGGGAGCCTCGGTCCCGTCGGAAACATTGGAGTGCGCATGCAGGTCGATCTTCACTTTCCAAGCGTATTTGATTACGGACGGCTTGGACCGTCGCGCCGCTGGCCTAGTATCGGCCTTGATGGGACGATTGGACGGTGAACGATGCAGATAACACCCAAAACGGTGAAACCACAGCCTCCCAGCCCTTGGAGGAGCGCGTCAACAACCGCTCCCAGCGGCCCACATCCGATGCCTTCAAGGCGTTCATGGCCGGCAATTGGGCGCCCGCGCCGCAGGTGACCCCTGCGCGTGACGCCGTCGCAGACCACGCCGCCACGCGTCGTCGGGCGATCTCCGGCAAGTTCGCGGGCCTGCGCCTCGTCGTACCGGCCGGCCCGCTCAAGGTCCGCTCCAACGATACCGACTACCGTTTCCGCCCCCACTCCGGTTTCGCCCACCTCACGGGCCTGGGCCTGGACCACGAGCCCGACGCCGTGCTGGTCCTGGAACCTGTCGAGGAAGGAACCGGCGACGACGGCGGCAACCACCTCGCGACGCTTTACTTCCGTCCGCTGGCCGGCCGCGACACGGAACAGTTCTACGCCGACTCGCGTTCCGGTGAGTTCTGGATCGGCGCCCGTCCGACGCTCGCCGAATTCGAAGCGCGCCTCGGACTCAGGACGGCGCATCTCGACGAACTCGAGATGGCCATCACCAAGAACGTGGGTGCCCCCGAAATCGGCGGCATCGCCATCCGCCTGGTCCGCAAAGTAGACGAGAACATCGATGCCCTCGTGGACACCGCCCGCTACAACACGGCCAAGGATCCGGAGAACCTGGACCTCGGCGAGCTCGATGCACTGGACGAACTGCTCAGCGAGGCGCTCTCTGAGTTGCGCTTGCTCAAGGACCAGTGGGAAATCGAGCAGATGAAGGCCGCCGTCGCTGCGACGGTGGAAGGCTTCGCCGACGTCGTCCGCGCCCTCCCCCGCGCCATGACCCACCACCGCGGCGAACGCGTCATCGAAGGCGCCTTCTTCGCGCGTGCCCGTGAGGAAGGGAACGAGCTCGGCTACGACACCATCGCGGCCGCCGGAAACAACGCTACGGTGCTGCACTGGACCCGGAACACGGGCAAGGTCAACGCCGGGGAACTCGTGCTGCTGGATGCCGGCGTGGAGGCAGACTCGCTCTACACAGCCGACGTCACCCGCACCATTCCGGCCAGTGGGAAGTTCTCGGATGTCCAGCGCAAGGTCTATGAAGCCGTTCTTGACGCAGCCGACGCCGGATTCGCCGCAGCCCAGCCGGGCGTGAAGTTCCGCGACATCCACACGGCCGCCACCACGGTCCTCGCAGAACGCCTTGCCGAGTGGGGCCTGCTGCCCGTCTCCGTCGAGGAAGCCATCAGCAACGAAGGCCAGCAACACCGCCGCTGGATGCCGCACGGTACCAGCCACCACCTAGGCCTGGACGTCCACGACTGTGCCCAGGCCAAGCGCGATCTATACCTGGACGGCGTGCTCACCGAGGGCATGGTGTTCACCATCGAACCCGGGCTCTACTTCAAGAACGAAGACCTCGCCATTCCGGAGGAATACCGTGGAATCGGCGTCCGGATCGAGGACGACATCCTGATGACGGCAGACGGTCCCGTCAACCTCAGCGCCGCCCTCCCCCGCAAGGCCGACGACGTCGAGTCCTGGATGGCGGGCATCTACCAGGACGCCGAAGCGTAACCACTGAGGCAAAACGCGGGAGGAGGGCTACCGGATATCGATCCGGTAGCCCTCCTCTTTTGCTGCCCCTTGGCGCTAGGAACTTTTTACTGCTTGGCCGCATCCTCGCCGTTGGCAGCGTGCTCGCCGTTTCCGGGTTCGTTCACCCGTACACCGTACTGAGGCCGGCCGTCGGGAAGATCCGGGTAGCGAACGCCGGCTGTTGGCCGCGCGGCCGCGACCGGGGCGTCTGCGACGGGCTGGGCTGGCTCGCCCGCCGTTCCCTGTCCGGCTTCGGGCCCACGCTGGCCGTAGGGGTCCTGCCAGGACGCCGGGCGTTCCGGCCCAGGGCCCTGGGGTGCGCTTGGATGGACAGGAGGGTTCCGGTAGTCCTGCGGCGTGTACGCCTGAGGAGGCCGGCCGACAGCCGCCTCGGAAGGATTCATCGGCAATTGGTGAAGGAGACGTCGGGCTTCGTTAGATGCCTCTAGCGCGACAATGACGTCATAGTTCGTCGCCACTACCTGGCTGGTGGAAGTGAAGTCCCGCTTTCCACGCTGCGCGGCGTAGGTGACGATCCCGAAGAGCATGAAGAACGCCGCGCCCATCAGCACCGACGTCACAATCGAGAAAGGTCCGCCGGCAGGGGTGAAGAACGAAAGCATGACGCCCACGAACAGGCCGAACCACATACCGCTCAGGGCGCCGGACAAAGCGACGCGCGGGTAACTGAGCCGTCCCGTGACCCGCTCCACCATTTTGAGGTCGTTTCCGACAATGGAGACATGCTGGACGGGGAACTGCTGGTCGGCTAGATAATCCACCGCCTTCTGGGCATCGAGATAGGAAGTGTAAGAGCCCACGGTGTCGCCCTTGGGGACGCTGCGGGATTCCTCCGTGGCCTTGGGGGCACCGAAAATGTTCGCCATACCCCCATTCTGTCCCATACACATGTGAACCGGCTGAAATTCAGCTAAAAGAGAGCAGACTCGGTAGCCTGTAAGGGTGAGCACAAATCCTTCACGCATCTTTGTTGCGCGCTTGCTCGGCCTCGACGTTTTCGACCCCCTGGGTGATCGCCTGGGCCGGCTGCGCGATGTCGTGGTGCTTTCACGCGGCTTGCGCGGGGCCCCGCACGCAGTGGGTATCGTCGTCGAGGTTCCGGGCAAGAAGCGCGTCTTCGTTCCCATGACCAGGCTGACGTCGATGGACCAGGCCCAGATCATCTGCACAGGCTTGGTCAATCTCCGGCGCTTCCAGCAACGCGGTGCCGAGCAGTTGGTCGTCGGCGAGCTCTTTGACCGCAAGGTGACGCTCAAGGACGGCAGCGGCGACGCCATCATCGAAGACATCGCCATGGACCAGCAGCGCAACGGCGACTGGCTGGTCTCCAAGCTTTTCGTTCGACGCGGCACGTCTACCTCCAGGCTTCGGGGGCTGCGCCGCGGCCACACCCTCCTGGTGGACTGGTCGGAGACCCTGCAGGGCTCCGAAAACGATCCCCAGGGTGCCAGCCAGTTCGTTGCCACCCACGAGGACCTCAAGCCGGCCGACTTCGCCGATGCACTCCAGGAAATGTCGGACAAGCGACGGATCGAAGTGGCCAGCGAGTTGCAGGACGAACGCCTCGCCGACGTGCTCCAGGAATTGCCCGAAGAAGACCAGGTCACGCTCTTGTCCGCCTTGGACAACGAACGCGCAGCCGACGTGCTGGAAGAAATGGACCCGGACGACGCCGCGGACCTGTTGGCGGACTTGCCTTCCGCGAAGGCCGAGGAACTACTGCTCCTGATGGAGCCCGACGAGGCCGACGACGTCCGCAGGCTCCTGCAGTATGACGAAGACACTGCCGGCGGCCTCATGACCCCGGTGCCCGTGATCCTGCCACCGGAAGCCACGGTCGCTGAAGCGCTGGCCCATGTGCGCAGCGAAGAGCTCTCCCCCGCCTTGGCTTCGGCCATCTTTATCTGCCGGCCGCCGCTGGAGACACCCACGGGACGGTTCCTCGGCGTCGTGCATATCCAGCAATTGCTCCGCAGCGCCCCGCCCGAGCAGCTGGGCAGCATCGTGGACAAGAACCTTGAGCCGGTTTCCGATCATGCCAGCGTCAGCGAGGTCAGCCACACCATGGCCTCCTACAACCTCAACTCCCTCCCGGTCGTGAACAGCGCCGGCCGCCTGGTGGGGGCGGTGACTGTTGATGACCTCTTGGACCATTTGCTCCCGGACGACTGGCGAACCCATGAAGACGGAGCCCCGATCAGGAAACTAGGAGGCCGAATTGGCTGAGAAGCCCACCACCGGAGGACTGGACACCCCGCTCGAGCTGCGCTCCCGCATGCTGCCGAACTTCGGCAGCGATCCTGATGCCTTCGGCCGGTTTGCCGAGCGCTTCGCCCGCTACATGGGTACGGCGAACTTCCTGTTCTACATGACGATCTTCGTGGTCATCTGGATCGCGTTCAACGTTATTGGCTTGTTTGGATTCCAATGGGATCCCTATCCGTTCATCCTCCTCAATCTTTTCTTCTCCACGCAGGCCTCGTACGCGGCGCCCTTGATCCTGTTGGCCCAGAACCGCCAGGACGACAGGGACCGCGTGACAATCGAGCAGGACCGCGCCCGGGACGAGCGCAACCTGGCTGATACCGAATACCTGACCCGTGAGGTCGCCGCCCTTCGCATCGCCCTGCGCGAGGTCGCTACCAGGGACTACGTGCGTGCCGAACTCCGCTCGCTGCTGTCGGATCTGCTCGAAGCGCAGGACGAGATGCGTACGGACGATCCCGCCGGCTCGAACCGGAGCGAGAAGGCCAAGGACAAGATCAAGGAAAAGCGCGACAAGCAGCGCAATCCCAGGACGCAGCAGATCCCCAAGATCCACCCGGCGCATTCCAGCGCTGACCAGACCGAACCCGACCTCTCGTCCGTCGGCACCTCGCCGGCCAGGCACTCAGGTCCTCCCGACCAGCCCGAAAGCTGAACATCCACTCCATGAGCACACCTTCTGTCGAGGACCTCAACGCTGCCTTGGCAACCGTCATCGATCCCGAACTCCGCCGTCCCATTACTGAATTGGGGATGCTGGAGTCGGTAGAGGCCAGTCCGGACGGAACTGTCCGGGTTGTGGTGCTGCTGACCATCGCCGGCTGCCCCCTGCGCGAAACCATCACGGCCGACGCCACCGCTGCCCTTGGCCGGGTTGCGGGAGTGACGGGCGTCGACGTCGAACTCAAGGTCATGACGCAGCCGCAACGAGACGCACTCAAGGAACGTCTGCGCGGCGCTGGCGGTCAACGCGGAATCCCCTTCAACGAACCTGGCTCCCTGACGAAGGTGTTCGCCGTCGCGAGCGGCAAGGGCGGTGTGGGGAAGTCCTCGGTGACGGTCAACCTTGCCTGCGCCCTTGCGGCTCAGGGGCTGCGCGTGGGAATCGTCGACGCCGATGTCCACGGCTTCTCCGTCCCGGCCCTCATGGGAATCACGCAGCAGCCCACGCGCGTGGACGACATGATCCTCCCGCCCGTGGCCTTCGGCGTGAAGGTGATCTCGATCGGCATGTTTGTTTCCGGGAACAAGGCAGTCGCCTGGCGCGGGCCGATGCTGCACCGTGCCTTGGAGCAATTCCTCACGGACGTGTATTTCGGCGATCTGGATGCCTTGTTCCTGGATCTTCCGCCGGGCACGGGCGACATCGCCATCTCCGTGGCGCAGTTGCTTCCCAACGCCGAAATCCTCGTGGTGACCACCCCGCAGGCGGCAGCGGCGGATGTTGCCGAAAGAGCCGGAACCATCGCAACGCAGACGGGCCAGAAGCTTGCCGGAGTCGTGGAGAACATGTCCTTCCTGGAGCTGCCCGACGGCGGCAGGATGGAATTGTTCGGAAGCGGCGGCGGGCGGGTGCTGGCTGAGCGGCTGAGTGCCGCCGTCGGAAGCGACGTCCCGCTGTTGGGACAGATTCCCTTGGACATCCGTCTGCGCGAAGGCGGGGACGCGGGCCGCCCGGTGGTGTTGGCGGCCCCGGAGACGGCTGCCGCGCAGGCGCTTCAGGGCATCGCGGGCAAGCTCAACGCCAAGCCGCGCGGCCTGGCCGGAATGTCCCTCGGGATCCAGCCGAAATAGCTTCTAGGTGGCCTCGGCGTCGAAAGGCGCCTTTTCGCCGACGGAAAGCCGTTCGACAACCCGCTCGGGTGCTTTCGCCGCGGTGTCCACGGCGACAGGCGCACCGTCGCTGACAGGCTTCGTGTCGTCGTCGAGCAGTGCTTCCTTGATGATCCTGCGCGGATCGTACTGGCGCGGGTCATACTTCTTCCAGTCGACGTCATCTATGTCGATGCCGACTTCTTCCTTGATCTGCTCACGGGCCCCGGACGCCATGCGCCGCAGTTCCTTGACCAGATTCGTCAACTTCCGCGTGTATTCAGGCAAACGGCTGGGGCCGATCACGATGACGCCGATGATCAGCAGGACGACGAACTCCGAGCCATTGATTCCAAACACGTATCGAAGGTTACCTTGTCCGTTGGTCCGCTCAGAAACCTGCGAGGCCCGCGAGGGCATGGAGACCCCGCTGCAACCGTTCGTTCCAGGTCTCTGCGCTGTTTTCGGCCGGCCGGGCAACCATGAGGGAGTCTCCAGCCTTCACAAGCTCCGGAACGGCTCCCGCAGCCTGGTTGGCAGGCATGTCGGACGAGTAACGCAGCACGGCTACCGGCGAGGAGTAGACGGCCTGCCACGGGGCGCCCTGGGCGATCGACAGTTGGGTCCCCGAAGCGCCGCTTCCCTCCAAGTGCTGCTCCACCAGGGTGGCGTGATGGTCACCGTCGCTGAGGCGCAGCTCAACGGCGGGGTGTCCGTCCTGCATCAGGGCCCGGGCGGAAACCATGTGGTATCCCATGCCGGCCATTTCGGGACATGCCCAGCCGTCTTTCCGCAGTTCGGACAATTGCTGCTCGTCCAGGCTCACCGTTCCTGCCACGCTGACGGGCAGACTCAGCTGCGAACCCGTCACGGGGAGCTCCTCTCCCGCACTTCCGGGCACGGTTGAGCTGACAAGGGTCCGGACTTCCTGTTCTCCGCGGTTGGATGCCTGCGGCGCAACTTCACCGCCAAGCGCGTAGGCTGCAACCGCCAGGATTCCGGCGCTCACGGCGAGTCCGCCCGCCGCGGCGCTGGCAAGCCGGATACCGTGCCACACGCTCCGCTGCGGAGCAGGACGCTCAGGAGCATCGGATTGCGCCAACCGCCGTGTGTGTTCGATCAGCCGGTTGGTGAAATCCTCGCTCGCTTCGGGAACGGACGCACGGCGGAGCCGTTCGAGGTACTGGCGTTCGCGCAGGACCGCGGCATGGCATTCAGAGCATTCCTGCAGATGGCCGGGGTCGCGGCTGTGCCGGATAGTTCCCCGAGCCAAGCTGCCGCGTCGTCCTTTCAGCAGACCCATCGGCGACTAAAGGAGGCCGGCGATGCGGGGCATCTTGAGCCGCGGCTTGCGGGCCTGGACCGGCCGTGGATCCCGATGTGCGAGTTTTTCACGGAGCATCGTCCGTCCGCGGTGGATGCGGGACCTGACGGTCCCCAGCTTCACGTCGAGCGCTTCGGCAACCTCGTCGTAGGACAGGCCTTCAAGATCGCAAAGAACGACGGCGGCGCGGAAGTCCGGCGGGAGTTCTTCCAGGGCGCGCTGGACATCCAGGTCGAGATTGTTCAGCTCGAAGCTCTGCTCGGGACCCGGTTCACGCCCGGGCAGCCGGGATTCGGCGTCTTCGGCCAGGGCATCGAAGCGAATGCGGCTCTTCCGACGGGCCTGGTCGAGGAAGAGGTTGGTAGTGATGCGGTGCAGCCAGCCGTCCAGGGTGCCTGGCTTGAAGTTTTCGAGCGAACGGAACACCCTGACGAAGACTTCCTGGGTGAGGTCCTCGGCGTCGAACTTGTTTCCAGTGAGCCGATAGGCAAGGCGGAAGACCTTGGCGGAGTGGTTCTCCACCACTTCCTCCCAGCTGGGCCTGACCCACTCCTCGGCCGGCGGGGCCGTGTCGGTGGAACCCAGGACTGCTGCCGTTGTCTGGACTGGCGCAGCACTTGATGCCCGCATCGTCCGCTCCCCTCAAACTGTTTGTCATCCTGCCGGTCACTCAGGAGTTCGTTGCCAGCCCTCGCTTGGATGGCTGGATATATATCATCCCAGTGTTGGCTGGGATTTTGCTGATCACCGGCATGCTTTTCCCGCAGAGCGAACAATGACCAGAAGGCGCCCCGAAGACACAGAATTGCGGGCCGCGGGCGTCCGGGCTGGGCGGCGCGTAGCCAGTAGTCTGGAAGCAATACCCCTCTGCCTGGAAAGCGAACCCCCATGAGTGCCGACAAGTCAACCAGCTGGTCCTATGCAGAAGATCTGCCTGCCGAGGACGACGTGTTGCTTCGCGCCCGTGAACGCTCCTACGATTTGGGCGTTACCCCGGTCAGCCCCGGAGTCGGCGCAGTCCTGACCGTCCTCGCCGCGGCCTCGAAGGCGCAGACCGTTGTAGAGGTCGGATCCGGGGCAGGCGTCTCAGGCGTGTGCCTGTTGCGCGGCCTCAGCCCGCAGGCTGTCCTGACCACTATCGACGTCGACGTCGAGCACCTCAAGGCCGCCCGCGAGGCGTTCCTGGAATCCGGCAGTCCCGCGAACCGGACCCGGACCATCTCCGGCCGTGCCGCCGACGTCCTGCCGCGCCTGACCGACTCCGCGTACGACCTCGTGTTCATCGATGCGGACAAACCCAATTTTCCCGGTTACGTCGAGCAAGCAATCCGGCTCTTGAAGTCGGGCGGGACCCTGGTGATCAACGACGCGCTGGACAAGGACAAGGTTTCCAACCCGGCTGCCCGGGACAGCACCACCGTGGTGCTTCGCCAGATCGGCAAGGCCATCCGCGACGACGAACGGCTCTCCTCGGCGATGCTTCCGACAGGTGACGGCTTGCTGGTCGCAGTCAAGAAGTAGCAGGGCGCCGTTCGCTGTTCAGGATTAAACATGAAAGCAGGGCGCCGGCTCTTATGCCGGGCCCTGCCTAGTGAATCTATTCGGTAACGCCTACGAGGCATTCCTTGAGGTTCGCCGCCTCTGCTGCGTTGAGCTCGACCACCAGCCGTCCTCCGCCTTCGAGCGGCACACGCATGATCAGGCTGCGGCCCTCTTTGGTTACTTCCATAGGGCCGTCGCCAGTACGTGGTTTCATAGCCGCCATTAGGAAAATCCCCTCCAGTTGTCCCAAATCCCGCCAACCCGGCCGGGCTGGCTCCGCGTGGAATATACGGCGCCGACATTCATGGCAGTTCAGTCGTCGTCGCCGAGCACCCGAGAGTGCTTTTGTCCTTGCTTGTGTCCATTATCTCGTAATTACCCGCCCGTAGCTAATTGATGGACTTTTCCCGGCGGGCCGTGATCGCGCTTGAACAGGGGAAAGACCGGCGCGGCATCACGGCGGGTAGTCGCCGCCGCCCGGCAGCGGGGCCCACGCCCACAGCCAGACGATCCACACGATCTGGAGGAGGAAGAACATGACCACCACGGTGCCGCGGTAGGCCTTCGAACGGGACAACCAGGCCGCGCTGAGCGCCAAGGGGAACAAAGGCAAGAGCATCCGGAACGTACTCGTCTGGGGGTGCAGGAAGATCAGGAGATAGCCCATGTAGCACGTGCACCACAGCCTCAGCTCGGCGCCGAGCGCCCGGACGGGTTTGCTCATCATCAGCAAGGCAAAGAGCCCCGCGAAGACAAACGGCGCCAGGATACCGAGTACTGGTCCGAAGAGCAGTTGGCCGGTCTCGAACCATGGCTTGAACGGAACGAGGTCGTCCCCGCGCCAAACCGTTTCAGTCTTGGTGTAGGCCAGGGGATCGCCCGTGACCGCCCAGGCAATGGCCGGCCACGCGAGGGCCCCTGCCACGCTGACGACTACAAGTGCCGCCAGCGATCCAAGTTCCCTGGACGTGGGAATGGCGGCCGCGGGCATGGTTCCTTGAACGGACTCCGCGCCGGGGCGGCGTCCAAACCTCTTCCACAATTGGTGGAGCAGGAGCAGGCCAGCCATGGCCGCGAAGGGCACGCCGGTGGGCCGCGACAGGCACATGAGCAAGACCACCGGGATCGCAGCCAGGTATTTGCGGCGCACCATAAGCAGAAGTGAACCCGCCAGCAAGAGGGTGTTGAGGGACTCGGCATAGGGGACCTGCAGGATGGCCGAGACCGGGAACATCGAGAAGAAGGTCACAGCCCAGAGCGCCGTGGTGCGCCCGGCGTATTCCCGGAACAGTTTGTAGGCCACCAGGGCCGCGCCCAGCCCGGCCACCACGGCAATGACTGTCAGGGCAGGCAGCGCCGCCAGTCCGGTGAAGGCACCGAGGGCCCTGGCAAGGTAGGGAAAAAGGGGATAGAACGCCCAGGAATTTTCCGCGACGCCGCCGTTCGCATTGAGCGGCAATTCAGACGGATACCCGTTGTTCGCGGCTTCGGCGTACCAGCGCCCATCCCAGATCGTGATGAAATTCCAGTAGTCGGGCGCCGGCGGGAACCACGGATTGACACCTTGCTGCAATGCCGCAGCCATGAAGATGCAAGCGCTGACAAGCCTCGACGCGATGTAGACGAGGGCGACCTGGACCCACCACGGCCAGGCGACGGCCCGGGCTCCGGCAAGGCGCAGCCTTCGGGCCAGGGATCCGTTAGGAGTCCCCACTTCGACTGGCCGGGTCACTCCTGTGGTTCTTCCTGGTCCCCGGCTGCTTCAAGGGCCAGTTTCAGTCGTTCGATTTCCCTCTCCTGGGACGTCAGCTGATCCCTCAGCTCATCGAGCACCTCATCCACCTGGTCCATGCGGTAGCCCCGCAGGCCCAGGGCGAAACGGACGCGGTCGACGTCGGACGCCTTGGCTCCGGCCGGCAACAGGACCGGCGGCAGGTTCGGGACAGGTTCATCCAAGCCGGCGCCGGAGTCGCGGCTGGATCTCGCCATGCCGGCGCCGAGGAACAAGACGGCACCGATAACGACAATCGCGAGGAAGACCAGAAAAAAGCTCACAACAACCATCGTGCCAGACTCAGCTGAGACCTCCGTGCCGGCAACGCTACTCCGGGCGCTGGTCGCCGTTAGTCGAGGGCGGGCGCGGGATACCGTGCAGCACGCGGTGAACCGCGTCCGCGGGATCGTCCACAAGCTGGATGAGGTCCAGGTCCTTTGCGGAAACCATGCCTTCGGCCACCAGGGTTCCTTTGATCCATTCGATCATCGGGCTCCAGAAATCGACCCCCAGAAGGACGATCGGGAATGATGTCACCTTGCGGGTCTGCACCAGAACCATGGCCTCGAACAATTCGTCGAGGGTTCCCAGTCCGCCCGGCAGCACGATGAACCCTTGCGCGTACTTGACGAACATGGTCTTCCGGGCGAAGAAGTACCTGAAGTTGATACCAAGGTCCACCCACCGGTTGAGGCCTTGTTCGAAGGGCAGTTCGATTCCCAGTCCAACGGAGACGCCGTTGCCTTCGACCGCTCCCCTGTTAGCCGCTTCCATCGATCCCGGGCCACCCCCGGTGATGACGGCGACGCCGGCTTCGGCGAGATGGCGGCCGACCTGCACGCCCATATCGTAATAGCTGGTGCCCGGCTTGGTGCGGGCCGACCCAAAGACACTGACAGCGGGGCCGAGCTCAGCGAGAGCACCGAATCCTTCGACGAATTCGCTCTGGATCCGCAGGACCCGCCACGGGTCGGTGTGAATGAAGTGGTCCGCTCCCCTGGTGTCCAGGAGTCGCTGGTCCGACATCGGCATGGTGGCCTGTTTCCGCCGAAGTTCCAAAGGTCCTTTGTGCTTTGCTGGCGGCTCCGGGGCAACGGCGGGGACTGACGGTGCCGATCCGTTGCTCATCGCCTTGCCATTGGCGTCTGGACTAGGAACTTGGGGCTGGCTCGTACTCATTGACCTAGGCTAGCGCGGATGCCGGCTGCTGCCGTTCCGGCGCGGCCCTGTTGATTGCGGTGTTGCAAACTAAGGCCCGCGCACGCTATCGGATTCTCGGCCTCGCGTCCTGCCCTGGTCATTGTCGCCATCGTCGGATTCATCGATCTTCGCTTCGCCCAGGGCGGGCCGTTCGATGCGAAGAAGTGGAACTTGTTCACTTGCCGTTGGTCCAGCAGCCGACTTCCCGCAAACGTGGGTGTGGCCCGTGGGCTTGGTTCCAGAACCAAGCCCACGGGCCACACCCGCGATCTCAAGCAAAAGTGAGGGCGCCCGACCTAGTCAGCCAGCCACGACCTGAGCGCGCGGAGGCACTCACGGATGGCATCGGCGTCGACGTGTTCGTTGTCCTTGTGCGCCAGAAGCGGATCGCCCGGCCCGAAGTTGACCGCGGGAACGCCCAGTTCGCTGAAGCGGGCGACGTCGGTCCAACCGTATTTGGGTTTGGGCTCGGCCCCGACGGCGGCAACGAAGGACGCCGCAGCCGGGTGGTTGAGTCCGGGCCGCGCTCCGGCGGCGGCATCGGTGCGGACCACGTCGAAGCCCTCCAACAATTCACGGACATGGGCTTCGGCCTGGTCCGGGGTCTTGTCCGGCGCGAAGCGGTAGTTGATCTCCACGACGCAGCGGTCCGGGATCACGTTTCCCGCGGTGCCGCCGTTGATCTTCACGGCATTGAGGCTTTCCCGGTAATCCAGTCCGTCCACGTTGACGGTGCGCGGTTCGTAGGCCGCCAAGCGGGTCAAGATGGGCGCGGCAGCGTGGATGGCATTGCTGCCCATCCATGCCCGCGCGGAATGCGCCGTTTCCCCGACCGTGGTGGCTTCGAAGCGGCTGGTGCCGTTGCACCCGCCTTCCACTGTGCCGTCGGTGGGTTCGAGGAGAATCGCGAAGTCCCCCTCCAGGAGATGGCCGTGGTTCCGTACCAAGCGGCCAAGGCCGCTCTTGACCGCTTCGACTTCCTCGTGGTCGTAGAAAACAAAGGTGACATCCTTGCCGGGCTCGGCGCCGCCGTCGAACATGGTTGCGGCCAGCGCAAGCTGCACCGCGACCCCACCCTTCATGTCCGTGGCTCCGCGTCCGTAGAGGTTTCCCGTCCCGGGGACGCCGGACTCCCACGTTGACGGCACGGTGCCGAGCGAACCCTCCACGGTGGGCAAGGGCACGGTATCGAGGTGGCCGGCCAGGATCACACGCTCCGGGCGTCCCAGCTCGGTCCGGGCAATGATCGCGTCCCCGTCCCGCACAAGCTGCAGTCCAGGGATTGTGCGGAGGGCGGATTCAACGGCGTCTGCAAGCGCGGCTTCGTTGCCGGACACGCTGTTGATGTCCATCAGCGCGGCGGTCAGAAGCGCAACGTCTTGCCTGATGTCAAGAAGGATTGGAGTAGTTTCAACGGTCACCTATCCACTGTAGCCCGAGCGAATTGCGACCCCTTCGGTCCACACACGGTTTCAAGGGAAGCAGTGGCTCTCGATAGACTTGCGCCATGACTGAAACCGCTGCCTCTGCCGCTCTCGATAGCGCTTCTGACAACGATCGCTCCGCCTACGGCTTTGGCCTGGCCACCATCGCCACCTCCGACGCCGGAGAAGCGACAGTGCTGGACGTATGGTTTCCGGCGCCGGCACTGGGCGAAGCTGCCGCATCCTTGCGGGCCGTGGAGCACGCCGACGAGTCGCTGACCGCACTCGCCGCCGACAGCCACGACGCCGACCGCCGGACCGAGCAAAAAGTGGTCTTTGCCCAGATCAACTTGGACGAAGCCCCCGCAGACACCGTTGACGCCTACCTCCGGCTGCATTTGCTTTCGCACCGGCTGGTCAAGCCCAACAGCATCAACCTGGACGGCATCTTCGGCAAGCTCCCCAACGTTGTGTGGACCAACTTCGGCCCCGCCGCCGTGGACGGCTTCGAACTGACCCGTGCCCGGCTGCGCAAGCGCGGCGCCGTCACGGTCTACGGAGTGGACAAGTTCCCCCGCATGGTGGACTACGTCCTCCCCACCGGCGTCAGGATCGCCGACGCCGACCGGGTCCGCCTGGGCGCCTACCTCTCAGAGGGCACCACGGTCATGCACGAGGGCTTCGTGAACTTCAACGCCGGCACCCTCGGGACGTCCATGGTGGAAGGCCGCATCTCGGCAGGCGTTGTTGCCGGTGACGGCACCGACGTCGGTGGCGGAGCCTCCATCATGGGAACCCTCTCCGGCGGCGGCAAAGAAAAGATCTCCCTGGGTGACCGCGTGCTTCTGGGCGCCAACTCCGGTGTGGGCATCAGCATCGGCGACGACTCCGTGGTTGAAGCCGGCCTTTACGTCACTGCCGGAACCCGGGTGCGTATCCCCGGCCCGAAGGACGCCAACGGCGAAGACACCAGCAGCATCATCAAGGCTGTGGAGCTTTCCGGCGTGCCGAACCTGCTGTTCCGCCGCAACTCCACCACCGGTGAAGTCGAGGTCCTCCCCCGCAAGGGCCAGACGGTGGAACTCAACGAAGCCCTCCACGCCAACTAGCTGATACCTGGATGCGCCGTCTCCGACGCACCATCATCCTGTTGCTGGCGCTTGCCTTGGTGGCCGGCGCCATCTATGCCGTGGTGACTGTACTGCAGCGCTCCGAAACCTTGGTTACGGAGCGCTGCGTCGCCGTCGTCGGCTCGGATTCCTACGAGTTGGCGACGGACCAGGCGGCGAACGCCGCCCTCATCACGGCCATTTCGGTTCAGCGGGGGCTGCCTCCGCGCGCGGCCACAATCGCCGTGGCCACCGCAATGCAGGAATCCAAACTTCGCAATATCGGCCACGGTGACGAGGTGGGCCCCGATTCGAGGGGGCTCTTCCAGCAGCGCCCGTCCCAGGGGTGGGGCACCGAAGCCGAGGTCATGGATCCCGTCTACGCGACAAACGCCTTCTATGACCACTTGGTGAAGGTGCCCGGCTACGAAACCATGGCGATCACCGATGCGGCGCAAGCGGTCCAGCATTCCGCGTACCCCCAGGCGTACGCGCAGCAGGAAGCGATGGGCAGGGCCTACGCGTCGGCGCTGACCGGACATTCCGAAAGGGCCCTGGACTGCACCCTCCGCGCCGCGGACGCTGCCGGTGATCCGAATGCCGTTACGGCAGCCATGACGACGGCGTTCGGCTCCCTGCCGGCCGTGTCCCAAGGCCGCACGGTCCAGTTGAACATCACTGGAGCGCAGGCGTGGGCGGTGGCCCAGTGGGCCGTGGCGAACGCCAAGGACCTCTCCGTGACACAGGTTGACGTGGCGGGCGCCAGCTGGAACCGGCAGGACCACAAAGGGTGGCAGGATTCAGCGGCAGCATCGGGATCCGTGACCATCACGGTTTCGGCCCCGAAGACGTAATGTTCAGGGGTACTCGCCTCCGGCTGCCGGCCTCAGGCCAGTAGTTCGACCACTGGCTGGACGTAGCTGCGGAAGATGTCCGGTTCGGACAAGAGCCGGTGGCTCATGATCATCTTGTCCGGCTCAAGGTACCAGGCCCGTGGCTCGTTGAGGGGCAACTCGATGATCGTCAACTGAAAGTCCCGGGAACTCCGGCCGACTTCGAGCAGCCGGTCCTCCACCATATCGCCCAGAAGCAGCGTGGCGCCGCTCGCTTCGCGTTCAGCCTCGAGTTTTTCGTACTCTTCAAGGCGTTCACGGGCCCATGTGAGGGCGGCACCGAAGTGTGCCTGAAGTACCCGGCGGAGGGCCGGCGAATTGCCGAAAGCGTTGAATCCCGGGGGTGAAAGCTCGGGCGCGGCATCCGGATACGCCCTCAGCAGCCGCTCCCACCACGCCTCCCACTCGGTCTTGAGGGCCGGCACTCCGCCTACCTCGGCGGTGAGGTGCGTGTGGTCCGCCTGCCTGACTTTAGGTGTGGCGTGGGACAACGTCGGCGTCCCGGCTCCGTCCAATCCAGCAACGTCTCTCAGATACAAGGCAATGAGCATCGGTCCGGAGGTGTCCATTGTGATCCGCCACCCCTGACCGCCTGTGTCATGCATCCGATTGCCTCCCTTGGCAGGTGCCCACTCAGAGTTCCAGTCTATTCCCGAAGAGGCGCGACGTTAACGGTTGGAAGGCACCGCAACAAGACTGTCCACATGTGCGGTCAGAACGTCGCGGCACACCTCGGCCGTCATCCATTCGGGCTGCAGCAAGGCGTGCATGCACAGTCCGTCGAGGGTCGCCAGAAGGCGCTCGGCCTCGGTCACCAGACGCTCCTGGCCGGAGCCGCCGTCGGGCATCAGCCGCATCACCAAGCGGCCGACGACGGCGGCCACGGCACGGTGGCTGCGTGCGGCTTCCGGCTCGAGCATCGGACGGATCCGGGCCGCGTGCCGGAATGCCATCCACACGCAGGCGTCGACGGCCAGTTCCTCGTCGAGCGGAAGGAATTGACCCAGCAGGGTTAACACGGCGGCGTCGTGTTCCGCCGACCCATTGTCCAGGGATTCGACGACGGCGAACGCCTCGTCCAGCCGCCCGGCGATCCTGTCGATGACCACGGCAAAGGAATGGACCAGCAATTCGTCACTGCTGGCAAAGTAGTGGCGGACCGAACCAACGGCCAGCCCGGCTTCGTCGGCCACCTCCCGCAAGGAGGCCCGCTCGAGGCCATCCGAGGCGATGATCCTGAAGACGGCTTCGACTACTTCTTGGCGCCGGGCTTCGGCATCGACAATCTTGGGCACAAATCTTTTTAGCACAAACGTGCTTGAACCATGTCGTCCGGCACACGGGACCGCGCGACTGTGGCCTACGCAACACTGAGCGGGCACGCACCAAGTTCGACTACCGTTGCTTGCATGAGAATTCTTGTCACGGGTGGCACCGGCTACATCGGATCGCACACCGTCCTGTCCCTGTTGGAAACCGGACACGAAGTGGTCGTGGTGGACAACCTCGTGAACTCAAGCGAAGAATCCCTGCGCCGCGTCGGCGAACTGGCGGGAAAGACCGCAGCATTCCATCAGGTGGACCTGGTGGACGAGGCCGCGCTTGAGGCCGTGTTCGACCAGCACAGCATCGACGCCGTCATCCACTTCGCCGGGCTCAAGGCGGTTGGCGAGTCCGTGCAGGAACCCTTGAACTACTACTACAACAACATCGTGGGCACACTGAACCTGCTGCGCGCCATGGACAAGCACGGGGTCCGCTCGATCGTCTTCAGTTCTTCGGCAACGGTATACGGCGAGCACAACCCCATCCCCTACATCGAGAAGATGGAGATCGGGGCCAACAACCCCTATGGACGTACCAAGGAGCAGGTCGAGGACATCCTCACGGACCTGGGCGCCGCGGACGAACGTTGGCACATCGCTCTATTGCGCTACTTCAACCCGGTGGGTGCACACCCCTCAGGCCGTATCGGCGAGGACCCGCAGGGCATCCCCAACAACCTGGTTCCGTACATCGCCCAAGTTGCCGTCGGCCGCCGCGACAAGCTCATGGTCTTCGGTGGAGACTACGACACCCCGGACGGCACCTGCCTGCGGGACTACATCCACGTCGTCGACCTCGCGGAGGGCCACGTCGCCGCCCTGGACTACGTTGCGGAACGCCCCGGCGTGCACCGCTGGAACCTCGGCTCCGGCAAGGGTACATCCGTGCTGGAGATGCTCCACGCGTTCGAACAGGCCGTCGGGCACCCGCTGCCGTATGAGATCACAGGCCGCCGCGCCGGAGACCTGCCCGCGTTCTGGGCGGACGCCTCCTCCGCCCTGGCCGACCTGAGCTGGTCCACCACGAAGACCGTGGACCAGATGTGCGAAGACCACTGGCGGTGGCAGAAGAACAACCCCCTCGGCTACAGCTCTTAAAGCAACGCGGGGTCACTTACGGCCCATGATGTCCCTTGGGACGGACCGTAAGTGACCCCGCGTTGACAGGGCCCACACCGGCGAGGGACCCGGGCCGAGCTTGCGAGGCCTGGGAGCCGGTGGGGACTAGACTGCCGGGTAGTCGCGCTCCGGCTCTCCGGTGTAGAGCTGCCGCGGACGGCCGATCTTGGTCTGGGGATCGTTGATCATTTCGCGCCACTGGGCGATCCAGCCGGGGAGCCGGCCGATGGCGAACAGCACGGTGAACATCTTCTCGGGGAAGCCCATGGCCTTGTAGATCAGGCCGGTGTAGAAGTCGACGTTCGGGTAGAGCTTGCGCTGGATGAAGTAATCATCGGCCAGCGCCTTCTCTTCGAGGCGCATCGCGATGTCCAGGAGCTCGTCGTTTCCGCCGAGCTTGCCCAGGATCTCGTGCGCGGTCGCCTTGATGATCTTCGCGCGGGGATCGTAGTTCTTGTAGACCCGGTGCCCGAAGCCCATGAGGCGGACGCCGTCCTCCTTGTTCTTGACCTTCTCCATGTATTCCTCAGGCTTGATGCCGTCGGCCTGGATCTGACGCAGCATCTTCAGCACGGCTTCGTTGGCGCCACCGTGGGCGGGCCCGAAGAGGGCGTTGATGCCTGCGGAAACGGAAGCGAACAGGTTCGCGTTCGAGGAGCCCACCAGGCGGACGGTCGACGTCGAGCAGTTCTGCTCGTGGTCGGCGTGCAGGATGAGCAGAAGGTCGAGCGCCTTGACGACGACGGGGTCCAGCTCGTACTGCTCTGCCGGCAGGCCGAAGCTCAGGCGCAGGAAGTTCTCCACGAGGTTCATGGAGTTGTCCGGGTACAGCATGGGCTGGCCGATGGACTTCTTGTGTGCGTAGGCAGCGATGACCGGGAGCTTCGCCATGAGGCGGATAGTGGAAACTTCCACGTGCTCCGGGTTGAACGGGTCCAAGGAGTCCTGGTAGAACGTGGACAGCGCGGAGACAGCCGAGGAAAGCACCGGCATCGGGTGCGCGTCACGCGGGAAGCCGCCGAAGAAGCCCTTGAGCTCTTCGTGGAGCAGCGTGTGGTGGCGGATCCGCTGGTCAAACGCGTCCAGCTCGGTGGGTGTGGGAAGGTTGCCGTAGATCAGCAGGTAGGAAACTTCCAGGAAGCTTGAGTGCTGGGCAAGCTGCTCGATCGGGTAGCCGCGGTACCGCAGGATACCGGCGTCGCCATCGATGTAGGTGATCGCCGACGTCGTGGCGGCGGTGTTCATGAAGCCGGGGTCATAGGCGACGGCGCCCGTCTGCTTCAGCAGCTTGGAAACGTCGTATCCTTCGTTCCCTTCTACAACCTTGATCCGCGGGAGTTCGAGCTCTCCGCCGGCATGGCGCAGGGTAGCGCTGGTGGTCTCAGTCATGGAGTCCCCTTCATGAGGCTCTTGGCCTCGGTCGAAAGCTTGATCCAACCAACATCTGGTGACTCCAACCGGGGGCCTGCAGGTGCAGGTGCCATCGGCCGGACTGCCTTCATGGAGAAAGCCACCATTGATAGTCAGTTAAAAGCTACCGCCAGTAAGCGGGACAAACTAATTCACAAGCTACGGTTACTGGCGGAATGACGCGCCCTGTGCGGCAAGTCACAGCATTGTTACCGGGCAGTGTTCAAGCGTTCCACGGCCGCATCGATGCGTTCGTCGGTGCCCGTGAGCGCCACTCGGATGAAACCGTTGCCTGCGTCTCCGTAGAACACTCCCGGCCCGACGACGATCCCCAGGTCAGCGAAACGCTGGACCGTGTCCCACGTCGCCTCCCCTGCCGTGGACCACAAGTACAGGCCCGCCTTGGACTCGTGGATCTCCAGGCCGAAGTTCTGAAGTGCAGGCACGAGGCGTTCGCGGCGTCCGCGGTAGAGATCTTTTTGGGCAAGCACGTGGCCGGCATCGCCGAGCGCGGCGCGCATGGCTTCCTGAACCGGGTAGGGCACGATCATGCCTGCGTGCTTGCGGCTGTTGACGAGGTTTGCCACGATCGACGAATCCCCGGCCACGAAAGCAGCACGGTAGCCGGCGAGGTTCGACTGCTTGCTCAGCGAGTAGACGCACAAGAGGCCGTCCGTGGATCCTCCCGTGACGCGCGGATCAAGGACGCTCGGAACGGCCTCGCCGCCACGCTGCGCATCCCATTCACCCCAGCCGAGTTCGGCATAGCATTCATCCGACGCCACGACTGCACCGATCTCGCGCGCCTGGGCCACGATCTGCCGGAGCGATTCGACGTCACGGACGCTGCCCGTGGGATTGCCCGGGGAATTGATCCAGATGAGCCGGACCTTGGCGCGGGTGGCTGAATCCAGTTCGTCCAGGCTGTCCGCGGCGACCGCGGTGGCCCCTGCGAGCATGGCGCCGATGTCGTAGGTGGGGTAGGCAACAGTGGGACGGACCACGACGTCACCCGCGCTGAGTCCCAGCAGGAACGGCAGCCAAGCGACCAATTCCTTGGAGCCGACCGTGGGCATGATGTCCCTCGGATCGATCCCGGGGACCCCGCGACGGCTGGCGAACCAGGCGGACACAGCCTCGCGGAGTGCTTCCGTACCGTGGACTGTCGGGTACCCATGGGCATCGGCGGCCCCGGCGAGCGCCTCGCGAACCAGCTGCGGCGTAGGATCCACGGGGGTTCCGATGGAAAGATTGACCACCCCGCCCGGGTGTTCCGAGGCCTTGGCCACATACGGTGCCATGGCTTCCCAAGGGTAGTCGGGCAGGTTGAGGCCGAAAGCGGGGGCCGCAGAAATCAAAGGAAGCAACCGTTCTTAGTGGTCTTGGTTCTGTGGAGGCAGCGCAGCGATGAAGGGGTGGTCCTTGCCGGTGTTGCCGATCTTGGCAGCCCCGCCCGGGGAACCAAGGTCATCGAAGAACTCGACATTGGCCTTGTAGTAGTCGGCCCATTCCTCCGGCGTGTCGTCCTCGTAGTAGATCGCTTCCACCGGGCACACGGGTTCACAAGCTCCGCAGTCCACGCACTCATCCGGGTGGATATAGAGGGAACGTTCGCCTTCGTAGATGCAGTCAACAGGACACTCTTCAATACATGCCTTGTCCTTGACGTCCACACACGGCTGCGCGATTACGTAGGTCACGTCCCTTGCCTCTCCACAGTTGTCCCGGACAGTTTCCGGGTAGTACCACCGGCCATGTGGCCGGTACATCGAATTCTGAGCCTATTATCCCCCAGCCGGAACTCAGCAACCTAGCCGGGCGTCTTACTATGAACTGGTGAATCAGCCCCGGCCCCAGGATTTCCTGCTCAATACCGTATCCGGAACACGAGTCGTTGTCCGATACCGGCTGGACGACGGCTTCACCGATGCCCTCGGCTACCTGCTCTCCGTCGTCAATGGTGCGTGCACCATCCGTACCCGGCAATCCGATGTCGAGATCCCCCTTGCCCTTGTAGTGGCCGCCAAGGAGGTCCCTCCTCCGCCTCCGCGCCGTGGTCCGCGCACAGCCCGCGAGTAATCCCGCGCCACCCCTGCGTACCCACCCCTGCGTACCCACCTCTGCGCACCCACCTCTGCCCACCCACCTCTGCCCACCAACGCGGACATGCCCCATTCCCGCTCGAACCGCTGGACATGCCCACCGCCCGCTCAAACCATTGGACATAGTGCGAATATGTCCATTCCTGGCTCGGAGGGCTGGGCATGTCCCGCGGCAGCGCAAGCCCGGGCGAGGCACATGTCGGTTCCTGAGGCGCAGCGATGGGCATGTCCCTTTTGACGGGGCCGAAGATGAGCTAGGCGGAGATCACGCGGCCTGGTCGAGCGACCTCAGAGTGTCGCGGACCATCGCCACAAATTCCCGAGGCCGGTTCTTCAGCATGGAATAGCTCACAACCAAGGTGGGAATACCCAGCCTGGTGGTGACATTCCACCGGCGGCGGTCCTCCTCGAAGCTCGGCTTGTCCATGTGGAAGCCTGCTCCGTCGGTTTCAATCCCCAGCCTTCCGTCCACCATCAAGTCCAAATGCCCCATGCCGCGTATGTTCACTTGTGATTCCACATGGAAACCGGCTTCGCGCAGGAGGTACCGGGCGATGCACTCAATGATCGACTGTGACTGGGGAACAATTTGTGACACCAGCCTCCGCTCCCGCGCATCGTTCCGCCCGCTTAGCCGCATCCTCATGCCAGAGAGCGGTAGCCTCCCCAGAGCTACGGCAGATTCCGCAATGACAAGCCCATCCAGGTCCGGCAGGCAACGGAGGGCCTGGACAACTGAATCCATGAGGGACGGCGGGGTTGCGGTTCTATGGCAAACAAAACCTTGGTACCTTCGGCTGTGAGGGACGGCCACATGGGGAAATTGAGGGGGATCCAAGACCCACAACCCGGACAGCTCGGCCGCGGAAACGCAGGCCGGTTCAGCAGGAAGGGATCGGATGGCAACCAAGCCGGGATCGGCGTCGGGCATCGCATAAACCCCTCGCGCCACCCGGAGAATCCGCCCGCTCGCCAACGCGGATTTCAGTTGGAAATGCGATACCCCGGCCGCAGCAAGATGCTTGGCCCGCGCCACGCCGTCGTACGCTGAAATGACGTCGATAATATTCACCATGTGCCCATCGTTCCGGCCGAATCATGGGTGCGGAAGCGCCACTATTCACTATGTGGAAAACGTCCAGTCCACTCCTGTGGCCAAGCGCTGGACATGCGCCCCCCTCACCGCAGAGCATGCGCCACGTGGAGACCAAGGAATGAGCATGTTGCCAATATGTCCAATGCTGCGGGCCAAGGCGGGGCATGTCCCAAGGGGACGGTCAGGCGCCGTGCACCTCGTCCGGCAGCCTGCGCATTCCCCACAGCGGGGAGAACAGCACCGGCGCAACAAGAACAATGCTTCCGGCCCAGCCGATCCAGAGTGTCGGGACGAGGCCAAGGTTCTCGGCCAGGAGACCCGAGGCGAGGGCTGCGATCGGCATGACTCCCCACACCACAAAGCGAATGGACGCATTCATGCGCCCCAGGAGCCGGGGAGGACACACCCGCTGCCTCATGCTCAACTGCATGATGTTGTACGCCAGGACTCCGAAGGCGAACCCGAACTCCGAGACGATGAGCATCACGAGGGACATCCATCGTTCAGGGGCAAGCACGGACAACGGGACCAGAAGGAGGAAAAGCGAGCTGATCATCGACGCCACGGGAATGACGGTCCCCTCGCCGATCCAGGCCGCGAACCGGGGCGCCGCAACCGCCCCGATCAGACCACCCACAGCACCGACCGCCATGATGAGGCCCATGCCCTCCGGACCAAGTCCCAATTCACGAAGCACGAGTACCGGCATCAAAGTGAAAGCAAGCGTGGTGAAGAAGTTGACCCCGCCCGTACAAGCCACAACCCTGCTGATCAACGGATGCCTGACGACAAAGACCAGGCCTTCCTTGATTTCGCTCGCCAGCGGCCGCCGGTCCTTCGCGGGCACGGGGACTTCCGCGTCGCGTGTTCTGAGCAGGAAGATGGCCGACAACAGGTACCCCATCGCCTCCCCGACGAACAGCACCGGGGCGGAAACGATCACCAGGAGCGCACCGCCGGCGGCAGGACCACCGATCCGGGCGATCTGGGAGGTGGCTTCCAGCTTGGAGTTGGCCTGCGGCACCTTCCCGGCGTCCACGAGCACGGGCACGTAGCTCTGGTAGGAAACGTCGAAGAAGACCGTCGCAGCCCCGACGACGGCGGCAACAGCGTACAGGTGCCAGATCTGCAGGATGCCGGCCCACCAGAGTATAGGTACGGTGGCCATCGCCGCGGTCCGGACCAGGTCAGCCACAATCATGGTGCGACGCTTGAGCCAGCGGTCAACCCAGGCTCCTGCCGGCAAACCGATGAGCAGGAAGGCCGCAAGGCCGGCGGCATTGAGTGCACCAACTTCGAACTCGCTGGCGCCGAGCAAAGTCACTGCGAGGACGGGGAATGCCAATTGCCCAAGTTGCGCCCCGAGCTGGCTGACGGCTTGGCCCGACCAGAAGGTCATGAAGTTCCGGTCCCGCCAAAGCGAGGCCGGCTTCTGAGCCGGGGCAGCTTGAAGAGCTGTGTCACTTTGGAGAGTCGCCTCAGTTTGCAGAGCGTTGTCGCCCTGCTGAGCGTTGTCAGTGGTCCCGGCGTTCACCCGCTCAGTTTCCTGCAGTGATTGGTATATGTCAATCACTTATGGGTGGCTACACTGGCCTCCATGACGGAACACGCGTGGGACGACAGCGACCTGGTCGCCAAGGGCCGCGCCTTGAGCTCGCCCTTGCGCCTGAGGATCCTCCGGCTCTGCCTGCACCACGCGCGCACCAACAAAGAGATTGCCGGGCTCTTGGACATCAACCCGGCGTCGAGCCTGCACCACGTCAGGACCCTGGTGCGCACCGGCTTTCTCGAACCTCAGGAAGGCCGGAAGGGAAAGAGGGGCGCCAAAGAGGTTCCATATATCGCCACACGCGCCTCCTGGAGCACACCCGTCAACGATATTTCCCCGATCCTGATCGAAACATTCGTCCAGGAAACCCGCGGACTCGCACCCGAGGACATCGAAATCTGGCGGCTTGGCGTCAAGTTCAACGCAGCACGGCAGCAGGAAATGATGGGCAAGTTACGGGCGGTCGTCGAAGAATACATGCGGCTTCCGGCAGACGACGACGGCGAGGCCACCTCGCTCTTGATCGCCCACCACCGGGACCCGAGCGCAGATTAGCTAGCCGCGCGACCTACGCCGGTAGCGCCGGCACCACAAGAGCATGACAAACGTGATCCCTGCGTTCCCGTAGACCCACACATTTCCAGGCACATCCGCGACGATCAGCTGCTTGCCGGTTCCGCCCGCGGACAGCAGGCCTACGGTCGCGTAACAAAGAATGCCCGCTACCGCCGTCGGGAGCAAAGACCGCGACCACGCGCCCAGCAGGAGCTGGAGCGAGGCGAGCAGGAGCAATGCTGCCGCGGTGCCCCAATAGACGTCGACGCCGGCAACGAGGAGCGTCTGCCGGTGCAGTGCGGTGCCTGCAACGGCAGCAAAAAGAGCCACCGGAACAGCCGCGGCGATGCCGCGTACCGTTCCGGTGGCTCCCTTATTCAATGCGTCAATCCGTTCAGTGCGTCAGTACGCAATCAGCGCAGGATCAGACTTTGGCGCGTGCGCGGGTAGCCTTGGCGCGCTCGTTGGCGTCCAGGATCACCTTGCGAATGCGGATGGAATCCGGGGTCACCTCAACGCACTCGTCTTCGCGGGCGAATTCGAGGGACTCTTCGAGGGTCAGGTCGCGCGGCGGCGTCAGGTTCTCGAAGGTGTCGGAGGAAGCAGCACGCATGTTGGTGAGCTTCTTTTCCTTGGTGATGTTGACGTCCATGTCATCAGCGCGCGAGTTCTCGCCGACGATCATGCCTTCGTAGACCTCGGACGTGGGCTTCACGAAGAAGGAGCCGCGTTCCTGCAGGTTGATCATCGCGAAGGGGGTGACGACGCCGGCGCGGTCGGCAACCATCGAACCGTTGGTGCGGTATTCGATGGGGCCGGCCCACGGCTCGTAGCCCTCGGAGATCGAGGAAGCGATGCCGGCGCCACGGGTGTCCGTGAGGAACTTGGTACGGAAGCCGATGAGGCCGCGAGCAGGAACGATGAATTCCATGCGGCACCAGCCGGTACCGTGGTTGGCCATGTTGGTCATGCGGCCCTTGCGCGCGGCCATGAGCTGCGTGACCGCACCGAGGTACTCTTCGGGCACGTCGATGGTCATGTGTTCCATCGGCTCGTGAATCTTGCCGTCAACAGTCCGGGTGACAACCTGCGGCTTGCCGACCGTCAGTTCGAAGCCTTCGCGTCGCATCTGCTCCACGAGGATGGCCAGTGCGAGCTCGCCACGGCCCTGGACTTCCCAGGCGTCCGGACGCTCGGTAGGCAGAACCTTGATGGAGACGTTACCGATCAGTTCCTTGTCCAGGCGATCCTTCACCTGGCGGGCTGTGACCTTCGCGCCCTTGACCTTGCCGGCCAGCGGAGAGGTGTTGATACCGATGGTCATGGAGATCGCGGGGTCATCCACCGTGATGAGGGGCAGCGGCTGCGGGTTCTCGGCGTCGGTCAGGGTCTCACCGATGGTGATTTCCTCGATGCCGGCAACAGCAACAATCTCGCCCGGGCCGGCGGACTCCGCCGGCACGCGGTCAAGGGCCTTGGTGGCCAGGAGCTCGGTGATCTTGACGTTCTTCAGCTCGCCGTTGGCGCGCGCCCAAGCGACGGTCTGGCCCTTACGGAGGGTGCCGTTGTAGATGCGCAGGAGGGCGAGGCGGCCGAGGAACGGGGAAGCGTCCAGGTTGGTGACGTGCGCCTGAAGGACACCGTTCGGGTTGTAGGTCGGCGCCGGAATGTGCTCGATGATCGCCTTGAAGAGGGGTTCGAGATCTTCGTTATCCGGGGCCGAGCCGTCAGCCGGCTGCTCGAGGGAGGCGCGGCCGACCTTCGCTGCGGCGTAGACCACGGGTACTTCGAGGATCTTGTCGAGGTCCAGGTCCGGAACTTCGTCCGCGAGGTCGGAGGCCAGGCCGAGGAGCAGGTCCATGGACTCGTGGACAACCTCTTCGATGCGGGCGTCGGGGCGGTCGGTCTTGTTGACCAGCAGGATGACGGGCAGGTGGGCGGCAAGGGCCTTGCGGAGCACAAAGCGGGTCTGCGGCAGCGGACCTTCGGAAGCGTCAACCAGGAGGACCACGCCGTCAACCATGGACAGGCCGCGCTCAACCTCGCCACCGAAGTCGGCGTGGCCGGGGGTGTCGATCACGTTGATGGTGATGGTCTCGCCATTGGACGACGGGCCGTTGTAGGCAACCGTGGTGTTCTTGGCGAGGATGGTGATGCCCTTTTCGCGCTCCAGGTCACCGGAGTCCATGACGCGGTCTTCCAGGTGGTTGTGCTCGGCGAAGGAGTTGGTCTGCTTGAGCATGGCGTCGACCAGGGTGGTCTTGCCGTGGTCAACGTGGGCCACAATCGCGACGTTGCGCAGATCACTGCGCGATGCAGTGGCCGCGGCGGTGTTGGTGGTGGTTTCAGACATGCGTAATGGCTCGATTCAGTGGTGAAGTCAGCTGTTGTATCGCGACATTTCCAACCGGAACGCACGACGGATTAGCCCCTTTGACACAGGGCACCTTCCTAGAGTCTAAGCGCTGTGGTATTTATTGGCCTAAAAATCACCCTCCAGGCCGCCGAATTGTGCCCTTCATCACAATGGGCAGCGAGCTCCGAGACGCGCCGGAAACAGCAAAAGAGCCGGGACCACTTCCCCCCACGGAAGTGGTACCGGCTCTTCTACCCGCCAAACTGGCGCTTAGCAGACGGGCGTCAAACCCGTCAGGCCACCACGGGCGGCAGCATGAGGCTGGCACCCGGGATCGCGTTAAGCAGGGCCTTGGTGTAGTCCTGCTGCGGCGAATCGAAGACGTCGTCGGTGCTGCCCGTCTCCACGAGCTTGCCCTTCTGCATCACGCAGACATGGTCAGCGATCTGCCGCACGACGGCGAGGTCGTGCGTGATGAACAGGTACGTCAGACCAAGATTGGACTGCAGCTCGGCCAGGAGGTTCAGTACCTGGGCCTGAACCAAGACGTCGAGGGCGGAGACCGCCTCGTCGCAGATGATCACTTCGGGGTCGAGGGCCAGCGCCCGCGCGATCGCGACACGCTGCCTTTGGCCGCCGGAGAGTTCGTTCGGGTACCGCTGCATCGTGGACTGCGGCAGCGCCACCTGGTCCAGGAGTTCCCGGACCTTTTTCTCGCGGCTGACCTTGTCACCGATCTTGTGGGTCCGGAGCGGTTCCTCGATGGTCCTGAAGATGTTGTACATCGGGTCAAGCGAACCGTACGGGTCCTGGAAAATCGGCTGAACGCGGCGCCGGAACTTGAAGATCTCCCGGCTGTTCAGGGTGGAAGTGTCCACGCCGTCGAACACGATCCGGCCCGACGTCGGTGCAAGCAGGTTGAGGACCATCTGGGCCACGGTGGACTTGCCGGAACCCGACTCCCCCACGATCGCCGTCGTCGTCCCGCGTTTGACGTTGAACGAGACGTTGTCCACCGCTTTGAAGTCCGTTGCCTTGCCCACTCCTGAGCGCAGCTTGAAGATCTTGCTGAGGCTCTCGACCTTCAGGACGTCGTCGGACAACGCCTTTTCGGCCACGACGTCGGTGGGCGCCAGGAGTTCTTCGGTCTGGATTCCCTCGGCCTTGGCAGCCTGGATACGCCTGGAAGCGAGGGACGGGGCCGAGGCCACCAACCGCTGGGTGTAGGGGTGTTGCGGGTTGCGGAGCAATTCGAGCGAAGGACCAGCCTCCACCACGTTGCCGCGGTACATGACCACCACTTTGTCCGCGCGCTCGGCAGCAAGGCCAAGATCGTGGGTGATGAGCAAGACAGCCGTACCGAGTTCCGCCGTCATGGTTTCGAGGTGGTCCAGGATCTGCCGCTGCACGGTCACGTCCAGGGCCGACGTCGGCTCATCCGCGATCAGGAGGCGGGGCTGGCAGGACAGGCCGATGGCGATCAGGGCACGCTGGCGCATGCCGCCGGAGAATTCGTGCGGGTACTGCTTGGCGCGGCGAGCGGAGTCCGGCAGGCCGGCTTCCCCCAGGACGCGGGCGACGTCGGCAGGACCGCTGGGCTTGCCGTTGGCGCGAAGTGTTTCGCGCACCTGGTAGCCGATCTTCCAGACCGGGTTCAGGTTGGACATCGGATCCTGCGGAACCATGCCGATCGTGTTGCCACGCAGCTCGATCATGCGCCGTTCCGGTGCATGGGAAATGTCCTCGCCGTCGAGCAGGATCTGCCCGCCGGAAACCCTGCCATTCTCCGGCAGGAGGCCGATGGCGGCAAGCGCCGTCGTCGACTTTCCCGAACCGGACTCCCCCACAATGGCGACGGTCTCGCCGGGCATGATGGTCAGGTGCGCGTTCTTGACGGCCTGGAATTCGCCGCTCGCCGTCTGGAAGGAGATGGCGAGGTCACGGATTTCCAGGAGCGGACGCTCTTCGGATCCGGCTTCGTCGATGGTGATGTTGGACGTTGACATGATTGCCTCCTTCATCGCTTGCGGCTCTTGGGATCAAGGGCGTCACGCAGCGCGTCGCCAAGCATGATGAAGCTCAGGACCGTGATGGACAGTGCGGTTGCGGGGAACATCAGCACCTCGGGGTTGGTGCGCAACGTGTCCTTCGCTGCGGAAATGTCGTTACCCCAGGACATGATGCTGCCGGGCAGGCCAATGCCGAGGAAGGACAGCGTTGCTTCCGTCACGATGAAGACGCCAAGCTCCATGGTGGCCAGCACGATGATCGGCGCAAGCGCGTTCGGTACGACGTGCCGGACCAGCGTGCCGATCTTGGAGACGCCGAGTGAGCGTGCGGCGGTGACGAAATCCGCGTTGCGGACCTCGATCACCGCGCCGCGGGTGATGCGGGCCATTTGGGGCCAGCCGAGCATCACGATGACCATGACCACCGTGAAGACGCTCTTGTTCTCGCGGAAGAACGGGAGCTGGGTGACTACCAGTGCGCCGAGGACCAAAGGCAAGGCGAAGAAGATGTCGCCGATGCGGGCAATGACGGTGTCAACCCAGCCGCCGAAGAAGCCGGCCAGCGCGCCGAGCGTAACTCCGATGATCAGCACGAAGATGACGGAGACGACGCCGACGGTCAAGGATGCCTGCGTGCCGTGGATGACGCGGGAGTAGATGTCGCAGCCCTGGAAGGTGAATCCCAGGGGATGGCCGGCCGAGGGACCCCCGAGGGAGTCGGCCAGCTGACAGTTGTCGTTCGGGGCTGTCTGTGTGAACAGGCCCGGGAAGAACGCGACGACGAGGAGCAGGAGAATCATGAGCGCCGAGATGATGAAGAGCGGCCGACGGCGGAGCTTCCGCCAGGCATCAGCCCACAGGCTCAGGGGTGCTGCGTCGACCTTGAGGGTATCGGTCGCGAGCAGCGGTGTCTCGTCGATAGGGGCAACGTAGTGCTCGATCTGACGGTTACTTTTCATATCGGATCTACTTTTCATAGCGAATCCTGGGGTCAAGCCAGGCGTAGAGGAGGTCGACCAACAGGTTGGCGGCAACGAAGACCAGTACCAACACGCTGACAATGGCGACGACGGTGGGGCCTTCGCTGCGGATCACGGCTTGGTAGAGCTTTTGGCCGACGCCGGGCACGTTGAAGATGCCTTCGGTGACGATCGCGCCGCCCATCAAGCCACCCAGGTTCGCGCCCAGGTAGGTGACCACGGGGATCATGGAGTTTCGCAGGATGTGGGCCAGGACCACGCGGGGGCGGGAAAGGCCTTTTGCGGTTGCGGTGCGGACGTAGTCGGCGTTCATGTTTTCAATGACCGAGGCGCGGGTCAGGCGCAGCACGTAGGCAAAGGACACGAGGCCAAGAACCGTCGCCGGAAGGATCAGGGTGCCCCAATCCGCGTTGGATCCAACGGTCGGCTTGGCCCAGCCGAGCTGCACGCCAACGACGAGCTGGAGCACGAAGCCCAGGACGAACGTCGGGACGGCAATGACGACGAGGGAAGCGACCAGCACGGTGGAGTCGAAGATCTTCCCCTTGCGCAGGCCGGCAATCAGGCCGAAGGCCACTCCGAAGACGGCCTGGATGGCAAGGGCCTCGACCGCGAGCATGGCGGTGACCGGGAAAACGCGGCCAAGGGTGGCGGCGATTGGCTGGCCGGTGAAGTCCACCCCTAGGTTGAAGGTGAAGAGGTTCTTGAGGAACAGCCCGTACTGGACCCAGAACGGCTGGTCGAGGTTGTATTGCTGGCGCAGCGCGGCAATGACGGACTCGCTGGGCGGCCGGTCGCCGAACAGGGCGCGGATGGGGTCGCCCGGGAGGGCAAAGACCATGAAGTACACGAGCAGGGTGGTTCCCAGGAACACGGGGATGACCTGCAGCAAACGCCGGAGGATGTACTGGGTCACAGCAACGGTTCCTGGACGCTCTTGGAAATATAGGGATTCATTGGGGACAGCTTTCGTGCCGAATCAAGGCATGGGGGCCCGGTTTGTGGCCGGACCCCCATACGCTAACGAGCTTGGAACAAGTCCAGAAGGACTATTTTGCGGTGATGTTGTAGTACAGCAGGACGCCGTTCCAGCCGGAGTCGACGTTGCTGACGTTCTGGCTCCATACGGCCTGGCGGGCCTGGTACCACAAGGGCAGGTTCGGAAGGTCCTTGAAGAGGATTTCCTGTGCCTGGGTGAACTTCTTGTTGGCGTCGTCCGTGGACTTGGATGCAAGGCCCTCGGTCAGCAGCTTGTCGAAGTCAGGGTTGCTGTAACCCTCGTAGTTGGCGCTGGCACCGGTCTTCAGCAGCGGGCCGAGGAAGTTGTACAGCGACGGGTAGTCTGCCTGCCAGCCTGCGCGGGTGAAGCCCGGGAGGGTCTTCGCCGTGCGGAGGTTCAGGATCTCTGCGAACTTCGCAAACGGCTGGCCTTCTGCCTGGATGCCGAGGTTGTTCTTCAGGTTGTTGGCAACAGCGTCAATCCATTCCTTGTTGCCACCATCGGTGTTGTACGCGAGCTGGAGAACCTTGCCGGCGGGCCACGGGCTCATGGCGTTTGCCTTCGACCAGAGGTCCTTGGCCTTCGCGGCGTCGAACTTCAGGACGTCGGAGCCGGCCACGTTGTCGTTGTAGCCGTCGATGGACGGCGACGTGAAGTCCTTCGCCGGGATGCGGGTGCCGTTGAAGACGACCTTGGTGATCTCATCGCGGTTGATCGCCATGGAGATGGCCTGGCGACGCAGCTGGCCGGCCGGTCCCTGGAACTCAGGCAGGTAGTTCGGGATGTTCAGGGTCGCGTTGCCTGCGTAAGCCTTGTTCAGGTTGTGGTCCGGGAAGTCCGTGGTGTAGGTCTTCAGGGCGTTCGTCGGCAGGACGTCGGTCACGTCAAGGTTGTTGGCCTGGACGTCCGTGTAAGCCGGAGCCGGGTCGGTGTAGAACTTGAAGGTCACGCCACCGTTCTTGGCCATACGGTTGCCCTGGTAGTCAGGGTTCTTGACGAGGGCAATCTGGCTGTCGTGCTGCCAGGCACCCTTCGCGGCCATCTTGTACGGGCCGTTGCCGATGGGGTTTTCGCCGAAGGCCTTCGGGTCCTTCAGGGCGTCAGCCGGAAGCGGCATGAAGGCGGAGTAGCCGAGGCGCTGCGGCCAGTCGGCTTCCGGCTGGGCCAGCTTGACCGTGATGGTCGAATCGTCCTTCAGCACGAGGCCGGACATCGTCTGGGCGGTCGGTGCGGGAGTCGACGTTGACTTGCCGTCCGCGCCCTTGGTCGTCTTTACGGCGCTGACTGCGTCGTAGCCTTCGATGGATTCGAAGAAGCTGCTGCTGGCCTGGGCGTTGGTGCTCAGGGCTGCGAAGTTCCAAGCGTCAACAAAGCTCTTGGCAGTAACTGCCTCGCCGTTGGTGAACTTGGCGCCCTTCTTGACCTTGATGGTGTAGTTCTGGCCGTCAGTCGTGTCAATGGACTCCGCGAGTGCGTTCACGGACTTGCCATTGGCGTCGTAGCTGGTCAGGCCTTCGAACAGGAGGTCGACAACGCGGCCACCGTACACCTCGTTGGTGTTGGACGGGAGCAGGGGGTGCTGGGGTTCATTGCTGTATGCGGTGATGATTTTGTTCGGATCGCCGGCAGCGGTTGCTGCACTGCTTCCGGCGCCGGCGCTGCCGCATCCGGTGAGGGCAAGTGCGGCGACTGCCAGCAAGCCAAGAGCTTTGGAAGTGCGCGAAAAACGCATTCCGCCTCCTAGGGATTCAGGGGGATGGGTCAGGGCAACTCATAGCTGCCCCCGGGGCCAGGCACAGAAATATCCTGTGACGCGGCCTACATGGATGTGTAATCCTAACCACAGCTTGTCCGAAATATGGAATCCCATTGGCGTGAAGAACGAAGTGTGCAGTTGACAGTTTTAGTAATGAAGCAGTCATTTCACGTAAATGAAGCAGTCATTTCACGCAATGAGCCCTGCGTTGCTAGACTCGACATGCCTGATCCCTGATTTTCCCCGGAATGTTGGGCTATTTATGGCACCCCAAAGGGGTACAACAGACACACCCGGCGCCTCAAACAAACACAAGAACACCCACGAAAAAGAGCCCCCGCCGCCTATGGCGACGGAGACTCTCTTGCGGTTGCGCCGGTCGGTTCGTGCCGCCGGGAACGCCTCCGGATTGCTACTCGATGCCCGCCGCCATGAGCTGCGCGCGCAGTTCCCGACGCTCGCGCTGCTTCTCGGGGTCCGGAAGCGGCACCGCGGCCAGCAGCCTCTGCGTGTAGGGCTCCTGCGGATTGCGGAGGATCTGTTCCCGGGTGCCTTGCTCCACGATCCGGCCTCGCTGCATCACGCAGATCCGGTCCGCGAGCACATCAACCACGGCGAGGTCGTGCGTGACGAACAAGCACGCGAACCCCAGCTCCCTCTGCAGGTTCTGGAAGAGTTCCAGGACCTTTGCCTGCACCGAAACGTCCAGCGCCGACGTCGGCTCATCCGCGACCATGAGCTTGGGCTGCAGCGACAGCGCCCGGGCAATGCCGACGCGCTGCTTCTGGCCGCCTGACAATTCATGCGGATACCGGTTGCGGTAGCCGCGCGGCAGTTCCACCTGGTCCAGAAGGGTCTCAATCCGTTTCTGCAGATTGACGCCCTTCGCCACCCCCGCTAGGAACATCGGCTCGCCGATGCTCTCACCGATGGGCAGCCGAGGGTTCAACGACGACGACGGATCCTGGAACACCATGCCGATGTCGCGCCGCACTTGGTGCAGTTGCTTTCCATTGCGCTTGGCGGCGGAAATGTCCTGCCCCACCACCCGCATGCTGCCTTCGGCTACGGGCAAGAGCCCGACGGCGGCGCGTCCAATGGTCGTTTTGCCCGAACCGGACTCCCCGACGAGACCCACCACCTGACCGGGGTAGATCACGAGATTGGCCCCCTCGACAGCACGGAACGCCGGAACCCTGCCCTGCTTGGGGTACTCGATGGCCACGTCGACCAGCTCAAGCACCGGTTCACCCTTGGGCCTGGACGCTTCTTCCGCCGCTGCCTTCAAAGCAGTCTGGTTCTCGCGCTCCCGGCGGACCAGCTCGTCGTGATCGACCGATTCCAGCTCGGCGTGGGTTGCCGCGGCCAATGCCGCGGTAACGTCGACGTCGGTGCTGTCCGCCCCCTGTCCCAGGTGGGGAACGGCGGCCAGAAGAGCCTGCGTGTATTCGTGCTGCGGGTTGCTGAAGATCTGTTGCGCAGTGCCGCTCTCCACGATGACGCCCTTGCGCATCACTGCGATCCGGTCGGCGAGGTCTGCCACCACGCCCATGTCGTGCGTGATCAGGACGATTGCGCTGTCCAGCTTGTTGCGCAGGTTGCGCATCAGATCCAGTATTTCGGCCTGGACCGTCACGTCCAACGCAGTAGTGGGTTCGTCTGCGATCAGGAGCTTGGGATCGCAGGACAATGACTGCGCGATCATGGCCCGTTGCCGCTGGCCGCCGGAGAGCTGGTGCGGATAGGACTTGAATGCCTTCTCCGGATCCGGAAGTTCCACCAGCTCGAGCATGCGCACGGCCCGCTGCCTTGCTTCATCCGGGGAGATCGAGTTGTGCAGCCGGAGCGTCTCGACGATCTGCGCACCCACGGTGTACACAGGGTTGAGCGCGGTCATGGGCTCCTGGAAGATCACGGCGACGTCCTTGCCCCGGACCTCGCGGATGTTGCCCGACTTTTCGCCGAGCAATTCCTTGCCCGAAAGCTTCACACTTCCCCGAACGCGGCTGTTGCTGGGCAGCAAGCCGAGCAGGGCCATGGAGCTGGCGCTCTTGCCGGAACCGGACTCACCGACGATGGCGAGGACCTCGCCGGCCCTGACCTCGTAGTTCAGTCCGATGGCCGCAGGAACCCATTTCTTGTCTACGCCGAAGTCGACGCTGAGATCGCGTACTTCCAGGACCATGGCCCCGCGCGTGCTCCTGTCCGACTCGGTTTCGAGCTGGGTAGCCTCCGGTTCGGGGCTGGCGTTGTCAGTCATGTTGGGTCTTCCCTTCCACCCGGGCCACCCTCCAAGGGGTGATTAGTGAAGTAGCCCGGAATCCTGAATTATTAGGGGCATGAGCAGAGAGCCGTATGCCGGAAATGTCGAAATCTTCAAGGCCCGCACCAGCAAGTTGTTTGCTTGGATCTGCTGGGCCGTTGCGGTTTTCGGAGTGGTGGTCACGCTTGTGGCAGGCGGGCCGCGGGCCCTTCCGGGAGCCGCTCCCCTGCTCTTCGTAGCGTTCCTTGGCTGGTTGCTCTTCTGGCGCCCGGTGGTGGTGGTCCGGGATTCCGGCGTCGCGCTGGAGAATCCCTACCGGACCATCGATGTTCCTTGGGACGCACTGGTGCAAGTTGATACCCGCTACGCCCTCACGCTGGTGACGCCGCGCAAGAAGTACCCGGCGTGGGCTGCTCCCGCACCGGGAATCTGGGGCGGGCGCAATGCCCGCCCCGAACACCTCAAAGGACTCCCGGGCACCACGTACGGCCCCGGCAGCTCGGTTCGCCCCGGGGACCTCAAGAACACCGATTCCGGTGCCGCTGCAGTCCTCGTCCGCACCCGCTGGCAGGACCTCGTGGAGGCCGGCCGCGTGGAACCCGGCCGGGCCGAGGACGCCCTGGTGACGGTCGCCGTCGGATGGTTCCGGATAGCGGCCACGGTGGTCCTGGCCGCGGCCAGTTACTGGGCGGTCTTCCTGTAGGAGGTTTTCCCGGACAGGTCGCACTCAGCTGCCTTTCGAGGCATCGGCAACCGGCGCCGTCGTGCTGGAGTGGCTTGTGGTTTCGACGGCGCTCTTCGCTTTGAACTTCTTCTGCCGCGGATCGAAGGCGTCCCGCAGGCCGTCACCGATGAAGTTGATGCTCAGGCAGATGAGGATGATGAACAGGCCGGGGAACCAGAACAGCCACGGCCGTGTGGCGAAGGCTTCCTGGTTCTGGGCAACCAACAGGCCCAGCGAAGTGTCGGGAGCCTTCACCCCGAGGCCCAGGTAGCTGAGGGCGGTCTCCAGCAGGATCGCCGCGGACATCGTCAGGGTCACGTTAACGATCAACACACCGACGGCGTTGGGGAGGATGTGCTTGAAGATGATCCTTGCGTTCGACGCTCCGGAGATCCTGGCTGCGTCCACGAACTCCCGCTCGCGCAGGGTCAGGAACTCTCCGCGGACCAGGCGGGCGAGGCCCACCCAGAGGACGAAGCCGAGGAAGACGCCGAGAATGACGACGCCGTTGTTGGAAGCAAAGCTTGCAATCCAGCTGCCTTCATCCCTGCGGTTGGCAATCTGGCCAACCACGGCCGCGAGGAGCAACACCGGGATGATGATGATGACGTCGGTGAGGCGCATCAGGATGGCTTCCACCCAGCCGCGGAAATAGCCGGCAAGGCCACCGACGATTGCGCCGACCGCCCCCGCGATGGCACCAATCAGGACCATGACGGTGATGGACTGCTGGGCGCCGCGCATGGTCATGGCAAACAGGTCGCGGCCAATCCGGTCCTGGCCGAACGGGTGCTCGCCCCAAGCCAGGGGCCACAACGACGACGTAGGGACGCCATCATTGACGAGGGGCGAAACATCCGTGTGGTTGTACTTCCACCACCCGGGTATGCCGAAGGCACCCACGGAAGTGAAGGCGAGCAGGAAGATCGCGGCGAACACTGCGAGCCCGATCAGGGCTCCGGTGTGGCCAAAGAACCGTTTGCGGACAATCTGGCCTTGGCTGAGGCCTCCGGTTGCTTCGCTGCCGGCCTCGGCGCCTGCGGCTTCGGCAAGCGCCTGTTGTGCCAGGATTTCTTCCTCTTGGGTTGGCTGGCTCATGCTTTGATCCTTACGCGTGGGTCGAGAGCGGAGTACGCGAGGTCCGCTACGAGGTTGAAGACCATTGCGGTGATGGCAACGCACAGGAAGACACCCATAACCGGGTTCACGTCCGAGCGTTGCAGTCCGTCAATGAACAGGAAGCCCATGCCACGGACGGAAAACACCGATTCCGTGATGACTGCGCCACCGATCAACGCGCCGATATCGAAGGCTACGATCGTTGCGATCGGTATCAGGGCGTTCCTGAATGCGTGGCCCATGATCACGGACCGTTCGCTCAGGCCCTTGGCCCGCGCCGTCCGGATGTAGTCCATGTTCATGATTTCCAGCATCGACGAGCGCGTGAATCGCGTGTAGCTGGCCAGGGACACCAGGATGAGGGCGATGGTTGGCAACACGAGGTGGGTCAGCGTGTCGGTGGACATGATCCAGAAGTCACCCTGAATGTTCGGGGTTCCTGCACCGATGGTGGCGATGGGGCGTCCGCGAACCCTGCTGTTGTTGAAGTACGACGGCCACGCTTGCATGAAGCGGTCCATCACAACGAGCGCTCCCACCAGGAAAGCGGTGATCGCGGCGGCACGCATTGACTGCCCGCGGTCGTAGCCGCCCATGAAGTACCCGACCGCCAGTCCAACAAGGATGGTGGCGATGGCAAGCAGGAAAATCATGAGCCCGGTCGCATCGTTGAGCAACGGTTGGACCGCGAAGTAGGCGATCACGCCGATGCCCACCACGATCAGGCTTGACTGGAGGGCCTTGCGGTTCTTGAGTCCTGAAACCAGGACGGTGACTCCGAAGGCAATTCCCACTCCAAGAATGGCAATGACGACAGGGCCCAAACCGGGATTGCGGAACCACTGCGTGAGGGAGAAATAGAAAAGGATGAGGGAGACGGCCACAAAGACCGACCCGCCGACGATGAGCCGGCGTTTGGCCGCGCCGCCGACAACCACGGCGCCGATAACGCCAAGGACGGCACCGATCCCCAAAGCGACGGTCGGCGGTATTTCCGGATTTCGAAGGAAGTCGTTGAAGCCGATGGCGCCGAATTCCTTCAGCAGGACGGCAACCCAGAAGATCGGCAGCGAGAAGAAAAGGAACGCCATGAACGTCACGCCGTAGTCCAGCGCGCTGTACTGGCGGAGTGCTGTGACGATGCCGAGGGAAATGCCGATCAGGATGGCCAGGATCGTAGCGCCCGTGACGAGCGTGAGCGTTTGAACCAGGGCAAAGCCGAGAGCTTCGGTAATGGGCTGCCCGGCGATGTTCTTGCCGAGGTTGCAGGCGTTTCCGAACGGCACAATGCATTGGGCCGCACCGCCGAGCCACTTGAAGTAGCGCAATGGCGGTGGCGTGTTGAGGTCAAGCAGATCGATGCGGGCATCCATCAGCGCTTGCCGGTTCGGCGCGCTGCTGGCCCGGAACTCGGCCAGGGGATCTCCGGACGACGCTGTCAGGAGATACACCAGGAACGATGCCCCGAGAAGAATGAACGCGGCGGTAATCAACCGCCGGACTATATAGGTCAACATGGTGAGGAACCTCGAAATCCAGGCCCGGGTTCGCCGGCGCCCATCGCAGAATCGTGCCCGTTCCCTGGATGAGGTTGTGGGAAGCAGACAATATGCCGGTGCACCAACCAAGGCGCCGGGACCATGATACGTCGGTCCCGGCGCCTTGGCAGGTAATTTAGCTCAGCGAGCAAGGTTTACTTCTGAGCCCACTCCCAGAAGTTCCACCAAACGCCCGTCTGGTTCGGCATGAGCTTCACGCCGGTGATGCGGTCGCTGTAGGCGTCCACGTTCACTGACTGGAAGAGCGGAAGACCATAGGAGCTGTCCCAGATCTTCTTGTCGATCTGCTTCTGGAGGTCATCCTGCTTGCTGCGGTCCGTAGTGACCACGAGCTGCTCCATCAGCTTGTCCGCGTCGGTGTTGCTGAACTGGTTGAAGTTGTTTCCACCGTCGGTCTTGAAGATCTGCGGAACACCGGACACGCCGACACCCGGGTTGATCCAACCGAAGATGGTGGCGTCATAGCCGCCCTTGCCCAAGGCCTTGCCCCAGTCAGAGGCGCCCAGGCCGCCGTCGACGATCTTGAAGCCGGCCTTGGTGGCGGATTCGCGGATCAGCGAGAAGGCGTCAACACGGTTCGGGTTGTCCTTGTTGTACATGATGCGGATTTCCGGAGTAGCACCGTTCAGGAGCTTCTTGGCACCATCAATGTCCACGTCCTGGAAGGCCGAGGAGCCGTTGTTCTTGGCGGAATCAGCGTACGCAGCCTGCTGGGGTACGAAGATCTGGGAATCCAGCGGCTTCGCGTTCGGGTCAAGCTTGCCGATGATCTTGTTGACGATGTCCTTGCGGGGCACGGTCTTCATGAAGGCGGTACGCACATTCTGGTCGGCCAGCGGGCCCGAGAAGTTCAGGTCCAGGTGGTCGAAGGCCAACTGGTTGCCCTGGTCGACGGTAACGCCCTGGCTGGAGAGTGCCTTCAACTGGTCGAGAGTGTCAGCGGAAGCCTGCGGGGCAATGATGTCCGCCTCGCCGTTCTTGAGGGCTTGGACCTGGGCCGGTGCCGAACCGATGTACCGGACGGTGATTTCGTCAAGGTTCGGAGTCGGCCCCCAGTTGTAGTCCTTGTTCCGGACCATGGTGAGGGACTGGTCCTGGTTCATGCTCTTCACGATGTAAGGGCCGTTGGAGAGGAACAGGGTCGGGTCCGCGGGAAGCGTCTTCGTATCGAAGCCGGTGTTCCACATGTCCGACATTGCCTTCAGCTTCGGGTCCGTCGGAAGTGGCGCCTTGGGGTTTCCGCGCGGCTTGCTCTTGAAGAAGTCAATCAGGGCCTGGGTGTCCTTCAGGCCAGCCTTCTGGGCAAGGACGTGTGCAGGAACGTCAATGCCGGGACCACCCAGCACGATCTCCCAGTCGGCGAACGGCTTGGAGTACTTGAGCGTGAGGGTCTTGTTGTTGTTGCTGATCTCCGGGAAGTCCGTCAGGCTCAAGCCGGTGTTGTCACCGGCGTAAGAGAAGTAGGACGTACCCGTCTTGGCCTTGGTGTCGGCGTCGTCGTAGTAACCGGAGAAGGCTGCCCACTGCAAGAGGAGGTCAGCTGCGGAAACCGGAGTGCCGTCAGACCACTTCACGCCATCGTTAATGGTGTACTTGACGGTCAGCGGGTTGTCCGAGACCTTCTCCATCGTGCCGAACTTGTCGTTGTGAACGACGTTCAGCTTGTTGTCGATGTAGTAGAAGCCCGAGTGCGTTGCGTAGCTGATCTTGGAGTTGATATCAGTGTTGCCATCGGCTGTGTTGGGGTTGAACGTGTTGAAAGCGTTGACCTCGACCACAGTGGCCGTGCCACCCGTCTTGGCAGCTGCTCCGGTGGATGGGGTATTGCCACCGGAATTGCCGGCACAGGCGCTCAGTGCCATCACGGCGATTGCCGCAATACCCACTGCTTTGGAAGTACGTCCGAAACGCATTCCGCCTCCTATTTTTTTGAGTGGAAAAAGCCGGCGCTGTTGACTCCGGCAGACTGCCACAACCCCCTCAGCAGGCTTGTGGCTCGTCTCACATGAGCAGTAGCCTAGCGCCCGGAACGGATGTTTGGGTCGAAAGTTTCCCGCCGGTAAAGTTTGTTATCGAGATGCAATCATTCAAGGACGTCCAAGTGGTTTCTTGATCCAAGGCAACATGACATAGGCCCCGATTCAAGGCGATTCGGGGCTTATGTCAGTTAATTCTCCATCACTGAACCCTTCGGGGCAGGAACTCCGGCGTGGGTCCGCATGGGCCGCTGGCAGGGTGGAGGGGGTATCCAGGCCTCGCCCCGGGGGCTACGTTGAGGTGCATGGGCGAGAAATTCACTTATGAGGGCGGTCCCCGCGACAAGGAACGCAGCGAGGGCGAGGTATCGGATTTCCCGGAGATTCACCCAGGCGGAGAGTACCAATGGTCCGGATTGGCGCACGGCCAACCGCTTGGCGATGAACCTGCCGGAGTGTCCGACGACGGCGAGCGCGCCACCGTCGTCTGGTTCCCAAAAACAGCCGGTTAGTCTCGCTTTCCCCCGTATGCAGGCCTAGTCTTTTCTCAATTCACTGGCCTATTTGGGGGAATCATGGTCTCAACCCGTTCCATTCAGCGTGCCGTCATCGGCGCAATCGTCGGCTTGGCGCTGGCCGCGTGCGGCGCACCGGCGTCGGAAGTGCGCCACTTGCCAAGCGAATCAGCGGTGGCCACGGTTACGGCGTCGCCAAGCGAAAGCGTCAATGCGGCATTTTCTTCGTCGTCGCCTTCTCCTGAGGCCCCCACGACGGCGGCCGCTGCTCCGCCGTCGGCGACGCCGGTCGCCGTCGTACCAGCGCCCGCCGCACCAGCGCCCGCCGCACCAGCCCCGGCTGCACCGGCACCCGCAGTACCGGCGCCGGCGCCTGCTGTACCAGCCGCACCGGCGGCGCCCGCAGACCCTGGTCCCGCTGCCCAGCCGCCCGCAGCGCCGAACACGGTCCAAGGGATAATCCCCGGAGCCTTTTGCCCTAATGCCGACGTCGGCATGCAAGGGATTGCGGCAAATGGCCGGAGCTACGTCTGCGGCGGCAAGGGCGCCGACAAGAACGGGCACTACCACTGGAACGTGTAAAACGGCTGCCGTCGGTCGCAGGGCTGGAACCGCAGTCACGCCGAACCCACCAACGACGCGCAGGCGAGGTGCCTATATACGCCGTTTCAGCCCGACGTGTGCCGTCCGATACCCGAGCCGGGTGTAGAAGGCTCGGGCCCGTTCCCGTGCTTCGTCGGTGGTCACTTGTGCTAGTTGCGCCCCACGCGCACGGCCAAAATTGTGGGCCCACTCAAGCATCGCGGCACCCAAGCCCTGTGAACGTTCCGCGGCAGCAACTCGAAGTCCTTCGATCTGTAGTCGGGAAGAACCACCCCGGGAAAGTCCTGGAATGACGGTCAATTGCATCGTGGCAACAATGCAATCGGAATCATTGCGGACAACCCCCAGATAGTTGGAGCTGTCGCGAACAACCAGGTTGTAGGCCGCCTCGTATCGCTCGAGCTCGGCGCACTCCCGATCCGGACCGAACTGATCATCCGACAGCAGCGCGGCGATGGCTTTAACATCATCGCGTCTCGCCCGTTCCAGCCTGAAGGTCCGACCAGCCACGCGCAGAAGTCCTCGAACCGAGGACCGCGCATCTGACTGCAAGCGAGCGACCAGAAGATCAAGCCATCCGCCGACGCTGATCCGGGCCTCAACGGTGTCAGGATAGCGGCACCTCAAATGCAACCCGGTGTCGTCCAGGATGAACCACAGCATGACGCCGTCCGTGTCGATTGTCGCGCTCACGTACTGGGCGTCGAGTCCGACGGAATCGATTCGCACAGGCAGCCTGCGCAGGTCCAGCCAGGAGATCGCGAACATCCCGGGAGCTACCGGCATGCCGCCCCATGGAGCCAGGACGTCCGCGAGGGGCCATGCGCCAAGCTGTACGGCCTCTTTGACCGCGGCCGCCGCGGCGAGCGGCTCGGCGACCGCAGACTCAAGTACCGAATTAGTGATGAACCATCCGACTGAGTCATGCCATTTGTCGTCGAAGCGGCTGTGCACGGGAAATACGGCTCGCAGCGGGGTTCCCGCCAACTCTCGGGTCACCGCGGTCATCGCGACAACGGCGAGTGCAAGCGTCGAGACACCGTCGTTGCGGGCTTGCGCCGCGAATGCCGCACCGTCGTCGAGATCGAAGACATCGCGAACTTCCACGCGCTCGCGCTGAGGATCGGGCGCACCCAGGGGCAGTGGGAATTGCGGCATTGCGCCGCCGCTGTCCCCGATGATTTGTTCCCACCGGTGGCGCACGTGGTCCGGCGCCGGTTTCCGGTCCAGCAGCGCCTGGGTGTGTTCAACAAACGCCGGCGCTGGCTCGGGCAACAGTTCACGGCCGTCGCTCCCGGCGTCGAGGGCTGACAGCAGGTCGCGCGCGATCACCAGCATCGACCACATGTCCACATGTGCGTGGTCGGCCGCGATCACAACGGTGATTCCAGCGGCAGTCTCCAAGACGCACAGCCGGTGTGAGGGGCGTTGGTATGGGGAGCAGGCCGCATCGAGGATGTCCCGCACCGCCTCATTGACGGCCTGGCCGGGAGATACCTCATGCTCCACCCAGGTTCCCGGACCAATTTCAATTTCGTGAAGCTCCGGATCACCGTCCGCACCGGGCACGAATGCCGTTCGCAGAGTTCCGTGACGGCCGACGACGGCCAGCCAGGCATCGGCAATTGCCTCACGACCAGTTGGTGCAGGCAGCCGAAAAGACATTGCCATCCAGGAGCCGCGCCGGTCGCCGGCCCCGAGATGGAGCCGCTGGTCAAAGGACACCGAAGACGACCGCGGAGCGCAGACACGCTGACGTCATAGCCCCAAAGTCGTCCGAACGGTAGGCGCAGGTGCGTGACGTTGGTCAGGCGCATGGCAGTATCGTATCGCCCCAGATAGCCTGAATGCTCAACGCGGCCGCTCCAAGTGCCGCGGCCAGTGACGAAACGAGGAGCTTGATGCCCACTTTCGAGGTTCCCGGCGCCGAGCTTGCGGTTGCTTTGAGCGACGAAGGTGGGCATCCGATTGTCCAACTGCATGGCCTCACCTCAAGCCGCGCGCACGATCGGGTTCTCAACCTCGACCTCGGCCGAGGGCTCAGTGGAACCCGGCTGCTGCGGTACGACGCACGCGGCCATGGCCGGTCGACAGGGCGGAAGGTCCCCGAGGACTATCAGTGGCAAAACCTCGCCGACGACCTCCTGCGGCTGCTCGATCACTGGTTCCCCGGCGAACGTGTCCACGGAGTCGGTCCCTCCATGGGTACCGGCACACTCCTGCACGCCGCTTCCCGCGAGCCGGACCGCTTTACCGGGCTCACTCTCATGGTGCCGCCCACTGCGTGGGAAACCCGAGCTGCGCAGGCTGCAAACTACCGGGTTGCCGCGGCGCTTATCGAGTCTGTTGGTGTCGAGGCATTCCTCGCCACCACCCGCGGAACAACACCACCGCCGGCCACGATTGGTGCGCCGGAGACCGTGCCCGACGTCCCCGATGCCCTCTTGCCGTCGGTATTTCGGGGCGCGGCACTCAGCGATCTGCCTGCTCCTGAGGCCGTCGCGCGAATCGATATCCCGACGACGATCCTGGCGTGGGTTGATGATCCGGGCCACCCGCTGTCACCCGCGGAATCCCTTGCCGCGCTGCTTCCCCAAGCAACACTGACGGTCGCCCGCACCCCGGACGATGTCGAAACCTGGCCCAATATCCTGAGCCGAGATATTGAACGTTGGGGCTGAGACAGGATGATCGTTACCCGATCAGGTAGACCATGCCGCGCCCCTCGTCGGCGAGATTGGCGGCGAAGACCCGAGCGAGTCGAAGATAGCCAACGGCATACTCGACGTCCAGGTCCCGATCGACACGTGGCGAATCCGGCAACCGCAGCCTCACCTCCGCATCAGAGATATCGTCCAAGTCCTGAGCAATCGTCAAAACCTCGGACGGAGTCAAGGCCCTTACCCACGGGTCCCAACCGTCGCCATGCATGGTCACGATCCCTTCAAACATACGAAAAGCGGGTCGCGCCGCCATGGCCTCCCCCATTGGGGCCGTGAGAACCTGTAGATGCCGCCACGCCTTGTCCAGATAGAGCATGTCGCGCTCAGATATCAATTGCTCGAAGGTGGTACCACTGGTCCCGATACCAGGGTCAAGGCCCCAAGCATCAGCAAGCGGATCGACCGACACGAAGGTCATCGGGTCGGAAAGCACCCGTTCAGTGAGGTCGCCGTCGAATGCATATGCGTAATATCTGATTCCCATTCACCAAGTATTGCCAAAGAGCAAGCCGCGCAGGACGGTTGAGTTGCGCTATGTGGATAATTCGCGAGATGCACTGTACCGGCATGTCGATGACCAGCCGCACCGATTTGTTCACGCGATCTTGAGAGGCGTGATGGCCGCGATCTGCCCAGCCGCACGATCTTCGGCAACGTCGAGATCGTAATGCGTCTGCAGGTTGAGCCAGAACTGAGCCGACGTTCCAAAATACTTGCCGAGACGTAGTGCCGTGTCGGCTGTGATCGCACGCTTGCCGTGCACTATCTCATTGATTCGGCGCGGCGGCACATGGATCGCCACGGCGAGCTTGTTCTGCGTGATGCCGAAACCCACAATGAAATCCTCCATGAGAACTTCACCTGGGTGAATCGGCGCAAGATAGTCAATGGTAGTCAACGATCTCCACCTCCTCTGGTCCAGCGTCTGTCCACCTGAAGCAGATCCGCCACTGGTCGTTGATCCTGATGCTGTATTGACCGGCCCGGTCACCTTTCAGTGCTTCGAGCCGGTTCCCCGGCGGAACGCGGAGATCCTCGATCGACTCCGCGGACCCCACCTGGCGAAGCTTGCGGAGGGCGGACCGAAGGATCCGTGAATCCATCGAAGCCACATGCTCACGACGCCACAGTCGTTCGGTGTCTTTGCTCCCGAACGACCTGATCATGACATCAGGATATAACGCACGGCGTTAATAACGCTAGACGTTAAATCGGGCCCTCACCACGCGTTCCGTCACAGGAAAGCAGGCGTCCGGCCGGCGAAGTCACCCCGGTATACACCGCGCCGGATGGACGGCGTAACTATCGGCGCCACCGCAGCGAGCGGACGGATAGGCTGGGTGGATGGCGACAGTTATTCTCGTGCGGCACGGCCGCACTACAGCCAATGCCACTGGCCTGCTAGCCGGACGGGCCGTCGGCGTCGGCCTGGACGACATCGGGCGCGACCAGGCGGCTCTGACGGGAACCCGTCTCGCGGCCGTGCCCTTGGTCGCGGTGGTGTCGAGCCCGCTGGAGCGTTGCCAGCAGACCGCCCAGCTCATCCTCGATCACCAGGCTGGCACGCCTTACGCGCCGGTCGATCCCGATCTCACCGAGTGCGATTACGGCCAGTGGCAGGGCCGCACGCTCAGTGATCTCGCGACCGAGGATCTGTGGCCGGTTGTGCAGTCCCAACCGTCCGCCGTCGTCTTCCCCGGAGGTGAATCCATGGCCGCGATGCAGGCTCGGTCGGTGGCCGCGATTCGACGCCACGATGCAGCCTTCGAAGCCGAGCACGGGCCTGGAGCCGTGTGGGCGGCAGTGAGTCACGGTGACATCATCAAGTCAATCCTCGCCGACGCGCTTGGCATGCACCTCGACCTGTTCCAGCGTATTACCGTGGGACCCGGCTCCGTATCAATCGTGCGCTACGGCGGTAGCCGGCCGAGCGTCTACGCGACCAATACCGACGCGGGTGACCTGTCGTGGCTGTCAAACGGCGTCCACTCTGGCGATGCGCCGGTGGGCGGCGGTGCAGGGCAAAAGGCGCCATAAGCCTCATCCGCCTAAAGTCTGTCGAACAATCGGCCTTTGTCGAGGCGTTTGAGGGTGAGGCGGAGCTGGCCGAGGACGAGGAAGCCTTCGTGGGCGGTGGGTGTGGTCTTGTATTGGCGTACGAGGCGGCGGTGGCGGTTGAGGACAACGAATCCGGTCCTGGGTTTGGGGCCTGAAACGATCACGGTCTTTGATCCCTGGCGCTGCGGCGGAGTCCGTAGCGGCTTGGCCGGTGTAGCCCTTGTCCAGCCACACGAGCTCAAAGGTGGGGCAGGCCTTCTTGGCCTTGCGGATCAGGGCGGGGAACCTGGTCAGGCGCAGGAAATGCCGGTGCGTTGAGCTCCAGGTCACCGGGAAGTCGTCCGGCAGGGCCCGCCAGGGGCGGCCTGTGGCCAGGGCGTAGAGCATCGCGTCGAGGTATCCCCGCCACCGCTGCGCCGGGCATGGCCTGCCCGGGCCGGTCCTGTCGGGGGCCAGGGGGTGGTCGGTCCTTGCCCATGCGGTGTCCGGGACGTCGCCAGGGATAGGGCTTGCGCAGCGGAGCAGGGTACGCGGTCATGGCGGTCATGACGGTCATGGCGGTCATGGCGGTCATGGCGGTCATGGACGGATGATGCCGGGGTGCTCCGACAGGATTGTCGGAGCACCGTGGCAGGATCGGAGGCGATGGGCAGGCATACGACGTTCCGGTACCGGCTCGACCCCACGGTCGAGCAGTCCGTCGTGCTCGCCCGTCACGCGGGAGCGGCCAGGTTCGCGTTCAACCAGTGCCTGCGCCTGCACCTGGACGCCCGCAGGGAACCTGCCAAGCCCAGCGGTGCGGAGGAAAGGTGCCGTGGAGCGGGTTCGACCTGATCAACGCTTTCAACGCCTGGAAGCGCTCCGACGCGGCCGGGCGGGTGTTCGCCGTCGACGGCGCAGGGGCTGTCGAATCAGTGGTCACCGGGCTCTCCTGGCGGACCCGGGTGTGTCAGCAGGTCTTCGAAGAAGCTGCCCTGCCCGGAATCGGGACGCTGCGGGTCCATGACGACACAAGGCCGCTGCGCCGGATCCTGGCCAAGAACCGCCGGCTGTCCAAGGCGGTTTCCCGGAAGAAGAAGGGATCCAAGAACAGGGCCAAGGCCGTAACCCGGCTCGCCCGCCACCACGAGCACATCCGCAACCGCAGGCAGCACTTCCGCCACCAGGCATCGAACGAGCTGGCCAAGACCCACGCCCGGCTCGCCATCGAAGACCTGGACGTCACAGGGATGCTCGCCAACCACCACCTCGCCGCCGCGATCGCCGACGCCACCTGGGCCGAGCTCGCAAGACAGCTCGCCTACAAACAGTCATGGCGGAACGGCGAACTGGCCCTGGTGGACCGATGGTTTCCCTCCTCGAAGACCTGTTCCCAATGCGGCCACGCCCGTCCCGGGCTCGGCCTCGGGGAACGGGCCTACGAATGCGGGAACTGCGGGCTCGCCATCGACCGGGACCTCAACGCCGCGGCCAATCTCGCCGCCTGGGCCCAGAAGCACCACGCCCAGGCCCCGGACCCCGAAGCACGGGCCGGGACACCAACGCCCGCCGACACGAAGGCTCTGGCCCCCGCACCAGCGAGGACGAAACCATCGTGAACGACGCGGGAACCCGCGACCAGGCACCAGTCTGATCAACGGACACCCGAGAACGGTGCTGCCGAACCAATTGTTCGACAGGCTTTAGAATACTGACATGCCTACACGTGTTCACGAGTTTGCCTGGCCTGATCGGGTCGTCGTCGGAACCATTGGCCTTCCAGGGGCGCGCACGTTCTACCTGCAGGTACGGGCAGGGACGCAGGTCGTAAGTATTGCCTTGGAGAAGCAGCAATCGGCTCTGCTCGCGGAGAAGATCGACGAAATTCTCGACCAGCTCATCACCGTGGAGGGCAACCCCTTCAGCGTTCCCACGAGTACTCCCATCGAACTTGTCGACAATGATCAGCTCGACGCCGTTCAGGAGCAGTTTCGCACCGGCGTCATGAGCCTAGGCTGGGACCCAACCACGGCCCAGGTGGTACTAGAGGCCTACCCCATCACCGATGTCGATGCTGATGAAAGCGACCCGTCGCTTGATGAGGACGGCGCTGACGAGACCGAAATGCTCCTGGTGCGCATGCCGGTCGGCACCGCGCGCGCGTTCGCCAAACGCACCCGTGAGATCGTGGCCGCCGGGCGTCCGACGTGCCCGCTCTGCGGTTACCCGATAGACCCCGACGGGCACGTCTGTACCCTCCCCGAGGTCTGATGCCAGCGCCGGACCTAGTGACCGCCGAGCTGACGCTCACCGGCCGCATCACGACGGCTTCAAACGCCACGTTTCTGGGCAGCATAGGCGACGTGGCGGTTGTCTATAAGCCAATAGCCGGCGAAACCCCGCTGTGGGACTTTCCCCATCGCACCCTAGCTCTCCGGGAAGTGGCCGCCTACCTGGTCTCGCAGGCTTTCGGCTGGGACATCGTGCCGCGCACCTGGCTGCGCGATGGTCCGATGGGCGAAGGAATGGTGCAGCTCTGGCAGGACCAAGACCCCGCGCAAAACGCCGTGGACCTGGTCGAAACGGACCATGTGCCGGAGACGGGCTGGAAACCCGTCCTCGAGGGACAAGATGCGAACGGACGGATGGTCACCCTCGTTCACGAAGATTCACCAGCGCTCAGACGCATGGCGGTGTTCGACGTCGTCGTCAACAACGCCGACCGCAAAGGCGACCACATTCTTGCCATGACGGACGGACACCGGCACGGCGTCGACCATGGGCTCACCTTTCACCGAGACCACAAACTGCGCACGGTGCTGTGGGGATGGTTGGGAGACCCTCTGACAGCCGAGGAACTGGACGGCATCGATCGTGTCAGCAAAGGACTGCGCGGTGGGCTGGGTCGAAGCCTGGCGGACTTGCTCAGCGCCGAAGAAATCGCATCGCTCGCCGCCCGCTGCGCCCGGTTGCGCTTGGCAGGGCGGTTCCCGGCTCCGAGCGGTGAGATGTCCGCGGTGCCTTGGCCGCTGTTCTAAGGGATTTGGGCGACGCCGAAGGCGCCACGACACGCTTTCCCGCCCTGGCAGGCCGACGCTGCGGGCGTGTGTTGTCCAGGCGGAAAGAAACCCGGCCAGACTTGTTTGGTGAGTCGGCAGCCGCGGCACCACGTACCCAGCCTGCGCCCAGAGTGGACGAATAAGGTAGTGGGGCTTACATGTCTGCGCAATGAACCGGCAGACACGAACCGCATGTGGAAGGACACCGAATGGCAAAGCCCACAACGAAGTCACTGAAAACCCGTATCGGAATCGGAGCGGCCGCCGTAGTGGCCGCCGGCGCAATGGCCACCGTCGGCATCGGAGTAGCAGCAGCCTCGCCGTCCGCCCCGGCGCCGTCCGCAACCGCAAGCCCGTCGGCCGGAGCCAAAACCGGCACCCACGCAGGTGCAGGGAATCTCGGCGCGTTCCTGCGCCTCAATGCGAACAGCCCGCAGGCTGCCGGGGACCGCGCCGCGAAGGCCGCCACCGCGCTGGTGAACCACTCGAAGGTTTTCTCCAAGCTTCCAGCCGCCTTTCAGGCGGACCTGACGACCCTCAAGAACGCCGCCCCGGCTGACCGGGTGAAGGACGCCGTCAAAATCAAGACCACCGCCCTCTCCGGCGGATACGGCGCCGACATCCAGAAGCGCGCCGAGAACCTGCAGAAGACCGCCACCGGGACCGCAGGGCTGCGGCAGGAATTGCGCACCGCCCTGACTTCTGCCAACCCGGGCGCCGGCATGCAGAGGATTGCCGACCAACTCATCGGCCACCCGAAACTCTACGCGAAGCTCCCGGCCAACCTGCAGTCAGATCTGAAGACCCTCAAGGCCGCCGCCCCGGCTGACCTGGACACCCAGGCCAACAAGATCAAGGACACTGCGCTGAACGGCGGATACGGTGCCAAGATCCAGAAGGCAGTCCAGTCGCTCGAGAAGAAGGCCTCCGCCGCGGCACCCGCGGCCTAACGGGCCGCTCCATTTTCCGGTAAAGTGCCGCGCACCTGATCCTCCCGACAACCACAAAGGGTCCCCGCATCAGCGGGGACCCTTTGTGGCATGGCCGCATACATGCCGATGTTCCGGCAGTGTCCAATCCGCGGACCGAACCACAGCAAGTGAGTTACGGATCACTGCTTGGGCGCTAGACGTTGAAGCGGAACTCCACCACGTTCCGCCATGGAATAAGGTCTGAGCCCAGTTGTCATGGAATCACGGCCGAAACCATGAAGGCCCCCGATCTTCATTCCAGTCATGGGGAACATGGTTGCAGTAATCCCCTCGTCATCGCCCAAATCACCGCGCGGGTCCTACGTATATGGCTTAGGCCAGCAACGGCGCGGAACGAGTCGGCGGGGGATCGGCTAGCGGGCAAGACCGAGGGAGGACTCCCCGCGCCCAGTACGCTGTGCCCATGCAGATTCGTGAATCGACCCTGGACGACCTCGCACACGTGCATGCGGTCTGTGATGCCAGTGCCCGAGCACGCTGGACCAGTGAGATGATCGCTCCCAGGAGCGACCGAGTCGTGTTGGTGGCTGTCACGCAAGGCGAGGTCGTCGGCGTAGCTAAGACGCATCTCCACCCGCATCCCGATGGCGGCGCACCAGCGGGCCACTATCTCGGGGGCGTCGTAGTCGCGCCGGGGTTCCGCCGGCGAGGAGTCGGTTCTGCCCTCACCCGTGCGAGATTGGAATGGATCTGGTCTCGGGCCTCGACCGCTTACTACTTCACGAACGAACACAACACGGCATCCATCCGAATGCACGAGACTCTCGGCTTCGGCTTCCGGCCAGTCGTCCGATCCTCAAAGATTCGCGGAGTGACCGCGGACGACGGTCGGTCCGGGCTCATTCTCTTCGAGGCGTCCCGGTAAGCGATCCCTTAGGTGCTTCCGAACAGCTTCGAACATAGTCACCTGACGTCACGCCGGCTTGAACCGCGAGGCTACCGACTCACGCGTCCTCGCCACATCAACGTCGCCGGCTGTCTGCTCCATAAGCACTTTGGCCAACCGTTTCGGCCAAAGCACGTGAACGCCACGAGTCGAGAACGCGCCCCCGATCAGGGGCCAGACTGCTTCGATGAAGCACAGCACCCCGGTGACCGGAACATCCCCGACGAGGTCTCGCACGACGTCGACCTGTTTGAGCACCCCATCAACCAGTTTCGTGCAATCACGGCGGCCAACGAGGAGTTTCTCGACGCGTGGGCGAAGGATGCCGCCCTCGATCTTCAGCTCAGGCCGTCCCTTGTACCGCTTGGCATCAATCACCCAGATTCCACCGGGAGTGATGGCGACGTGGTCGATGTTGGCCTTCGAGCCGGGGATGCGCCGGTCGTGGAGGACAGCCAGGCCATCGGTGAAAGCACCCGCAACTGACCTGTAGCGCAGTCCCGGTCAAGGATCCCTTAGCGGGATACGTGGGTCACAATGCCGCCGACAAGTGGGCTCAGAGGACGCTAAGAACAGTTGCAGACGGTCTACCACACAGTCAGTGTTTGGCGGGCTGCGTAGGGTGATGGCCGCCCCTCCTCCTAGGCGCGACAGCGGCTACATCAGTGAGGGTTTGATCCCCCGAGGTCCGGTTCTCGTCATCACGGGTGGCCATAGAACGGCCCCTCTCTGCGCGTTGCGTTCATCATCTCAGAGCGCTCCGAAGTCGCCACGGACTTGACGATGACTCGCATTCGCTGTCGGCCACGACGTCAGGGGCCTCCCGTTGTCCCGGTGCCGCGAACTCTCGGAGGTACTCGCCGGGACCTGGGTTCCCCCGTTGAATCTCTCCCGTCACCGCAGACAGTGATCCCGCGGAGCAATGCTTCTGCGTATGGAGGCGACCAGAGGCCGAGACGGTGCCGTGGCCCTCATTCAATGTCTATATGAGAGAATCTGTAGTGGATTCTTACGCTTAGGAGTATAAATGTAAGAATCCACGAGATATTCTTACAGTTAGGCGATCATGGAGCAGCCTAAGCACGGCGACGGCACCTACGGGCACGTCACCTTGGGCGGTGCATTGACCTGGCCGGCGGGCGAGTATGAAAGCTACGAATGGACCGGGACCCAGGACGCCTTCCGTACCAGCAACTATCTGTCCGGGATGGCCGGGCAGCCCTATGAGGCGTTCATCCCGTCGACTATCGCAGAATCGGCCTACCTCCCCTCTCCCGGGGTCGCGGCCCTGGCCGAGGAAGCCACCCAGGAGATCAGCCGGTTCGACGAACGCTACGGCAAGCACCTGCGCCCGTTCGTGTCTCTGATGCTGCGCAGTGAGTCCGTCGCGTCCTCCCAGATCGAAAACCTGACCGCCAGCGCCCGCAGCCTGGGCGAGGCCGAGCTCGGCGTGGAAGACAAGGCCAACGCCACCTTGGTCGTCCGCAATGTCCGGGCAATGGAGACAGCGCTGGCCGCCGCCGACCACCTGACGCCCGAGAGCGTCCTGGACATGCACCGGGCCCTGATGGACGGCACGTCCGACGCCGACGTCGCCGGACACTGGCGCGAGCAACAGGTCTGGATCGGCACCAGCCAATACAGTCCAATCGGCGCCGAATTCGTCCCGCCGCATCACATCCGCGTCCCGGCGCTCATGACGGACGTCATGGACTATGCCCGGCGCCAGGACGTCCCGGCGATCGTCCAGGCCGCCATCGCGCACGCCCAGTTCGAGACCATTCATCCGTTCGCCGACGGCAACGGCCGCACCGGAAGAGCCTTGCTGCACGCCATGCTCAAGCACCGGGGCGTGGCCTCGCATGTCACTGTCCCCGTCTCCGCCGGGCTGCTCGCCAACGTCGGCGGCTATCACGCTGCTCTCACTGCCTTCCGGGCCGGGGACCCGGAGTTGATCATCACCGTGACTTCGGAGGCCGCGTTCCGGGCCATTGAGAACGGCACGACGCTTGCCAACGACGTCGTCGCCATCACCGAGGGCTGGGCCGACGGGATCACAGCACGCCGCGACTCGGCTGTGTGGCCGGTCCTGGATCTTCTTGCCAGCCAGCCAGTTGTCAACGCAGCGGTTCTGGAGTCCAAGCTCGGCCTCGACTACATGCGTCAGAAGCGCGCCCTGGACGCCCTGGAGGAAGCCGGGATCGTCGTCGGCGTAGACAAGTTCAAGAAAGGCCGGTTCTGGCGGGCGCCTGACATGCTGGCAGCTCTGGACGCATTCGCGGAACGTGCCGGGCGGCGCGGCCGTAGCTGAGCGAATCGAAGGGGCGGTCCTTTGCCCGGATACGGACTTATACGGAGTTATTGGGGGTTATTGGCATTTTCCTAGAAGTGGCAAGCACTTCCCAAAACCAGCAATCGCCCCCATTACCCGTCGGACCGAGTGGATACTGAACAACCGGACCAACGTCAGTTCCGAGGCCAACCGGCATCAGAAGATTGCCCCAAGGAGACTGACAGCCCCGAGCCGGCAACACGGCAAGATGACCTCTGGGCCAGGTCCGTCGAGACTGACAGCCCCGAGGCCGCCGAGACCATTGCGGTTCGCGAGATGCGGGAGCAATACGACGCCGAGTGTCTGAACGACGAGGACATATGGCTCATGAGGGACGTCTGGCATTCGTGCTGACGATGCCCCTTGCGGGGTTAGCATCCGTATCTACGTCTCCATTCCCATATGGATACTGCGCTGGTCCGACCTATTTCCGCGGCCAAGAAGACTGGACTGGCCGCACCTTCGCCTAGGCATCGTGTCGTTCTCCCTCGCGAAACTTCTCGAGTTGGTGGTTAAGTGCCCGAATCCTGCGGGCTCTCCGCCGAATGCCGACCTCACCGGTCACCGCCATGACCGCATACAAAACCGCACTGATCCAGTAAAACCAAGCACCGCTTGGGTCAATCACCGAGTCATAAACATTCAGTGCGATGAAACCAGCCATCAAAACCGGCAGCACCCAGCGGCCCACTGCCAGACCCCGGCGCCTTCGTTCAAGGGCAGGACCCCAATCTGCGAACAGACTGGCCGCGGGAAGTGTCCCAGTGCGCAGCGCCAGCTCTATTGTCGCGCTCTGCTCGTCGCTAAGATTGTCGGGGTTCTTGACGGTATCCGGCGTGAACAACGGAAAAAAGAAAAGGAACACCGTTATCGTCACGGCATAGATCGCTCCGCTCGGCCATACCTGACCGCGGAATGTTGTCTCGGGATTCAAGACCGCTCCAACGGCGACGAAAAGCTGGGACGCCATCAGTCCCTGAAGGGCCGTGGCTCCCCAGAAAGACGGTCGGGCAATCGTCCGTCTCCACGTCTTATTCATCAGATCCAGGCCCCCAAAGGTCATCGACCATGCCACCGTTCTTGGAAGAGGACTCTACGCCGCCCGGCCGGGCGACAACAGCGACTTGGTGGCAGGTCCAACCAAGATCCGGGCCGTGCTCAGGCGGAGCGGTCGAGCCACCGACGCTCGACCACGCGGCGCTTCACCTGTCCGGCGTGGACCCAGAACTCGCGGGCGCGGCGGTAGTAGGAGAGTTCCCATAGCACCTGCACGAGCACGTGCTGGTCGGTCCACGCGCAGGCGAAGCCCTTTTCCGTGCAGGCCGGTCGCTCGTCGTCGAAGGTCAGCCGCACCCATACCGGGACCGCCTGGTGCGCGCGCACGGCACGGGCCCAGTCGATCCCCGTATCGGGGACCACGACCGGATCCGGTTCGGGTTCGCCGCTCTGATTCAGTCCGCTCATGGCTGAATCATGGCACCAGGGACTGACAGTGTCTTGCTTTAGTCGTCGGTATCGTCTTCTACATCGTTGCCAGGCGCCCACGCGTCAAGCTCGACGACGGCAACCACAGCTTTCCCATTGGCAGCGTAATCGGAGCCACAGTTGTCCGGCTGATCTCGGCAGCGATCCACGTTCGGATCGTCACGGACGGATTTCGACGGTAGGCCTCCGTTGCGAACGGACTGGGTCTCGGGACTGCCCCGGATTTCGTTGACTCAAGGAGTCAAGCAAACCCGGGGCGGTCCCATACCAGGTCCCTAGCCCTGATAAAACTGGGTCGGCACTTGCGTCGACAGGGCGTTGGCGGCGGGTGACATTGCAGGGAAGGCCGTGCCGGCACGGACAGGTCGGTTCGGACCACGAGAAGTGCGAAGGCGTTGGCATCGGATTCGGGGCCTCTGCGGGAAGCAGCGGAGCCTCGGCAGCAGGGTTCGGCGGGGTTCAACCACCGTAGCTACACCCAGTTATGGGGAGTCATCGGGGTCTTTCCTGCAAGCGGCTAATACCGCAAAAACTTTCATCGCACGCAGCTGAATCTGCCCCGTCACCGCGCTTTTTTCACGCCCGACCCATCCTCGTCGTAAACCTGCGTATGACCTCGGAAACTCGGTTCTTCTCCCACATGAGCGAGTTCAGTGGGATCCCCTGCTGGTGGATGGGTTGGTCCAGCGGCAGGGAAGGATTGTCCTGCCTCCAGGAACCCAGAATCTCAACGACGTCATGGCCAAGTGCTGAGGCGTTTTCCAACCTGATGAGGTCTTTAAGTGTGATCCATGCCGCCGACGCGCAAAATTCCGGTGTGTATCCCGGTGATGCCAAGCGCTCCTGGGTCCGGTGTTGGACCGGCAAGCTCCATGGCAGCCCTGTTTCGCCAGTCAGTACTAACGGTATGAACACAAATTACAACCGAAATCGACAGATCTACTACCGGCCAGGCTCTTCGCCGCGTCGTGTCATGAGACCAGAAGATCCAGTCCTCCGGGCAAAAACCGCTTCTGAACTGGGAAAACAAAGGAGCCAGGCGTTCTAAACGCCTGGCTCCTTCATTCTTCAATATGGTGGAGGCACCGGGACTCGAACCCCCGAACCCCCTGCTTGCAAAGCAATAGGGAAGGGCCGCCCGCGGTAAGGCGGGGCTGGACAGATTTTCTGACATCCAGCGTGACTAAACTGACCCACGTTAAACGAGCCCGCCAAGGTTAGACGTTGAAGCGGAACTCCACCACATCGCCGTCGGCCATGACGTATTCCTTGCCTTCAATACGCACCTTGCCACGGGACTTGGCCTCGGCCATCGACCCGGCGTCGATAAGGTCGTCGTAGGAGACAACTTCGGCCTTGATGAATCCGCGCTGGAAATCCGTGTGGATGACTCCGGCGGCCTGCGGCGCGGTGTCGCCTCGGTGGATGGTCCAGGCGCGGGCTTCCTTGGGACCGGCGGTGAGGTAGGTCTGCAGTCCGAGCGTGTGGAAACCGACGCGTGCCAACTGGTCCAGGCCGGATTCGTCCTGGCCATTCATCTCAAGCATCTCGCGGGCTTCTTCCTCGTCGAGTTCGACGAGATCGGATTCCAGCTTGGCGTCGAGGAAGATGCAGTCCGCCGGCGCCACCATGGCGCGCAGTTCCTCTTGCTTCTCCGGGTTGCCGAGGATTCCTTCGTCCGAGTTGAAGACGTAGATGAAGGGCTTGGCCGTGAGGAGGCTGAGCTCCTTGAGGTGCTCCATCTCGAGCTTGTCGCTCTTGATGGAGGAGAAGATCGTGTCGCCCCGTTCCAACACGGACTGGGCTGCCAGGATCGCAGCGAGTTCGGCAGCTTCCCGCTTCTTGATCTTGACTTCTTTTTCGATCCGGGGAATGGCCTTTTCAATCGTTTGGAGATCGGCCAGGATCAGTTCGGTGTTGATCGTCTCAATGTCAGAGCGGGGATCGACCTTGCCATCGACGTGGACAACGTCGGGGTCGTCGAAGACGCGGATGACCTGGGCGATGGCTTCTGCTTCGCGGATGTTCGCCAGGAACTTGTTGCCCAGGCCTTCGCCTTCGGAGGCGCCCTTGACGATTCCGGCGATGTCAACGAACGAGACGACGGCGGGCAGGAGGCGCTGCGATCCGAAGACCTCCGCCAACTTCTGCAGGCGCGGATCCGGGAGGTTGACGACGCCGACGTTTGGCTCGATGGTGGCGAACGGGTAGTTCGCGGCCAGCACCTGGTTGCGGGTCAGTGCGTTGAAAAGAGTTGATTTGCCGACGTTGGGCAGTCCGACGATGCCAATAGTAAGAGCCACGAGCATTGATTCTACCCGTTGAGTGCCCCTGTCCGCTTTGCGGGGAAGAACCCGGGAGCCCACGCCCCGGTGCCGTGACCCGGCTTCGCTAAATTGTCCTACCCCTATGCCAAGGTTGGAAGCATGGATGGTTTCGCAGTAATTCTCGCTTTGTTCATGCTTCTTCTCGGAGGGGCCGCCGGTGTGGTGGCCGGCTTCGTCCTGTTCCGGCGCCGGAATGCGGCGCTCGAAGAAGATTTCGACGGCGTCTCGGCCCGGCTTGCCTCGGTGAACGCCCAGTTTGCCGCGGCCGACGCCGAACGGCGCCTTCTGCTGTCGCAGAACCGTGAACTGAGCGAGTCCAGGAACCAGGATGGCAGTGTATTGCGTGCCCTCGCCCCGGTCGCAGAGAAGCTGACAGCCGTCCAGCAACAGGTCTCCCTTCTGGAACGGGATCGTTTGGAGCAGTACGGCCAGCTTGCCCAGCAACTCCAGGAAGCCCGGCTGTCCGATGAACAACTGCTGCGCTCAACGCACGCCCTTGCCTCCGCCCTACGGTCCAACAGTGCGAGGGGCCAGTGGGGTGAAGTCCAGCTGCGCCGGGTGGTGGAAGCCGCCGGCATGCTGCGCCACGTCGATTTCCACGAGCAGGTGCACTCCGCTTCCGCCGACAATGCCATCCGGCCGGATCTTGTGGTCCAGTTGCCGGGTGGAAAGCAGTTGGTAGTGGATGCAAAGGTTCCGCTGGCGTCCTACCTCGCTGCCCAAGAACAAGGCAGCACAGGACATGGCGACACCAAGCACTCCGCGGAGAACGGCATCCTGTCGACGGGCAATAGCACTGATGCCCTGCTGACCGCGCATGCGAAGGCGCTCAAGTCCCACGTGGATGCCTTGGGATCGAAGAAGTACTGGGACATCCCCGGCAACTCACCCGAGCTGGTGATCTGCTTCCTGCCCGCGGAATCCATCCTGGCCGCGGCCCTCGAAGCGGACCCGGCACTGTTGGATCACGCATTGTCCAGGAATGTGGTGCTCGCGTCCCCCGGCACCTTGTTGGCAGTTCTCAAGTCCGTTGCCTTCACGTGGCGCCAGGACGTCTTGACGGACAACGCCCGGGAACTCTTCGAGCTCGCCCGGCAACTGTACGAACGGATGGGCACTCTCGGCGACAACGTGGGCAAATTGGGTTCGTCGTTGAAGACCTCGGTGGATCGCTACAACGCACTCGTCGGAACGCTCGAAGCACGCGTTTTGCCGACGGCACGGAAACTCAATTCCATGGACACCGACGGCCTGGTGTCACCGCCGGCGGTGGAAGCAGTACCGCGGACCCTCGCCGCACCCGAGTTGATCGAAGGAGAATCCGCGGCCTGAGGGCCTTCGGCCCCGACTACGAGTTCGGCCGGTTCCCGCGTCCGCCCAGGGCGCGTGTGACGTCTCCGGCCTCTTTGAGGGTGGCGCGCAGTTCCTTCGGCAGGGAGAACAGCAGGTCTTCCTCCGCCGTCACCACCTCTTCGACCGCACCGTAGCCGTAATCGGCCAGCAATCGGAGAACGTCCTGGACCAGGACCTCGGGAACGGAAGCACCGGAAGTTACGCCCACGGTGGCGACGCCTTCGAACCAGCTCTCGTCCACCTCGTTCGCGAAATCGACCCGGTAGGAGGCTTTGGCGCCATACTCAAGCGCCACTTCGACGAGCCGCACGGAGTTGGAAGAGTTCGCAGATCCCACAACGATGACGAGGTCAGCTTGCGGGGCAATCTTCTTGATGGCCACTTGACGGTTGGTGGTGGCATAGCAAATGTCGTCGCTGGGCGGATCCTGCAACGTGGGGAACCGCTCCTTGAGCATCCGGACGGTTTCCATCGTCTCGTCGACGCTCAGGGTGGTTTGCGAAAGCCAGATGGTCTTCTCCGGATTGCGCACGGTGACCTTGTCCACTTCGTGCGGACCGTTGATGATCTGGATGTGGTCCGGGGCTTCGCCCGCCGTTCCTTCCACTTCCTCGTGACCGTCGTGGCCGATGAGGAGAATGTCGTAGTCTTCCTTGGCGAAGCGGACGGCTTCGCGGTGCACCTTCGTGACAAGCGGGCAGGTGGCATCGATGGTGCGCAGGCCGCGGTCTTCGGCAGACTGCACGACAGCCGGGGACACGCCATGGGCGGAGAAGATCACCAGGGCGCCTTCGGGTACCTCGTCCGTCTCCTCGACGAAGATGGCACCCTTCTCCTCCAGCGACGTGACCACGTGCACGTTATGCACGATCTGCTTACGCACGTAGACCGGCGGACCGTAGTGTTCCAGCGCCTTCTCCACTGCGATGACTGCGCGGTCGACACCGGCGCAATATCCGCGGGGTGCCGCGAGCAGGACTCGTTTGGGGCCGGAAACCGGAGCGGCGGCCAGCACCTCTTCCGGCGTCCGACGCCTACGCGGGACAGAGGGCATCGGAATGGAAACTGCTGAGCTGGTCATCCCTCCATGCTACCGGCAGCATTCGCCCGCACGCTCGGCCTCGTCTTGCGGGAGAAGATCACGACGAGCAGGCCGAGAAGCACAAACACTCCGGCGGCAATCCATGCGTTGGTGATCCAGCCGGTGAAATTGTCGACCGACGCCGCCACCAACTCCCGCGCGAAAAGCCCACCCGTGGCGGTTCCACCCAGGCCTGCATCGCCTGCGCCCTTCAGTACGGTCGTCGCCACTTGCCACAACGCCGCGACGGCGGCCAAGCCCAGTCCGGCGAACAGGAGAACCACGCCCCTGCGTTTAGCGGCCAGCAGCCCCAGGGCAAACAGCAGGACGGCGCCGAGGCCGGGGATCCACCACATCGGGGCGTACGCCGCGATGGCGTCCACCTGTTGGCGCTGGGCGGGTCCACCGATGTTGATCACGGTGGAGTCCGGCGTCGAAATCGGGAGGCCGGTTGCCGCGTGCAGCCGGTCCGCGGCGATCTTGACCAGGGGCCCGACGTCGAGCACCAGGGATGTCCCCGAGGTCGAGTTCCCGGGGCCTCCGTTGCCCGTGAAATTCAGTTGGTGGCTCCGGCGTACGGTTTCATTCCACGCTTGCGGGTATTCGGGCCATGTGGTCATTGCCGTGGCCGCGTCCTTGAGGAATGAAGAACCAAGTTGTTCCACGGGCGCCGGTAGATTGACTTTTGATTCAAGGCTTGCGACGGCGGTGGCAGCCAGGCGGGCCTGGAACGACTGGTCCTTCCCGATCGGCGCGGTGAGCGCCACAAACCCGTCTTCCCGGACGATATTGGCGTCCGTCCATGCCATAGGGACGGCGATTCCTGTGAGCAAAAGGGCAAAGATCACCGCGATTGCAGAGACGAACGTACGCAATGGATTCCTCAAGATTGGAGTGCAGCAGTTCCAGGCGGAGCGACGACGGGTAAATGTCGGTCATGCATGCTACAAGGTATGGATAGAGTTGGAAGCCTGCCGCCGGCTTTCCGGTAGCGATTTTAAGCAGCACTGGTAGCAGCAGTGCTTCCGGCACCCCTTAGCAAAATACCAGCGAGGACGGAACCATGCACAAGCCATCCGCAGGAGGCTACCCGCGTGTCCCATGATGCCCTACCCGGCGGCGCGCCGCGGGCGTTGCCGATTTCGGGGCTCCCCGACGCCGGAGCCCGGGAAGAGACGTCCTCCGGGGAAGAATCCACGAAGGCAGAGTCAACCCTGCCCGCGACGGCGTCGGAGACAAGTCCCGACAATCCTTGGCCGCTGCAGCTGCTGTCCCGCAAGCTCAAGACTCACATAGAACGCGCCCCGGCAGCCTGGATCGAAGGCCAGGTCATCGAACTCAACCGGCGCGGAAGCAGCGCTTTCGTGACGCTGCGGGACACCGACGCCGAAATCTCCTTGCCGGCGTCCCTGTGGTCCAATGTCCTGGACCGCCAGAAGATGCCGCTTGAGCGTGGCTCACGCGTCGTGGCCCTGGTGAAACCCGAATTCTGGCTCAAGACCGGTCGGCTCAACATGTCCATCAAGGACATCCGTCCCGTCGGCCTCGGCGATCTCCTCGCGAGGATCGAGCGCTTGCGCCAAGCCCTTGGCGCCGAAGGGCTGTTTTCGGACACGAGGAAGAAGCGGCTGCCCCTCCTCCCCCACCGGATCGGGCTTATCACGGGCCGCGATTCGGACGCCAAGAAGGACGTTCTGCGCAACGCTGCCCTTCGCTGGCCCGCCGTCGAATTCGCCGTCCGGGAGGTTGCAGTCCAGGGCGTCACCGCAGTCAACCAGATCCTGGCTGCGCTCAAGGAACTCGACGCCGACCCGCACGTGGATGTGATCGTGATCGCCCGGGGCGGCGGAGCCCTGGAAGACCTGCTTCCGTTCAGCAACGAGGAACTGGTCCGGGCAGTATCCGCGGCGACCACCCCGGTGGTCAGCGCTATCGGCCACGAAGCAGACCACCCCATCCTGGACGATGTCGCAGACCTTCGCGCTTCCACGCCCACCGACGCCGCGAAGAGGATCGTCCCTGACGTCGTCGAGGAATTGGCGACGGTACGTCAGGCCCGCGAGCAGCTACGCCGCGGCGTCGGCCGCCTGGTGGACCGCGAAACGGATCGACTCCACGCGTTGAGATCGCGACCTGTACTGGCGTCACCCGAGGGAATGGTCACGGCACGGGAAGAGGACATCGAGCGCCTCCGGAAACATGCACACACCGCGGTGAGCTCCGCGGTTGTCCGCGCCCTTGACCAAGTGCATCACCTCCGCGCCCAGGTACGGGCGTTGTCCCCCCAAAAGACGCTCGACCGCGGGTACGCCGTCGTCCAGGTTGCCGGGGCGGACGGGGTGGGCCACGACGTCGTCCGGAGCCCGGACCAAGCCCCTGAAGGCACTGGACTGACCCTTCGGCTGGCGGAAGGCCGCCTTGCCGCCGTATCTTCCGGATCCTCCGAATCGTCCGGAACTGCCGCCCACCCGAGCAAGCACCAGCAAAACGAGGACTAAGAAATGACAGCAGAAAGCACATCCCCTGCAGCCAAGGCTACGGCTGAGAACCTGGACGCCCTCAGCTACGAGGAAGCCCGTGAGCAGCTCATGGCCGTTGTCGGCCGCCTTGAAGCGGGTGGAGCGAGCCTTGAGGAATCACTCGCCCTCTGGGAACGCGGCGAAGCTCTTGCGAAGCGATGCGAGGAGTGGCTGGAGGGCGCCCGCAGGAGGCTGGCGGCGGCCCGGAGCAAGGGCGAGGACAGCCCGACCGCCGGCTAGGAGCGGACGGCCAGGGCCCGTTCCGCCGACACGTCGAAGTCGGCAGCGGGCCACGCCAGGTCCAGCTTTTCGAGGGCCTCCAGGAGAAGTTCCTGGACAGCGATCCTCGCAAACCACTTCTTGTTCGCCGGAACCACATACCAAGGCGCCACTTCGGTTGAGGTTTTCTCGAAGACGAGTTGGTAGGCCTCCATGTAGGAATCCCAAAACGCGCGCTCCTTGAGGTCGCCGGTGCTGTACTTCCAGTGCTTGGACGGGTCGTCCAAGCGCGCAAGCAGGCGTTCCTTCTGTTCATCGCGGCTGATGTCGAGCATGACCTTGACGATCGCCGTGCCTTGTTCGGCGAGGCGTGCCTCGAACTCATTGATGGCAGCATAGCGCCGCTCCAGTTCGGCCTCGTTGGCCCAACCGTGCACCCGGTGAATCAGCACATCCTCATAGTGCGAGCGGTCAAAGACCCCGACGAATCCAGCGTCGGGAAGGGACCTCTCAACCCGCCAGAGGAAATCGTGGGCTTTCTCCTCGTCCGTTGGAGCCTTGAACGGAGCGACCTTGACTCCTTGGGGATCCATGGACCCGACGACGTGCTCGACAATCCCGCCCTTGCCGGCAGTATCCATGGCCTGGAGGATCAGCAGCACGCGTTTGGACGATCCGAACTTTCCCTCCGCAAAGAGCATCTCCTGCAGTTCGTCCAAGCGTTCGTCCTGGGCGGCAAGCAACGCGACGCCGTCAGACTTCTTCCCTTTGTAGCCCGGCGTGGATTCCGGGTCCACACCGGACAGCAGGAAGCCCGGGCCGGCCTTCAGTTCCTTTGACGGACTGTGCTTGAAACGCACTGCAGCGGCCATGTGGGCTTCTCCTCTGGTCTGGCCGCAGTCGTCGCGGCCTGCACAACAGGCTAGTTCCCTTGGTACCGACCGAGGAAGTCCGCCATGCGGCCGATCGCTTCTTCAATATCCTTGACGTTTGGCAGGGTCACCATGCGGAAGTGGTCCGGACGCACCCAATTGAAGGCCCGTCCGTGTGAGACGAGGATCTTCTGTTCCCTGAGCAGGTCGAGGACGAATTTCTCGTCGTCGCGGATGCGATAGACCTCGGGGTCCAACTTCGGGAACAGGTAGAGGGCTCCCCTGGCCTGTTGTGTGCTCACGCCGGGGATGGCATTGAGCAGGTCGTAGGCTTTGTTCCGCTGTTCAAGTAGCCTGCCGCCGGGCAGGATGAGATCGTTGATGCTTTGGTGGCCCCCGAGGGCGGTCTGGATGGCATGCTGTGCCGGCACGTTGGCGCACAAACGCATGTTGGCGAGCAGGTTGATGCCCTCGAGGTAGTCTGCGGCGTCCTTCTTGGGACCGGAGATGGCCATCCAGCCGGCACGGTAGCCGCACACCCGGTAGGCCTTGGACAGTCCGCTGAACGTCAGGCAGAGGACGTCGTCGCCGGTGAGCGCGGCAAGGTTCACATGGACGGCGTCTTCGTAGAGGATCTTCTCGTAGATCTCGTCGGCGAACACCACAAGGCCGTGCTTTTCGGCCAGTGCCACGATCTTCTTGAGGGTCTCCTCCGGGTACACGGCACCCGTGGGGTTGTTGGGGTTGATGACCACGATGCCCTTGGTTTGCGGCGTGATCTTGGATTCCATGTCCTCAAGGTCCGGCTGCCAGCCCGATTCTTCGTCACACAGATAGTGGACCGGACGGCCGCCGGCCAGTGCTACCGAGGCGGTCCAGAGCGGGTAGTCGGGAGTGGGGATGAGAATCTCGTCTCCCACTTCCAGCAACGCCATGAGCGACATGGTGATGAGCTCGCTGACGCCGTTGCCAAGGTAGATGTCGTCAACGTGGATGTTTTGGATGCCACGGGTCTGGTAGTACTGCGAAACGGCGGTACGGGCCGAGAAAATTCCGCGCGAATCGCTGTAACCCTGGGCATGGGGCAGATGGCGGATCATGTCCACCAAAATCGCGTCCGGCGCTTCAAATCCGAACGGTGCCGGGTTTCCGATATTCAGTTTGAGGATGCGGTGACCCTCTGCCTCCATCTGCTGGGCGGCCTGAAGAATCGGTCCACGGATGTCGTAAAGGACATTATGAAGCTTGGTGGACTGCTTGAATTCTGCCATTCATCAAATATGCCACACCGGGGATGTACTTCCGTTGAGACATCACTCACATTGACGACGACGGCGGCGAGGCCCCCACAAGGGTTCCTCACCGCCGTCGTCCTTTGCACGGGCCTCCGCCGCCTGGGCCCACGCCACCGAGGGGCCCCAATCGAGCTTGCGAGTTTTGGGGAGGTGGCGGGGAGGGTTCCCTGGACGAGCGGAGCGAGGCGAGGGAGGCGGTGGGGACTTACTTCACGATCCCCTTGTCCTTGAGCCAAGCGGCTGCGGCATCCTTGGGATTCTGCTTCTGGTTGCCGCTCACGGCGCGGTTGAGGTTGATGAGGTCGTCCGTGGTCAGAATCTTGGACACGTTGTTGAGCGCTTGCTTCGCCTTGTCCGTCATCTTGGCCATGTTGTACAGCGGGAGGACCTGCTGGGCCTTGAAGTTGTTCTTGGGGTCATCCAGGACCACCAGCGCGTTGTCCTGGATGGACGGCGTGGTGGTGTAGATGTCGGCAACCTGGACGTCGTTGGAAAGCAGCGCCTGCAGTGTCAGGTTGCCGCCTCCGTCGCTGAACGGCTTCAGGCCCTTGAGCACGCAGTTGTAGTTGGCCTTGAGGCCCGGGAGTCCGTAGGCGCGGGTCTCAAAGGTTGCCGGTGCCGCAATCGTGAAGTCTCCACAGTTCTTGGCGAGGTCTTCGATGGACTTGAGCTGGTACTTTTCCGCCGTGGCCTTCGTGACAACCATGGCGTCCTTGTCTTCGGCCTTGGCGGGGTCGAGTACTCCCAGGCCCTGCGGAAGCTTCCCGGGAAGCGCCTTGTAGACGTCGTCGGCGGAGACCTGCGAGGCGTTGGTGTCCAGGTAGGACAGGAGGTTACCGGAATAGTCGGGGGCGAGGTCGATCGAACCGTCCTGGACCGCCTTGAAGTAGATCTCGCGGGATCCGATATTGGGCTTCGTCGTAGCGGTGACGCCGGCGGCGTTCAGTGCTCCGGCGTAGATTTCGGCGATGACCTGGCTCTCGGGGAAATCTGCCGAGCCCACGACGAGCGAGCCACCGGCCCCGGAGGGGGCGTTGGTGGACGGGCTGGACAGCGGGCTGCCGCCACATGCGCTCAATGCAAGCGCAATGCCGACGCCGGCCGCCAGGCCGCCGAGCCCGCGGCGGGTCAGGGTGACGGGTTGCTTCATGCGGTACCTCCTTGAACGGCAGCCCCCGCTGGTGCGGTGGCTGCGAGATCTCCGGCGGCCTTGTGGCCGCCGTGGGAATCGATGGAAAGCCCGGGCGGGAGGAGCATCCTCTGCGCCAAGGCCAGAACGAGGTCGACGGCGATTGCCAACGCCGCGATGAGCAGTGACCCGCCGAGCATGCGGGGGAAGTCCTGAAGGACCAATCCGTCAAAAAGATAACGCCCCAGGCCGCCCAGCGGAAGATACGCCACCACGGAAACCGTTGCGATGACTTGGAGGACCGCAGTGCGGATGCCGCCGAACATGACTTGGAGTCCGTTGGGCAGCTCCACACGGAACAAGATCTGGAGTTCTGTCATGCCCATGGCCCGTGCACCGTCAACCACCGTCGGATCCACGCTGGAAATCCCCGCGTAGGTCCCGGCCAGGAGGGGCGGCACGGTCAGGATGACCAGGGCCCAGACGGGTGGCATGAGACCGCTCCCGGCCAACAAGGCGAAGAGTACAAGCAGGCCAAGGGTGGGAAGGGCTCGCAAAGCGCCGGCAAACGCCACGGCAACGACGCGCCCGTGTCCCGTGTGGCCGATGAAGAGACCCACCGGCACGGCGATGGCCGCGGCAATCACCAGCACCAGCCCCGAGTACTGCAGGTGCTCCACGAGCCTCGTGGCGATTCCGTCGCTTCCTGACCAGTGGGCCGGATCCGTGAGCCACGCGATGGTGTCAACGAAGATGTTGCTCATCGGCCTGCCTCCGCGTGGACCCGGGCATCAGCGATGAACTGCGCTGTTTTGCCATCCTGCTTGGCGGTGACCGCACCGGCCCGCGTCCAGGGCGTCAGCAGCTTCTCCAGAAGGACCAGGACGGTGTCCATGACGAGGGCCAGCAGGAGGATCGCGATGATGCCCACCACCACCTCTGTGACGAACGCCCGCTGCAGCCCGTCAGTGAACAGCATTCCCAAGTTCCCGACGCCCAGGAGCGCGGCGACGCTCACGAGGGAGATATTGCTGACTGACACCACGCGAAGGCCCGCAAACAGCACCGGCAGGGAGAGCGGAAGGTCGATCTGCAGGAAGCGTGCGGTCGGCTTGAATCCCATGGACACAGCCGCCATGCGGAGGTCGTCGTCCACGGAATCGAAGGCGTCCATGGCAGCCCGCACCAGCAGGGCAACGGCATAGAGGGTGAGGGCGACCACCACATTGAGCGGATCCAGGATCCGGGTTCCCAGGATCGGCGGCAGGATGATGAAAAGCGCCAGGGAAGGAATGGTGTAAAGCAGCGAACTTCCCGTGGTGACCACGGCCCTGAGGGTACGGTTCCGACGGGCCAGCTGCCCCAGGGGCACCGCGATGAGCAGTCCCAAAACCATGGGAATCAAAGCCAGGATGAGGTGCTCGCCGGCCCGTTCGAAGACCATGCCGCTGTTCGCCAGGAACCATTCCATCAGGGGGCGTCCTCCCGGTTGTGCCGGGTCACTTCGATCAGGGCCAGCACTTCATCGGCTTTGAGGACGCCGACGAGCCTGCCGTCGTCGTCAACCACCACGCCAAGGCCGGAAGGCGAGGACAAGGCGGCATCCAGCGCCCGGCGGAGCGTATCCCCGCGCCGGAACAAAGAGCCTCCGGGAATCAGCCCGGCACCGTCGCGTGGCGAGGCCCACCCCAGGGGCCGGGAGTCGCCGTCGAGCACCAAGGCCCATTCTGTGCTCCCCGCGGCAACCTGCGGGACCTCCACCGTCTTGACCGGATGTACCGGAACAGCTTCGGCGCCGTTGAAGGCAAGGTGCCGGAATCCCCTGTCGCGGCCCACGAACGAGGCGACGAAGTCATTGGCAGGGGCCCGGAGGATCTCCTCCGGTGCCGCGTATTGCGCCAGTTTGCCTCCGACGGCGAAGACGGCCACTTTGTCACCGAGCACGGTGGCTTCGTCGATGTCGTGGGTCACGAAAACAATGGTCTTGGCCAGTTCGCGCTGCAGCCGCAGGAGTTCCTGCTGGAGTTCGTCGCGGACCACCGGGTCCACGGCGCTGAAAGGCTCATCCATGAGCAGCACGGGTGGGTCCGCTGCGAGCGCACGGGCTACCCCGACGCGCTGCTGTTGGCCGCCGGACAATTGGGACGGGTACCGCTTGCCGAGCACCGAAGCCAGCCCGACGACGTCGAGCAGCTCTTCCGCGCGTTTGCGGGCTGCCGCCCTGGAAACGCCGTTGAGCCGTGGAACGGTGGCAATGTTGTCCAGGACCGAACGGTGCGGCATGAGTCCCGAAGACTGCATGACGTAGCCCATGGAGCGGCGCAACTGGGCGGCAGGTTCGTTCGAAACATCCTTGCCGTCCACGGTGATGGTGCCCGAGGTGGGATCCACCATGCGGTTGATCATCCGCAGGGACGTGGTCTTTCCGCAGCCCGAGGGCCCGACGAAAACGGTGATGGCACCTTTGTCGATGGACATGCTCAATCCATCAACGGCGGGTTGCCCACCCTGATACTGCTTGGTGACGCTCTGGAACTCAATCATGGCTTCAGCCATTCCGGGGCTTACCTAACTTTTCGGGCCGCAAATATCAACGATGGAAGTCAATCAACAGTGAACTGATGTTCTACAGCCTAACCAGCGCCACCGACGATGTCAGCGCAGGCGCGAAGACCGTAATGAATCGGCAATGCTCAGGGCGACTGCAGTTTTCCGTTGAGTGGCCGCTCGCTGTGCAGGCGGAGGCCGATGTCCACCAGCGATACCCGGTTCAGTCCGGGAACCTTGCCCAGCGGCACCCATGCGGCGTGGGTGGTGCTGCCGTCTATTTCGTGTGTCAATTCTCCGCCCGTGATGCTCGCCTCGTAGACCAGCCGGATGGCCTGGAAATCACGGTCGGATCCGTCCAGCCGCTCTTCACCCGGCCAGTGGCCGACGTCGATTCCGAGCATCGTCCCGATATCGGCGTCGTACCCGGTTTCCTCTTGGATCTCGCGGCGACAGCCGTCCACGGGATGCTCCCCCAGGTCCAGGCCTCCTCCGGGAAGGGTCCAGCCTTCCTTGCCGTCTTGCTTCCAATAGGCGAGGAGGATCGCTCCGTCGCGGATGACCACTCCGTACGCGGCCGGGCGGGTGTCGAACTGGATGCTCATGGAGCCAGCCTAGGCCTAAGCTGGAGGGAACACCGTTCAGCACAGGGAGTTGCATTGTGACCAACTTGGAAACGGCCCCGTCGCAGGAAGTCTGCCCGGCCGGACATCCCGGGCAAGGACCCTTTGTGCAGCTCTGGCCGGCCCGCGAGGTTCCCCTCGGCGGCGTCCGGGCCATGAATGTCTCCCGCACTCTCCCCCAGCGCGGGATGCCGACGGTAGGAGCCTGGTGTTTCCTCGACAGCTTCGGCCCGGATCGCGTCGCAATGAGCGTCCTTCCCCACCCGCACATGGGATTGCAGACGGTCACCTGGCCCCTCGACGGCGAGGTGCGGCACCGCGACAGCGTCGGCAGCGACGTCGTGGTCCGTCCCGGGCAGTTGAACATCATGACGGCCGGCCGCGGCATTTCGCATTCCGAGTTCGGCGTCCTCCCGGCAGGACTCGACCCGGACGCGCCCGACGGCGGCGCTCTCCTGCCGCTGTCCCGCGGCCTGCAGTTGTGGGTCGCTTTGCCCGACGCCGTAAGGCACCGGGCGCCGTCGTTCCAGCAGATCGTGGACCTTCCGGTGGTCGCCGCCGACGGTTTCACGGCGATTGTGCTCGTGGGTGAATTTGCCGGACAACGCTCCCCCGCGATCATGTACAGCCCGATAGTCGGCGTCGAAGTCTCAGCCTCGGGCGCCGTCGAGATGCCGCTGAATCCCGGTTTCGAGCATGCCGTCCTGGTCCTGGACGGCTCCGCGGTGATCGACGGCCAAGAAGTCGACCCCGGTCCCCTGGCCTTCCTCGGCATGGGCCGGGAATCGCTCCGGCTTGAGGCAGCTCCGGGAACCCGCTTCATGCTCCTGGGCGGCGAACCCTTCGAAGAGGACATCCTGATGTGGTGGAACTTCGTGGGCCGGACGCACGAGGAAGTGGAGCAGGCCCGCGAAGACTGGGAAGCCCAGGCCCTCCTGAACGACGAGGATGCCCGCAATGCCCGATTCGGCTGGATCCACGGCCACGGGCCCGACGCCGGAGCTGAAGCCGGGCGCATCGCCGCACCGCCCATGCCGGGAGTCCAGCTCAAGCCGAGGTCCCGGAACAGGGCTACTGGCTAACGGTCCCGACACCCAAATGGCGTGGCGACACAGAGCAGGGCTCGGGACTCCGGTCTCCGCGTGTCGCCGGTCTCTCTCCGGGTCCGCTGGCCGTTTGCGCGTCGCCCCTGGGTCCGTGCCCGGCTAAGGAAGCTCCGCGACAATCCGCGGCACACCGAAAACCGGTTCCTGGTCCAGGACGCGCACATCGGTGATTCCGTGCGCGGCCAGTCCCGCCCGGAATGCGGACTGCAAGGGTTCCACGTTCATCCCGAGCCCGCCGCCAAGAATCACCGGACCGGAGAGGCTCAGTTGCCGGACGGCCTGCGCCGCGAGCTCCGCGAGATCCCGTCCTGCCTGGTCCAGAAGTTGGCGGCTGATCTCGAGCCCCTCGCGTGCAGTCTCGACCACTGCGCTTGCGCGCTGGGCCCAATACCGCCGGTCGGTGTCCTCCGAATGGAAAAGCGCGATGAGTTTGTTTGGATCGTCCACCCCGCAGGATTCCAAAAGGGCCGCTGTGAGGCCATCCGGTGCCAGCCCCTTGTTCATCCTGCGGAGGCTGTGGCGCACCGCCTCACGGCCGAGCCAGTAACCGCTGCCCTCGTCGCCCAGGAGAAAACCCCAGCCGCCGGCACGGGCTTCTTCCCCCTCGGCGTTCTTACCCCAGGCCGCGGATCCGGTCCCGGCGATGACCGCCACTCCCGTGCTGGCCCGGCCTGCCGCCAGCAGGAGGCGGGAATCGTGGACCACCGTGACCTGGGCGCCGGGGACATGGGGTTCGATCAGCTCGGCGAGGGCGCGGGCATCGGCGTCGGTGTCGATTCCGCCTGCGCCGGCGAGGACGCGGTCAACGTCGCCGCCACCGATCATGGCGAAGAGCTCGGCGAGATTCCTGGCCGCCGTCTCCCGGCTGACGTTCTGGACGTTGGAGCTGCCGGTGCTTTCGTCGCGGACCGGTTTGCCGTCTTCGAAACGGACGCCGCGGGTCTTCGTGCCACCGATGTCGAGCCCGATGACCGTTACGTCGGGCCGGGGCGTCGCGTTCTCTGCAGTCTCCACGTCCAAAAGCCTAGCGCGGGCCGCTTGGTGCTCCTATTGGCTTCCGGACCGCGCTTTGACAAGGCCGGCGAGCAGCCCCGGCCCTTCGGAAAGCACGAGTTCGCGGAAAAGCCTGACAGGGTCCGGTTCCTTGCGCCGATCGCGCCAGGCTATCCCTATCTCCCGGTATGCGAGTTCCGAGTCGAGCGGTACTTCCACCCACCCCAGGTCGGTGGAATCCAGAACCCCTTGGGGTCCCGGACCCAGTCCCCCGGGCGGCAGGATGCTGTACCCCAGGCCGGCGGACACAAGCCCGCGGATGGTGTGCGAATCCTGGCTCTCGAAAGCGACCCGTGGGCGAAAGCCCGCATCCCGGAAGATCGCGTCGGTCAGCGAGCGCAGGCCGAAGCCCGGGCCCATGGAAACGAACGGCTCGTGCTTGAGCTCGGCGAGCCGCACGCTGGGCCGCCGTGCCACTGCATGGCGGTGATGGACCACGAGCCGCAGCGGCTCGCGGTACAGCGCCGCCGAGCCAAGGTTCCTGCCCGGACCCGCCACGGGTGCCGTCAACGCGAAGTCGGCTTCACCGGCGATGAGTGATTCAAGGCAGGCGGCGCGCGCTCCTTGGCTCAGCTCGAAAGCCGTGGTGGGATGCCGGCTCCGGAAGGCGCTCATGAGGAGTGGCAACGTCGCCTCGCCGAAGGTGTGCTGGAAGGTTACGGCGATTCGACCGCGGACAACGTCGGACTCGTGGCGGACCACGTCGAGTCCCGCCTGGAATTCCGCGAGCGCCGCCTCGATGTAGGGAATCAGCGTCTTCGCGGCAGGGGTCAGGCGGACGCCGCGCCCCTCACGGATCAGGAGCTCGGTTCCGACGACGGCGCTTGCCCGGGCCAGCGCCCGGCTCACCGTCGATTGGGGTACTCCGAGCAGTTCGGCTGTCTCGGTGACATGTTCGGTGCGGCCAAGCTCGGCCAGCAGTGGCAGCAACGGGAGTAATTGGACCAATTGCTTGTGTTCGATGTCCATGCTTGTCCAATCTCAGATCGACCGCCGTTGCAAATCATCCATATCTGCTATCAATCCTAAATAACTAATGCATTGGAGTCATCACTTAGGCTCGCCCTACTGTGGAAAGGTGAGTACAAGCGCAGCATCCCCGAGCCCTGCCGAGTTCGACTGGGAGGGCCACCTGAAAGGCTCCACCGCGTACCGGCGGATCCTCGCCGGCCTGGCCCTCGCCGGGGTGGCCACCTTCGCGCAGCTGTACTCCACCCAGGCTGTCTTGCCGCTCATGGCGAACGAACTGCACATCACGGCCGCAGGGGCGGCGCTCACCATCTCCTTGGCGACGGTAGGCCTCGCGGCAACGGTGCTGCCTTGGTCTTTCGTTGCCGACAAGATCGGCCGCGTGCGTGCGATGGCCATCGGAATCGCGGCCGCCACCGTCCTGGGCCTGCTTGTCCCCCTTGCTCCCACTTTCCCCCTTGTCCTCGCCTTGAGGGCATTGGAGGGCATGGCCCTCGGCGGTATTCCGGCGATCGCGATCGCCTACTTGAATGAAGAAGTCAACAAAGTGCACGCTGCGCTGGCCGCGGGCAGCTACGTCGCCGGCACCACCCTCGGCGGACTGGCCGGCCGCCTGCTCGCGGGACCCATCGGTGAATTGTGGGGTTGGCGGGCCGCAGCCTTCGCAGTCTCCGTCCTGGCGACAGTGTCTGCCGCCCTGTTCCTGCTGCTGGTCCCGAAGCCGCGACGCTTCACGCCCCGTTCCGCTGGAGGTTTCCGCGGAGCCATGAAGACGCTGGCGGGCCATTCTTCCAATCCGCGGCTGCTGGCCCTCTACGTTCAAGCGTTCCTGTTGATGGGTGGATTCGTGGCTGTCTACAACTACCTCGGATTCCGACTCCACGCCGCGCCCTTCGGACTTCCCGCCACGGTCGTCAGCCTGATTTTCCTGGCCTATTTGTCGGGAACCGTGAGCTCTCGCTGGGGAGCCGGCTTGTCCATGCGATTCGGCCGCCGCACGGTCCTGCTCGCCGGGATAGTGACCATGACAGCCGGCCTTGGACTCACCCTGTGGGACAACATCGCCGCCGTTCTGGCCGGCTTGGTGGTCTTCACCGGCGGCTTTTTCGCCGCGCACAGCATCGGTGCAGGTTGGACCGGGACCATCGCGACGAGCGGCCGCGCGCAAGCCGCGTCCTTGTACAACCTCTTCTACTACCTGGGTTCCAGCATCATCGGCTGGGCCGGAGGACTCGCCTTCCAGGCTTTCGGCTGGACGGCGCTCGCCTTGACGGTCATGGCACTGGCGTGCACGACGGCGGTGATCACCGCCGTCGTGCACCGGTCCCCGGCGCGCCAGGTCGCCGTCGTCGGCTCCTCCGCGTGACCGTGCGCGCGCCGCACGGCTCGGCGGATCAGCCCCGGGATTGAGCTATCCCTAGGCTGCTTGCTTAGGTTCGGACGCCCGGGGGATGTCCGCGCCGGTCCGTCCCGGAAGCGTGGGTTCCGCCAGCAGGGTGCGCGCATGGAGCACATCCCCGATAAACCAGTCGTAGATCAGCACACCGATCACTCCACCGACGAGGGGGCCGACGATCGGGATCCAGAAATACCAACTGAACGATCCGTCTACGGTGCCCGGCATCGCCGTCTGGCCCCATCCGGCGAGCCACGCAAACAACCGCGGTCCGAAGTCACGGGCAGGGTTGATCGCGTAGCCGGCGTTCGCGCCCACGGACATGCCGATCGCCGCCACCGCCAGCCCGATCATGAACGGACCCAGGTTCGCCTGTACGGCGGTATTGCGCACGTCGATGATCGCCACGACGAACAAAACGAGGAAAGCCGTGCCAACAACCTGATCCACCAGCGGCCCCACGGGATTCCCGTTGAAGTACGGTGCCGGGAACGTGGCGAAAATGGAGTAGGTGGCCAGGCCCTTCGGATCCCCGCGCCCGGTGCCGACAGCCTTGTTATAGGCGTCGATGGCATCGTGGTAGAGCAGGTACACCAGCGCGGCACCGGCGAACGCGCCGACAATCTGGGCAAGGATATAGGGGCCCACCTTCTTCCACGGAAACTTCCGCCGTACCGCGAAAGCGAGCGTCACGGCCGGATTGATGTGGGCCCCGCTAACCCCGCCGCCGACGTAGATTGCCATCGTGACGGCGATGGCCCATCCCCACGTGATCAACAACCAGTCGCCGGCGGCCATGAAGATCGTGGTCGACGTCGCGGCCCGTCCCGAGCCGGGCAAGGCGGCAACTGCCATGGCCACGACGCCGTCGCCGAAAGCGATCAGGACAAACGTGCCGAGGAACTCGGCGAGGAGTTCACCCCAAGTACCACCCAGTTGCTTGAGGCCACTTCCCTTGCGGACTGCATTCCTTAGTGGACTGACATCACTCATTCCGAGTGCCTCCTTGAGTCATCCGATTCACCTTTGGAAATTGACAACCCCAGTAATTTCATGGTAATGCGAACGACTCAAGGTAACCAGTCGATTGCCTTGGGTAACCAAGGCTCACGGCAGCTCCGGGATCCGGGACACGCTAACGGGTGGACTCGATAGCCTGGACCAGGTCCTCGATGATGTCGGCCGGATCTTCCAAGCCGATGGAAAGCCTCAGCATGCGCGCCTGGGGCTTGGCCTCCGGGGCCACCGGGCGATGGGTCAGGCCGGCGGGGTGCTGGATCAGCGTGTCGATGCCGCCCAGCGACACCGCGTGCGTGATGAGGCGGACGGCGCCGGGAATGCGTTCCGCATGCTCGGCCGATTCGAGGTCGAAAGCCATCAATGAGCCCGGGCCGCTCATCTGCGTGCCCACCAAGTGCAGGGGATCGCACTCGGGAAGCCCCGGGTAATAGACCTTTGCGACCAGTTCGTGGCTCGTGAGCACAGCAGCGATCTTGTGGGCGTGGTCCTGCTGGGCTCGCACCCGGATGGGAAGGGTCGCCAGGCCCCGGTGCAACAAGTACGCGGGCCACGGAGTCAGGATGCCGCCGGTCACGGCACGGACCCGGCGCAGCCGCGTGGCCCACTCCACGCTCGTTGCCACGACACCGCCCATGGCATCGCCGTGGCCGCCCAGGAATTTCGTGGCACTGTGGAGCACCATCGCGACGCCGTGCTTGAGCGGTTGCTGGAGGATCGGCGTCGCGAACGTATTGTCCACAAGAACCGGAACGTCTCCGGCGTCGGACACGAGGCGGTTCAGGTCCACGAGGTCCAGGCTCGGGTTCGCGGGGGTCTCCACCACCACCAGGCCGGTGTCCGGACGAAGGGCATCCCGCACGCCGTCGGCGTTGACGAACGTGACCTGGTTGCCAAGCAGGCCGCTGGCCAGCACGTGGTCCGTGCCGCCGTAGAGGGGCCGCACCGCAACCACGTGCGTCTTGCCTTCCGATTGGGCGGCGAGCAGCACCGCGCTGAACGCGGCCATGCCTGAGGCAAAACCAACGGATTGCGCTGCGCCTTCGAGCGCCGCTACGCCGTCTTCGAACCTGGCTACCGTAGGATTCCAGAGACGCTGGTACACGGTGCTTTGACCGTCGAGGGGCACGCCGCCCGTGGCCATCTGCTCGTACGCGAGGCCGCCGTCGTGGACTGAAGGCAAAGGCGCAGTGGTTGAAAGGTCGATGGGAACGGCGTGCACGCCCTGTTCCGTGAGTCCTGTCCGGCCCGCGTGGACTGCGAGTGTGTCGATGGCTGTCACAGTTCTCCTTGAATTATTCACCGTTGAATTCGGTTAGTATCTGGCAATAATTCGGATATTGACAGTGCAAATGAATGGATTGTGCGGAAATTGGCCTCTATGATGAACAGAAAGCACTTTCAGGAGGATCCGTGAGCACCACCCCGAAGAACGTTCGGCCCGTCGGAATCAGCGAGCCTTTGGATGCGATCGACGAACGCATCCTGGCGGCATTGGTTGACGATGCCCGGATCTCCAACAAGCAGCTCGCCGAACTGGTCGGAATCGCACCGTCGACGGCGCTCATGCGCACGCGGTCGCTTTCCGAACGCGGCATCATCGAGGGTTTCGAAGCCGTTCTGAGCCTTCCGGCAATCGGGCGTTCGGTCCAGGCCCTGATCGCCGTGCGCCTCCGCGCCCATGACCGCGACCAGATTGACCGCTTCACAGCCCGGGTTCCCGCGCTCCCCGCAGTGATCTCCACGTTCCACACCTCGGGCTCCGTGGACTACCTTCTGCATATCGCGGTTGCCAACACCGACGACCTTCGCGACTGGGTCCTGGACAACCTCGCGACGGACCCCGTGGTGGGCCACACCGAAACCACCTTGGTCTTTGCCCACATCCAGGGCAACCACGGTCCGCTGCCGGAATAGCTGCCGGCTTGGACCCGGCGTGGATGAGATCGGCTCAGTGACGTGGCTCGAGTCCCGAGTGTGCGGCCCCCAGTGCGTCCCGGCGCAATTCACCGAGTTCCTCCCGGCGAGTGAACGCCGCTCGCTGCATGGCCAGCTCGGCCGGAGGGATGTACCGCCTACGCTCGGCCCACGAGACCAGGCTGGTTCCGATACCGGCGGCTGCCGACTCCAGCATGGAGGGCCGGCGGTAAGTGCCGCATGATGCGGTGGCAGTGCTCATGATTCTTTCCCTTCGGTGTCTGCTGCCTGCGACTTTGCGTCGCGGGATTTCTTGTCCCCGGCCCACGCCGGGACGCCCAGGATCGGGAATGCATTGAAGTGGATCTGCACGGGGCGGGCGTCGTCCGCCTCGGGTTCGCTCCTGATGTCTTCCAGGAGCTTGCGGGCGAAGGCTTCCATGGAACGGGAGTAACGGGCGAGCTGCTCGGCTGACATCCTGGCGTTGGCGGTGTTGACGATGGCTGCGTCAAGCCAATCTTCGTCCAGGGAGTCCATCCCATGTGCCATGAAGTCGGCGAGGACTGCTTGCCTGCTCCGTTCAAACTCCCGGGTTACCAGCCGCGATGCCTCCTGCGTTGCCGGTGAATGAGCCAACTCGGGCGAGGTGATCTGGATGGCTCCCCTGGGCCGCTCCCACCACCGCTCCCGCGCAGTCCCCTTGCCTTGCACCTCTTGGACGAAGTCGAATTTGGCAAGTTGCCGCAAGTGGTAGCTCGTGGCGCCACTGGATTCATCGAGGAGCTCGGCCAGGCTGCAGGCAGTCTGCGGCCCGTAACGGGACAGCATCTCGAGAATTTGAACGCGCAACGGGTGCGCGAGCGCTTTGAGGGACGCCGTATCGACCTTGCGGACGGGGAATTCCTGCTCTGGGGCCTTGTCCATGTCGGAAACGATACGCTTGCAAAGAAACCTTTGCAAGCATTTCTTTGCAAATCAATCTTTGCGAACTTGGTTATGCCGGATTAACTGCCGCTCAGCCCTGCCGGAGCACCCTGCGGAGGGACAGGACAGCGAGCACGGCAGCTGCCAGCCCGCACACCACGGTGAAATAGCTGGCAGCGGCGCTCAAGCCGATGACCGAGGCGGCCAGACCCAGCCCGATGACCGGCACGGCACTGCCAAGGTAGGTGATGACATAGACGGTGCTGATGATCTGCGCATGCCGGGACGCCTCCACCTTGCTGGCGACGTCATTGAACACGAGCCGGAAGGCGATCCCCTGCCCGACCCCGGCGGACAGACTCGCCGCCACCAGCAGCACCGGACTGGACAAAGAAGCCGCCACGCCGACCAGCACAATGGACACTCCCAGGACGGCCAGTCCAGCGGGCACGGCGAACCGGCCGCGGACTGTCAGCAATTGGCTGAGAGCGGACGCCCCGAGCGTGAGTCCGGCCAGCAGCCCGGTCATGGGGCGGGAATCGGCGTGCACGACGACGGCGAAGTAGCCGGGCGCAAGCGAAAGGCAGAATCCGAACACGGCAAAGCTGAGGAATCCCACGCTGGAGGCCAGCCAAAAGGCTCCCCTGGCTTCCCGCGAAACGGAGGGTCGCCGCGGGGCAAGCACGGTGTAGGGACGCGGGCCTTCGGCGGGCCGAATCGCCGGACGAGCTTTGAGGAGCCACAGTGGGATCAGCAGAAGAAGCAGGACGGCAGCGTGGATGAAGAACGGCGTTGAGGTAGCGCCCGGGAGCAGCGAGAGCAATCCGCCGATGGCAGGACCCGCGGCCACACCTCCGGAGGACGACAGCAAGGTGAAGCGCGAAGCCCACTCCGGCCGGGACGGAAGCAATTCACGCAAAGCCGCTGAGCTCGCTCCGGTGGCAAGGCCGACGGCGATGCCTTGGAGCATCCTGCCGGCCGAGAGCATCAGGAGATTGTCCGCGTTGGCGAAAACCAGGCCGCCGGCCAAGCCCACGAGGACAGCCAGCACCAGTGCCGCACGCCGGCCGATGTGGTCCGACCAGTGGCCGGCGAGCATCAGCACAGCGACGAGCGCCAGGACGTAGCTTGCAAAGGCAATTGTCACCCCGAGTGAGGTGATCCCCAGTTCCGCCTGAAGCAACGGATACAGCGGACTCGCCAAGTTGGCACCGACCAGGAGCGTGAACATGACGGCGCCGGCCAAAACCAGCCGCGCCGTGGTGGAAGCATCCCAGCCCCAGCGCCCGGCGGTGGCCTGGCGCATGCGGAGTTCGCTAAAGACCGTCATTTCCGTGCCTTTGCCTCAGCGGCCGTCACGGAACCTGGCTTTGTGGGCCGGGACTATGCGGCCCAAAATATTTGATGGCAACAGGATGTCGCAAACCTGCTGGATAGATCAGATCTCCATGAAACAATTGATCAGAACAGTCAAAATTGATGTTTGTCGATGACTAAAAATGATCCGGAGTGATGATTTGAACAGCCTCGATCCGACGGACCTGAAGATCCTGCTCGAGTTGATCCGTGATCCCCGGGTACAGATCGGCGAACTTAGCGAGTCCCTGGGGATTGCACGCAACACCGCCCAATCGAGGATGCGCCGCCTGGTCCGCTCAGGCGTACTGAACGACGGCGGCCGCGAGGTCGACCTCGAAAAGGTGGGGTACGACGTCGTCGGCTTCGTGACGCTGGAGGTGACCCACCGGGAACTCGACGGGGTCATCGGAGCCCTCCGCCGCATCCCCCAGGTCCTTGAGGTGCATGAAATTTCCGGGCGGGGCGATCTCCTGTGCCGGGTGGTGGCCACCGACACGCACAACCTGCAAACCGCGCTTCGCTCCATCCTCAGAACCAAAGGCGTCATTCGCACGGAAACGGTCCTTGCCCTGCACACCCATATCCCCTACCGGACAGAACCTCTCATCGGCAGGCTCGTGGGCGCGGCAGAAACGGCCGGAGCTGCCAAACGGGCAAAAACGCAGGTTTCCCCTGATTCGCCGGTCAGCCAAGCCGACTAGGATTCCAGGATGGATTGGCTCTCTTCTCTTCCGCACATCAACTGGCTGGCCATACTCCTGGCATTCTTCTCAAGCATGGTCATCGGATTTGTCTGGTACATGCCGGCGGTCCTCGGCAGACGATGGATGCAGGCCATCGGCAAGACCGAAGAAGACCTCAAGAAGATCGACGGCGGGGCTGGAATCTGGACCCCCATGATGGTTGCCGCAGCACTCACGAGCATTCTGCTGGCCGTCCTCATCGGAAAGCTGGGCGTGCATGGCAGCTTGGCCTGCGGCTTCTTCGCGCTGGTAATTGCTGTCGTCTTCCGCGTGGGCGGCCACGTCATCCACAACGGTTTCGCGGGCAGGCCGTCCGCCGTGACCCTCATCGACTCCGGCCACGACATCGTGGCCATGACCGCCGCCGGGTCAATCATCGGGGCGTTGCAGTAGCGGAGGAGAATAACCTCGTGACCATCATTGACAATGCCGTCTATGTGAACGGTATCCGGACCGCGACTCCGGAAAGCCTTGAGCAAAGCGTTGAAACGCTGGCCGCGCACGGCGGAATGGTGTGGATTGGACTGTACCGGCCGGACGAGACGGAAATGGCGGCAGTGGCTGCCGAGTTCGGCCTCCACCTGCTCGCCGTCGAGGACGCCGTCAATGCCCACCAGCGGCCCAAGCTGGAACGGTACGACAACAACCTCTTCACGGTCCTCCGGCCTGCGAGATACGTTGACGCTACGGAGACCGTGGAGTTCGGTGAACTTCATATCTTCACGGGGAAGAACTTCGTAGTCACGGTCCGGCACGCTGAAACACCCGGGGTGGCCCAGGTCCGTCGCGATCTGGAACAACAACCCGAGCTGCTGCGCCATGGTCCCGAGGCCGTCCTGTACGCATTGTTGGACCAGGTGGTGGACGACTACGGCCCCGTGATCTCCGGGTTGGAAAACGACATCGACGAGATCGAGGACCAGCTCTTCGGCGGCGATCCCCTGGTTTCGCGGCGCATCTACGAACTCGCCCGGGAGGTCATCCAGTTCCAGCGCGCGATCAACCCGCTCCCCGAAATGATGGCCTCCCTGAAGCGCGGGTTCGAGAAATACCGGGTCGACATCGAACTGCAGCGCAAACTCCGCGACGTGGAAGACCACGTCGAGCAGGTAATTTCCCGGGCAAACGGGTTCCGCGACCTGCTCCAAAACGCCCTGACCCTCGACGGGACCCTGACCGCGAACCGGCAAAACGAGGCGAGCGCGGCACAAAACGAACAAACCAAGAAAATCTCCTCGTGGGCCGCGATCTTCTTCGCACCCGCATTCGTGACCGGGCTCTACGGCATGAACTTCGACGTTATGCCTGAACTCCATTGGCCGCTCGGCTATCCCATGGCACTCGGCATGATGGTTCTCGCGGGCTTTGTCATGTGGGTCATCTTCAAGCGGAAGAACTGGCTCTAGTGGCTCCCGGGCAGGATGGCTTCAGCAGGGGCAGGATCATTACCCCCGGAACGCCGGCGCAGCTGGGAGCTTTCGGTTTGTTCCCGCCGTCGAAATCGCAAGAGAGGATCCTCACGCCCACAACGCAACGACTCACCGTCAAAGCGGCCGACGACGTGCTCTGGGTTGGTTTCGCGGAATTGTGCGGAGGCAGGATGTCGACGGCGGACTACCTCGCCTTGGCGGAGGACTACGATGCCTGGGTGATCGACGGCGTACCCTCGCCCACGGTCGAGTCGGCTGCCGGGTCCGCATCGGCCTGGCAACGGTTCAGCGATGTGGTGGATGTCCTCTACGACCGGGACATCACGCTGTTCCTGGTCGGGCACGGCCCCCTGGACTGGGGCTTAGCCGGTGATCCGGCCCGGGACCCGAAGCATCCGAGTGGCTCCCGGCAGACAAGCGCCCCGACCGTTGACATGGCCAGAATCGCGAGCCGGCTGTCGCTCCTGGGCCGGGTGGAAGCCCCGGAGCCTTTTGAAGAAGTAGAGGCCGGGGGCAGCTGAAGGCCGTTCCCCGGAGGAGTCCGGCCCTTAAATGCGCCGCCCCTCCTGGACTTTAGCCCAAGAGGGGCGGCAGCGTGGCAGCTGGAGGCTAGACGCGTGACCTGCCGCGGACGAAGTGGAAGATCAGAACGATCACAGCGACGACCAGAAGGATGTGAATGAGGCCTCCGCCGATGCCGCCGAGCAGGCCGAGAAGCCAGAGAACGGCGATAATGATGGCTATCCAAAGCAACATGTGAATCTCCCTTGTTTGTTTGCGTGCCCCGGCCGGCGGCCTGGGGCATTCATTAGTAAGCATACTTACTATTGAGTGTAAGTAAAGGTGGATGGTGGGTAAGTGCGGTTTTGACGGTCCATGCGTGGTGCGCAGTCACGGACTTCCGAAGCGGTGCGAACGGCCCGCTGCCATGCGCTTGAGCCTGCTTCCTCGAACCTAGGTAGGAACTTATCTACAGTGTAGACTTTACGCGTAGACTACAAAGTAAGCAAGCTTATTTTCCCGGCAAGAGCCGCGATGAAACGATCAGATCAGGACGTAACCCCATGCCTCCCCCAGAGTCTCCGGCCAATTCTTCCGCTGCAGGTGCCGGCGACAAGCCCGCCGGGCAGAAACCCAGGCTGAGCCGGGACCTCGTCCTGTCCACCGCCCTGGCACTGGTGGACGCGGAAGGACTGGACGCGCTCACCATGCGCCGCTTGGGCCAGGAACTAGGCCGGGATCCGATGAGCCTCTACCGGTACGCCGCCAACCGCGCCGCGCTCCTGGACGGAGTGACGGAGCAGGTCCTGAAAGAGCTTCCCATCTCCCCGGACAACCCCGACTGGCAGGCACAGCTGCGCCAGATAGCCCACGACCTGCGCCTGCTCGCGCTGCGGCACCCGAACGTCGTGCCGTTGCTCGTCACCCGCCCGCTGTCGACGCCCCTGGGCCTGCGCCCGCTGGGCACGCTGCGCCCGCTCGAGCAAATCCTCTCGTTGCTGATCGACGCCGGCTTCACCCCCGGCGACGCACTGCACGTCTACCGGGCGTACTACGGCTTCCTGTACGGCCACATCCTCAATGAACTGCAGGAATTCATCGTGGACCCGGAGGAAAACGAAGCACTGCTCCGCCTTGGCCTGCACCGCCTGCCCGCGAAGGAATTCCCCCGCCTCCGCGCCCTCGGCCCGGTCCTCGCCGACTACGACGGCGCCGCCGAACTGGACCAAGGCATCAGCATCCTGCTCGCCGGACTCGCAGCACCCCTCATCGGAGGGAGACCATGACCATTCTCGTCACCGGAGGAACCGGCTTGGTCGGTCCCGTCTCCTCAAGAGAGTCACCGACGCGGGCATCGAATGCCGCGCCCTCGTCCGCCCCGGAAAAGAACCCCCGGATGGCGTGGAACGCGCCGAAGGTGACATCCTCAGACCCGAGTCCCTGCCGGCAGCCGTGGAAGGCGTCACCGCGGTCATCCACCTTGCCGCAGTATTCCGCACCCGCGACGACCGCCAGACACCCACCCTTGGAAGGGACAAATGGATGTGAACCTCGCCCGCAGCCTCGGGTTCACGCCGACCATCAGCACCATCTACGAAGCCGTCCGCAAAGGCCTGCTCTGACCCGCACGCGGATCCATTACGAGGCGCGTTTCGGAACCGTCGTGAAGTGCTCGACGACGGGGAACGGGTCGTAGAAATGGTGCAGCAACCCCTTCCACCGCTCGTAGTCGGCGGACCCGCGGAAGCCTTCCGTGTGGGCTTCTCAGACGACCGCTTCTTCCAACGCCTGGGGATCCGGCAAGCCTCTCAGCCATTCCCTGGCGTCCTCGACGGACGTGAAGTATCCGTGCGGGCACTCTTGCTCACGCAACAACGCGGCAGCCATCACCCGGTCGACCACCGTAGCCCCGACCAGTGCAACAGCGGACACAAACCGGGTCCCCAACAGCGTCGCTCTGGCCTCGAGACCCAAACATACGTCCACGACCTCGACGAGCATCGGCTGTAGCCGACCTCCGGTGACACCCCGGACAGCAGCGACGACGGCGTCGGCATCGGCGCCCGACACCGATGAACCTGGCGCCCACCGCAAATGGAAGGTACCCCCTGCATCTACATTCAAGTTTGCGTTTGCGCAGGTCAACGCGATTTCCAACATGGGCCCCCTTAGTCCTCAGATGAGGCTAGTGGACCCCGCGGGGCAAAAGTGATTAATCGAACAATTTCGTCACCGTGGCCTTGAGTGACCCCCTACTCTCACTGAGCGATATCAGGCCGTGTGCTCATCCATTCCGCGCGAAGTGTTGAAAATACCTCTTTGTCGTATCGCTTTCCGTCGTAGACCCAGCTGCTGCGAAGGACTCCGTCCGAACGCATACCCAGTCGCTGCGCGACAGCAACACTGCGGTCGTTGTCGGTGCGGCACCGCCATTCGATGCGGGACATCCCACGCTCCACGAAAGCCCATTCCATGAGCAGCTGGACCGACCGGGTGATGAGACCGCCTCCGACAGCACCGGGTTCGAGCCAGCAGCCGATCTCGCAAATGCCCCAGGCGGAGTCAAACGTCACAAACATCACGCCTCCGACGATCCTGCCTTCGTTCCAGAGTCCATAGATGCGCGCCCCGTCGTTCGCAGTGGCTGTGGCGTAACGCTGAAGCGTAGCGCGGGCACCCTCGACGGTGTCGGTGACAAAGGTCGGTCCGACCCACGGCCGGATATGGTCTCTCGCCCTGTTCATGTGCTCGGCAAACTCGCCGGCGTGCCATGGCTCAAGAGGCTTCAGGACGACCCCGTCCTGCACGACTTTTTCAAACATTGTTTTCTCCTGAGGGGTTATTCCAGAGTTTGGTTGCCACTGGGTGTAGGTGACTTCCCGGACGTGTGCGGTGTACCGCTTCAGAACAACAAGACGAGCCCGACGCCGGCTGCCGCGGCCCCGACGCATGCCGCCATAGTGCCCACGCCGTTAAGGAAGGCAAGGCCGGTCCGGCCGCTCTGGACAAGCCGGACGGTCTCCAAGCTCGCCGTACTGAAGGTCGTGTATCCGCCGAGGAATCCAGTGCCGAGAATCAGCTGAAGGGATTCGGGAGCCTGATGCGCCATGACCAGTCCCGCCAGGATCCCCATGAGCAGCGACCCGGAGAGGTTGATGAAGATGGTGCCCAGCGGCAGCGCAGTCCGGGCCCAGGAACGGACCGCTCCGTCCACCACGAAACGCGCAGCCGCCCCTGCACCCCCCGCGAGCGCGATCAGAAGGAGGGTCATGGCTGGACCTTCCCCCGTGGGGCGGATTTGTGCCGGAGCGTCCCAAGCCAGATACCAAGGGTTGTGGCCGCGACGCCGCCCAACAGGCTGGCCACCAAGTACCACATAGCGTCCACTCCGCGTCCTGCTCCGAAGAGATGCACCGAGTCCAGCGCCAGGGTGCTGTAGGTGGTGTAGGCCCCGAGGAAACCACTTCCAATGCCCAAGCGGGCAATCCGGCGGAGACCGGCGTCGGGCCCGCTCCGCGCGAGCGCTTCGAGTAGCCAGCCCAGCGCAAGCGCGCCGGACAGATTGATAAGAAGGGTGGGCAGCGGCCAGGAGTCCGGTGCGGGAAGCGCCATGCCAAACCCGTAGCGGCTCAAAGCCCCAAGGATTCCTCCGGCTGCGACGAGCAGAACGAACCGGCCGTGTAGATGGAGGGGGCGGTGCAGGGTCCTGTCCGATGGCGCCGTCCTTGCTTCGGCTCCGGGAGGGGCGGTGCTGCTTTCCTTCATTGATCCCTGCTTGGGTCGTGACGGCCCAAGGGAACCATGAGCACGGGGCAGTTTTGGCGATGTGCCAGATGCAAGGCTACCGATCCGGTGACCAGTCCTTCAAACTTCGGTCCGAGGCCGTGTTCCTTTGTTCCGACCACGATCATGGAAGCGTTGATGCTCGCCGCGTAACGGCCTAGTGACCGGGCAGGCTCGCCGGCGAGCATCACGAAGGTCCACTGCACGCCCGTTCCGTCGAGTTGATCCGCGATGCGGGAATGGAGCGACTCCGAGATGGCCGCGGCGTCGTCGTCGATTCCGTCGGGGTCAATCGCCTGAGCGGCCAAGTGCCCGTCCCGGTCCCCTGCCGCCGGGAAACTCGTGACGTCGGCGAAGGCAAGGACCAGCTCCAAACCGGCGCTGAGCGCTACTTCAGCGGCTTTCTCAACCACGGTGCGAGGCTGGTGCGGGAGAACCCCGGCCAAAACGGGTCCGGTCAAGCGGGCGGGGCTGCCCTTGGCCAGAGGCATGTCCTCGCCGCGCGGGTTGCTCATGGGTGCCCTCCAAATGTCCGGACTATCAGGATGCGGATTGGTCCATCTTGCTCCAGTATGGACTTCGACGGCTGGCGTTGTCCCAAGCGCTAAGCGAGAATGTCGATATGTGCGGTCGGTTCAGTGTCGGTTTCGAGGCAGACTATCTCTCGAGGAAGCTCGGTGCCGTGTTGCGCGGTGATACCGACTACCCCTCGCCAACGCTCCAGATCAACCCGACCGACCCCGTGGTCTTTCTGCGGGGACGGTCAGGAGACGGGCCAGTCGGTCGCGAGCTCGCGGCCGGGCGATGGGGCCTGGTTCCAACATTCTCCAAGTCGTTCGATTCAAAGGTGCCCACTTGGAACGCGCGATCGGAAACGGCTGGCGCAACACCGGCATTCAGGGCTTCCCTGCCCAAGTGGCGGGCGGTGGTTCCGGCTTATCCGGTACCCGTTGGAGGCTGTCTTTAACGGCGTTAAGAGTCCCTCGGACTTCCCTTGGACTGTTGAGGACGGGTTTATCCGGTAGCAGTCTTTAACGTCGTGTGGATTTCACCCTTCAGGCGGCGTGTCGTTTCCCGGGGCCGGGAATGCTGATCAGCGTTTCTGTTCTCGGGTGACTGAAGGAACTTTGGATGGTGAGAGTCCAGCGTGTCCGGATCAACGACAATGACATTACATGGACTGTGCTCGGTGATGACCTTCTTCCGGTGGCCGCTATCGAGTTGTTCCTTGAGCATCTTCGTCAGACCGGTTGTTCGCCGAACACCGTGAAGTCCTATGCCCGGGCCCTGCAGTTGTGGTGGCAGTTTCTGGGGTTGCGGAACAAGGCTTGGGACGCTTTGGCGTTGGAGGACCTGACCGGCTTCCTGGCGTGGATTCGAACGGGCATTCCCCCGGAGGTGCGCACCCTTCACGACCCCGTGGAGGTTCGCATCTCTGACGCGACGGCGGCAGTGCGGTTGCAGGGTGTCCGCTCGTTCTACCTCTTCCACCAATGGCGCGGAGCCGACATTGGTCCCAGTTTGTTCTCCTCCCGCCCGGCGAGGTCCCCGTACAAGCCGTTTCTCGGGCATGCGCGACCGTATGAGCCGCGTGCGGCGACGGTGCGGGTGCGGAGGCGCCGCAAAGTTGCGCCGGTGCTGACCCCTCGACAGATCGAGGTGATCAAGGATTCGTGTGCCCGGTTTGATGCCGGAACCGGAGCCTGGACGGGCGCCCTGCGGGACAGGTTGTTCTTTACCCTTCTGGAGGAAACGGGCCTTCGGATGGGCGAATCCTTGTCCCTGCAGCACCGGGACTGGCATACCGGCCAGGGCGAGAGCCCGTTCATCGAGATCGTGCCACGACCCCACCCGCACGGCGCGCGGGTCAAGGGCGGCAATTACCGCAAGCTGTACATCTCCGATGGGCTGGACCGTCTGTATGCCGAGTATGTGTGGCAGTTGTGCGACGAAGGCATGGATCTTGCCGTGGATGCCATCGATGAGGCGCATGTCTTCGTGAATCTGCACGGGCCACGGAAATTCGCGCCGATGCGGCCCGAGACGATCTACAAACTCGTCGGACGGATCCGCGGTCGGCTGGGCGACAACACGCCGGCCGCCTGGACGCCGCACTGGTTCCGGCACACCCACGCGACTGCCTTGCTGTTGTCCGGGTGCCCGCTGCACGTTGTCAGCCGGCGGCTGGGGCACGCGGACGTGCAGACGACGTTGGACATCTATGCGTGGGTGACCGAAGACGAGGAACTGAGGGCCCTGGCCGAATGGAAGACCGTGACCGAACGATGGAAGGACGGACATGAAATCAGCTGATGCCCGGGTTCTCGGAGCGCTCCACCAGCACAACAAGCGTCCCTTCGACCTGGCCGCGAACCTTGCCCTGCTGCAGCAGGTTCCGGCGGAGCTTCAGCTCCTGCACTACACGAGGCAATCGATCCCGGAACCGTATCTGAGGACTTTTGCCTACTACCACGACAAGATCGGCAACATTCACCTGGATGCCCTGCCCGAAACGATGCAGCGGGAATTGATGTTCGTCATCTGGCGGATCATCGACGTCGGCGGCCGGGTTCCCTGCTCGACGCTCGGATTGCTTTGCCGTGAACTTGCCGAAACGAGCCGGCGGCTGAAGAGCCTCGGATTGCCTTCAGCAAGCCTGATGGACCGCACCCCGGGCGAGTGGCGAACCGAACTCAACACCACCTGGGCCCGCCGGATCAAAGCGCTCCCGAATGCATCGACCATGCGGAGCATCGTGGGCCCACTGGACCGGGCCTGCAAGCTCCTCTGGTTCGCCTACGACGACAGCCCCTGGTGGCAACGCGAAGTGTGGTCCCTGGACATGGACCTCCGGATACCGCGGCGGGAACAGGAACCCTCACGCGGATACGTCATGCATTGGCACGACATCGACCCGGAGTGGCTGCGGCGCGGAGCGATGTTCTATACGAAGACCCTCCTGGAAACCGGGCGGGCATCATGGACGACAGCGATGGGGCACAAACACTCCTTCCGGCTCTTCGGGACCTTTGTCACCGAACGGGGCATTGTGTCCCCGCGGCTTGACGATGACGAGACGAAGATCCGGGCCATCATGATGGACTTCCTCTCCTACGATCCCTTGCGCAGGACTTCCGGCAGGCAACGATCACACTCCAGCATCGGGCGCATCACCGCGGCCGTCCGGGGCTTGTATGAGTTCATGCACGACCATGGCGACGACGCGGCCAAAGCAACCGGCGATCCCCGGTGGGTGGGCCTCAGCCCGGAATATCTGCGCTTCTGGAGGCCAGGAGACATCCCCCGGTCAAAGAAGCAAAAGTTCACGGAGGATCACTTGTTCAGTGACCAAGTGCTGTCTCGGATCGCGGCACAGGCACCGTTGCTGGCCGCGCCCCAGTCCGAGGGCGGTTTCGGAGATCCGCAGGCCATGCGGATCCTGCTGCTGATGATCGCGACCGGGCGGCGGGTGAGCGAAATCTGCATGCTCGACGCGAACCCCCTGTTTCCGGTCACCGGACCGGAGCCCGAGGACGGGACACGGATCGCCAAGCTCCGCTACCAGCAAACCAAGATCGAGGGCGCACCCGAGACGATCTTCGTCGATTCCGAAGTCATCGAAATAATCGCCGAGCAGCAACGCTGGCTCAAATCCCGCCTCGACGACCTCGGGATCACCGACGCGCCGAAATACCTTTTCCTGAAGGCCCACAACAACCTGCACTGCCGGCATCACTACTACAGCCATGTCTTCCGCAGGCAGATGGAGAAGCTGGTCCAACGGGCAGAACTGAAAGACGATGACGGCCAGCCGCTGGGGCTCTCCCAGACCCACCGTTTCCGCCATACCAAGGCAACAAGCCTGATCAACGCCGGGGTGCCGCTGCACGTTGTTCAGCGGTACATGGGGCATACAACCCCTGAGATGACCCTGCACTACGCCCAGACACTGGACTCCACGGCCAAGGCGGAGTTCCTGAAATACCGGAAGATCACCACGAACGGCGCAGGCCCCGAGCTCGCCCCGGATGATCTGTATGACCTGATGGCGCTGGACTCCAGGACGGACCGGGTGCTTCCCAACGGTTGGTGCACCCTGCCACCTGCCAAATCATGCGATAAAGGCAATGCCTGCCTGAGCTGCGACCTCTTTGTCACCGACGAGAGATTCCTGGGCGTTCACGAAGGCGAACTCGTCTCGCTGGATTCCCTGATCGGCAAACGCCAGGAAGCCCATACCGCGCGCACCGGCGAACCCATGTCCGAAAACCACGTGTGGCTGAGCCTGCGGCGCAGGGAACAACGAGCCCTCGGCACCATCATCCAGGCACTGAAAGCCCCGGACCGACCGACCGGACCAATGAAAGGCCTGGGCACTCTCTCCAGGGCCGAAGCCGACATAGCCAAGGCACCACGACAGGTCACCGGATAATGGCCAGAGGCAATGTTGAGAACCTGCGCAAGGCTGCCCAGGCAAAACACGCCGCCGCCATCAAACGGGCCGAGCAGGGCCTGCGTCGTCTGCTCAAGAACGCAGAGCCAATCACCTTTGAAGGCGTTGCCGCCGCCGGCGGCGTCTCCAAAGACTTCCTCTACCGCACCCCGGACCTGCGCGACCGCATCCAGACACTGCGCGCTCGGCAAGCCCCCGTTTCCACGCGCCCGGCCCCTGTCCCGGCCCCAGACCCCGGGCGCGTGCCGGACACCAGCAGCATCATCCGCACACTGACGGGCAAACTCACCGAAGAACGCACCAGGAACCGCCAACGGATCACCGAACTTGAAACAGCCCTGGCAGCAGCCCACGGCCAGATCCTCACCCTGCAACGCCAGCAGGGCTCCCGACCATGGACGCCAGACCCGGACACGGGATAATGGGCTCATGTGTGGACGCTACGTGGTCTCCAAATCGACCGCTGACCTGATGGCTGCGTTCGACGTCCGGGAGTCGTATGTCGAAGAGCTGAAGCCTTCCTACAACGTCGCGCCCACCGACCCCGTGCCCTTGGTCCTGGACCGCAGCTCCCACGAATGCGAGCCCGCGACCCGGAAGCTTGTCACGGCACGCTGGGGACTGGTCCCCTCCTGGGCAAAGGATCCCAAAGGTGGGGCGCGTCTCATCAACGCCAGAATGGAGACGGTCACCGAGAAGCCATCGTTCCGGAAGGCCGCGTCGGCAAGGCGCGGATTACTCGTCGGCGACGGCTACTACGAGTGGGAAAAGATCGCCGGGGGCGGGAAGATCCCGACGTATCTGCACGGGGCTGATGGCCAGATCCTGGCGTTCGCTGCACTGTTCGAGAACTGGCCGGATCCTGCCCTCCCGGACGGGCACCCGGACAAGTGGTTGCGGACGGCCACCATCATCACGACGGCGGCCTCAGACGCACTCGGCCACATCCATGACCGCACGCCGCTGATCGTGCCACCTGACATGTATACGGACTGGCTCGACCCCGACACCACGTCCGAAGCTGACGTGCGCGCCCTGCTGGACTCCATGCCCGAACCGCACCTCGTGCCCCGGGTCGTCAGCGACAGAGTCAACTCCGTGCGCAACAACGGACCCGAACTGGTTGAGCCTGTCTCCGTCACAGAGGAATGACCATCGACGGCACAATTATCGGTGCCAGCCGCGGCTGGCGGCGTTCGAGCAGAAGCGTGTTCCGTCATTGCCCTCCGGACACGACGTGCCCACAACCGAGGCTGAAAAGCTACCCCAGTTCAGGCGTGGACTAACCCAAAGCCTGCAGACCTGATCAACAACGATGGAGTAGGTAAATGAATCGATCTGAGCTGAAGCAGATACTGGAGACCGAAGGTTTCTACCCGTTCAGCTACGATCTCGGCGGAGGACCGGCCCCAGAATCCCATATTCTGGAGGACCGCGCGTATGAGTGGGCCGTATATTGCTCAGAGCGAGGAAACCATGTCTCCGAAGAAGTATTCTTCAGCGAAAGCGAAGCCTGCGAGTTCCTCCTCAACCGAATGAGAAACGACCCATCAACAAAGCCCCGCGCGGACCGTCCCCGGCTGCCGCCCTGGTGATCAGAAAAGCAGAGGTGGGGGTCAAAGTAATGGGACTCGTAGAACATTTCGAGAAATTTCTCGGGCAGATAGAGGTCGGGTGGAGTGTCGACGCCGACGGCCGCCGGATGCCGTTCCAGATCGTCCGGTTCCCGCAGGGATCAGGGCCCGGAACCATCAGCTTCGCGACGCTCGGGCTGGGCCGCTATCCGCTCACGTCTCCTAACTCGGATATTGAGATCCGCCACGAACTTCTCATGCTGGCCCCTGAGTCGTTAGGTGATGGCGTGCTCCCGTCACTGATTCAGCAAGTCGGCGAGGAAACGATCCACAGCCAAAGGCCGCTTCTCCGGGGTGACGTCATCGGCCCGCGTGGACCTTTGATCCCGGGCTCGCAGATGGAAGCCCTCTACGTGACGCTACCCGTCTACTTCCCGGACGAATTCGCCACCTGCGAGGAAGAGGACCATACGATTGTCATCGCTTGGCTGGTGCCGATCTCCGCAAGCGAGGCCCACTACATCGTTCATCATGGCTGGGCCGACTTTGAAGACCGTCTTGTCGAGCAAGATCCTGACCTCACCGATTTAGGCCGCCAGCCCATGCTCCTGCAACCCGAAACAGAACACGAAAGCACGTCTCGCCGCCGGGAAGGGCGCGGGGACCGACAGCCGGGGGCGCTTCAGTGAGTATGCGTCATTACACGTGCCCGGTCTGCGGCTACCCTGACCTCACCGAGCCGCCTCGAACCGTGGGCGGAGGATCCTACGAAATTTGTTACTCGTGCGGATTTGAGTTCGGCGTGACCGATGACGATTTGGGGTTCACGTACGAAAGCTGGCGTCAGCGCTGGGCAGCGCGAGGGATGCCGTGGGACGGTCTGGGCATCGACCAGCCGCCTATCGGTTGGGATCCAGCGCGACAGTTAGCAGCTCAACTTGGCGAGGACAAGTGATCGACCACAAAAACGGTTCACGCAGTTGGCTTCTGATCGAGACTAAGTGGGTGCGTGGTGGACCGTAATTCCGAGTCCCACTTGCCAGAAGCGCTTGAGCGCCTCGTCAGAGGTGACCTGGGGGCACTCTCCGCTATTCTGGCGGTCGATCATGCCGCTATTCGCGAGGCCGCAGCGACCCTCGGCGAGCCACTCATCGTCACTCGCAGGGCCGCAGTTTTGGTTCTGCGAGGACTGATTGACGGCGCCTTCTCGCCCCAGCTGACGCAGGCATGGGCGTCGTTCGTCCGCCGCGGCTACGTGGCCAGATCGGGTAACGGTCCGATTCGGCCGATCGAGATCGATTTCGCGCAGGCAGACGAGGATGGCATCTCGGCAACGGTTTCGAGGCTCGATGAGATCGGGGACGCGATTGACGGGGGTTGGTCGTCCGATGAGGTTCTAGTGCTCCTCCAGTTGCTTGGTGAGCCATGACCCGCCGACCTTCCCGCCCGGTGCTCATGGCGCTGGCGGTTATGCCGACAATTCTTACGCGACCGCAGATTCCTCCAACTGGCAGCCAAGCCTCGCCATCCTACGCAAGATATTTCTTGGAGCCCGCATTGCTTGAAGACGCGTCCTGAACGATGCGACCAGGCCAAATGCCATTTCCCGCAAAATGACTACAGATAAATGGGCCTCTGCCTACTATGAGTGGAAGAAATCGGGGCCCGGCCGAAAGGATCCCAAGCAGCGCTACATCGTCGAACCTCAAGATGAGCTGATTACCTTCGCCGGCTTGTTTGCGCCCTGGCGCGACGAGAGCATCGAGGACAAGTCGGCACCCGACGCGTGGCGCTTGTCATGCTCGATCCTGACCATGGACTCACCTCCGGAAGGCGTCCATGAGCGGCTGCACAATCTGCATGACCGGATCCCGGTTCCGATCTCTCCGGACTTGATCGACGATTGGATCGACCCCAAGGAAACCAGGGGCCAGGCCTTGTTGGATGCCGTGCTGGGCGAGGCGTATGCCTTGTCGTCGGCGTGGACGATGAGGCCCGTGGAACTCGTCGAAGACAACACCAAGCTGGTGGACGTCGCGAACCCGGCCGCCTGACTCAACGCTCGTAGCGCAGCTCGGCCCTCACGTCCGTATCCTTCAGCCACGTCAATCTGGTGGCCGATCCGAAGGGATTCGGCCACCACTGGACCAGGACCTTGCCCTCCGACGTCCGGGTGACCATGGCCGGAACATATTGAAGGTACTTCGGCCAAACGAGCTTGGCGATCACGGGCACCCTGGAGACGGTTGAAAGGGGCTCCGTTTGGCGCGGAGGCGGGGCGCCGACTGAATTCAACGGCGCGGGGTATTCGGGCTGGTCAGGCATGCCCGAATACTACTGCGGGGCATCGACAATATGGAGGTCAGGAGATTCGAACTCCGTAGCTCCAGGATGCCGACCCCCTGCGTGCGGCGGCCACTCCCCGTGCCTCCGGGAAGTGGCCGCAACAGGGTGGAACCGGCCTATAACCGTGTGTCGAACGAATCGCAGAACACGTTCTCGTTGAACGTCCCCTGGAACTCGGACTTGCCCTGGATTTTCTGGATGGTAGCCCGGATGGCCTCGCGCGTCCCTGCATGGGCGTTGATGGCCGTCCTGACCATCGGCACGTCGATCAAGTGGTTCGGCTGGTTCAGCGAAACGAACACCGTGGGGACTTCCGTGACGTACCAAGGGATTTCCGCCGCCATGGGGCTGGACCATTTGATGCGGATCGCCGCCTCCTGGGCAAAGCCCTTGACATTGGCGAAGACGAATGCGGCATCATACTTGTCCGCATAATCGCCGGTGGCTTCGTCGGAGATGACGCTCATGAAGTTCACGCCCGACTCCCCCGCAGCCTCACGCTGTTCCGCCGTCTTGAAGAGGTGGACCTCGAACCCCGCGGCTTCAAGTTCCTCCTTGACCGTATCCAGGTAGGCCAGCGGGTCCGCCCGGGTGAAATCGGATCCGCCGGAGATGCCGTACAGGCGAATCCGCTTGTGGGTTTTCGGCGTGACGGGCAAGTTGCCGGCGGTGTCCTTGATCAGGGTGACGGTTTTGTCCGCGATTTCGGCGGCGACGGTGAGGTGGGCCTCGCTGCCGATCAGCCTCAGTGCCTCGGCCGACGGCGTCAACTCTTCCGGCAGCTTCTTGTGCAGCCCCAGGCTGGCCTTCAACCCCAGGATCCGGCGCAACGCGTCATGCAGGCGCTGATCGGTGATCACGCCGGTTTTGTAACCGTCCATCATGTATTGGAAGTCCTCGGCAGGGTTGCGGAAGAACAGGAACATGTCGCAGCCCGCGGCGATGGTGGCTGGAACGAGGTCCTTGCGCTTCTTTGCCTGGGTGAGTCCGACCATTTGCGATGCGTCAGTGAGGATCAGTCCGTTGAAGCCGAGCTCGCCACGGAGCAGGTCCTGCAGAAGCTCCGGAGCAAGGGTGGCGGGCAGGATATCCCGGTCTTCAGTCCCCGGCCGGAAATGCCGCGTGAGCTCAGGAGCCCCGATGTGTCCGACCATGATGGATTGGACCCCGTGGCCGATCATCTCCCGGTACACGTGTCCGTAGCTGGAATTCCACTCCGCGTACCCGAGCGTGTTGTACGACGTGACCACGTGCTGGTCGCGTTCGTCCACGCCGTCGCCGGGGAAATGCTTGATGGCGCAGACAGTGGGAGATTCGCTGATGCCGTCGAAGTACTCCTTGGCGCGCTCCACCACGATTTCCGGTGTGTTGCCGAACGCCCGGGTGGAGATGACCGTGTTGCGCCAGTTGTAGTGGATGTCCACGATCGGCGCGAACGCCCAGTTGCAGCCCAAAGCCGCGGTTTCCACTCCGGCCACCTGGCCCATTTTCCTCGCAATGGACTTGTCCGGGTGGGAACCGGCCTGCAGGTGGGTCGACACGAAGGTTCCGTCGTCACAGCTTCCAGCTCCGCCCATTTCCGGGTTGGAGGCGACCAGGAGCGGGATGCGCGTCTTGGACTGGGCATAACGGATGTGTTGCTGGACAGCAGCAGATGGACCCGGCCGGTACCTCATCCCGCCGACGTGATAGTTCTCCAGCACGCCGTCGAGGTACTCCGGGGAGTAATCGTTGTTGTGGTTGATGAAGAGCTGCCCGATTTTTTCCTCGAGGCTCATGCCTCGGATGGTGGAGTCCACCCAGGCAACGGCGTCGTCGTCGAGGTTGAACGGCGCCGACTGGAGGTCGACGTCGAACTGCCGCACCTGGGTGCCCACGGCGCCGGCGCGGGTGTGCCCCGCCGGAGCTTCGGAGCCTGCGACGGCGGCAATCCCGGCGAGCGCTTCGGCGACCACCTCGTTGACCGGTACGGCGATGTCGACGACGAACCCGGCCTCGTCGGCGTCGAGCGGTTCCAGCGTGGCGAGCTGTGAGTCCAGCAGCGCGGGCGGCATGAAGTGGCCGGAACGGCCCTCTGTCCTTTCCCTCAGCACCTCTTTGCTGCCATGAAGGTGCAGGAAGACCGTGTCGGGTGCCTTCTCGCGGATTGCGTCCCGGTAGCTGCGCCGGAGGGCAGAGCACGCGAGAACCAGCCCGCCGTCGCCGGCGTTGGCGAGTTCGGTGCCCACGGTGGCGAGCCAGGGCCAGCGGTCTTCATCGGTCAGCGGGGTTCCGGCGGCCATTTTGGCGACGTTTTCCACTGGGTGGAGGGAATCGCCGTCGAGGAACGGAACGCCCAGCGCCCGGGCCACGAGGTCCCCGATGGTGGTCTTGCCGCAACCTGAGACGCCCATCACCACGATGCGCCGCGGCTTGTTCCCTCCGGCGATGGGGTCGCCGGCCGTGGCGACGTTCCTACCAGTCATGGACGGTGCCGTCCACGAGGCGGTTGTAGGGCAGGTAGGCCTGCTGGTACGGGAAGGAGTTGGCGGCTTCTTCGTTGAATTCGACGCCGAGGCCCGGCTTGTCGCCCGGGTGCAGATAGCCGTCGGTGAAGGTCATGGACTGCTCGAAGACCGTGTTGGTCTTGTCCGAGTGCTGCATGTACTCCTGGATGCCGTAGTTGTGGATGGCCAGGCCCACGTGCAGCTGCGCGGCGAATCCGACGGGCGAAATGTCGGTGGGGCCGTGGAAGCCGGACTTGATCTGGTACTGGGCGGCGAAGTCCATGACCTTCTTCAGCGGTGAGATGCCGCCGAAGTGCGTCGACGCGGCGCGGACGTAGTCGATGAGCTGTTCCTTGATGAGCGTCTGGAAGTCATAGACCGTGTTGAAGATTTCGCCGATGGCCAGCGGTGTTGTGGTGTGCTGGCGGACCAGGCGCAGCCCTTCCTGGTTTTCGGCCGGGGTGCAGTCTTCGAGCCAGAACAGGTCGTACGGTTCCAGGGCCTTGCCGAGCTTGGCTGCCTGGATGGGGGTCATGCGGTGGTGGCCATCGTGCAGCAGCGGGATTTCCGGGCCGAATTCATTCCGAACCGCTTCGAAGACGGTGGGCAGGTGGCGCAGGTAGGCGCGCGTGTCCCAGTCCTCTTCCTGTGGGAACGCACCGCGACCGGCTGGCTCGTAGTCGTAGCGCTCACCCGAGGCCTGCGCCTGTGCGGCCACGCCGTACACGGCTTTGATGCCCGGGATGGCAGTCTGGATGCGGATCGACTTGTAACCCAGCTCCAGGTGCTCCCGGACCGAGTCGAACAAGGAAGGGATGTCCGCGCCCGAGGCGTGGCCGTACGCGCGGAGCCCGTTGCGGGAGGCACCGCCCAGGAGCTGGTAGACCGGCAGCCCGGCCACTTTGCCCTTGATGTCCCACAGGGCCATGTCGACGGCGGCGATCGCGGCCATGGTGACCGGACCACGGCGCCAGTACGAGGAGCGATAGAGGAACTGCCAGGTGTCCTCGATGCGGTGCGGGTCCTTGCCGATGAGCAGCTGCGCAACGTGTTCCTTCAGGTACGCGGCCACGGCGAGTTCACGGCCGTTCAGGGTCGCGTCGCCGATGCCGGTCACGCCGTCCTCGGTGGTGATCCGCAAGGTCACGAAGTTCCGGGTGGGGCTGGTCACGAAGACTTCAGCGGCAATGATTTTCACAGCTGGTCCTTTCAGGGGTGCTGATCGAGGGCTGGCCTGGCCCGGATGCGACGTGCACCACGGGGCGGGTAAAGACGATCTTAGGATGGATGACAATTATTGGCAACCGGTTGCAGTATTATTTCGTCGAGATATTTCCCGGTCCACCGGTCACCGGCGAGGTTTCCGCGACCACTCGACCGGGAGGATTCCCGGCAGCGCGTCCCCCGCCGATTGGCTCGGCGCCGGAACTTTCGAGGGAACGGCGGGCTTTGATTTCGCCCAGGATCTGCGCATGGAACGCGTCACTCAGCTTGTATTTGGCCATGACGACGATCGCGAGGATGGTCATGACGGCCGGCAACGCACCTGCGGCAAATTGGATGGCCTGCAGGGATTCGGCGCTGTGCGCGGTGCCCGACTTATAGCCGCCCGCCGCGAGTGCGTATGCAGCAAGGGCTCCGCCGACGGCCTGGCCCGTCTTGCGGGTGAAGGAGAACAGCGCATAGGTGATGCCTTCAGTCCGGACTCCGGTCTTCCATTCGCCGTATTCGACCGTGTCAGCCTCCAGGGCCCACACCACAATATTGACGGCCATGACGCCCAGCATGCTCAAGAGCAGACCGGAGAACCCGACCCAGACCATGGCGGCCGGAGCGAAGAAGACGATTGCGCCACCGATGATCGCGAGGACCCCGGCAGCCGCGTAAATGGTCCTTTTGCCGAAGTTCCGGACCAGCCGTGGCATGAGCGGAGCGAGGGCAAATGTCACCACCAGCTGGACGATCGCGAGGGTGGCGTAGAGATCCAGCCGGCCGAGTACGTCACGCAAGTAGTACAGCTGCACCGAGGACAGCGCCATGTAGCCGGTCAGGAACAGGAAGGAACTCAGGCACAGCATGAGCAGCGGACGGTTGGTCTTGAGTGTCGCCATGCTTTGCTTGAAGGAAACCTTGGGGACCGCCCGGTGAACGCGCTCCTTGGCGGTGAGGAATGTGAAGAAGTACAGCGCTGCGCCGATCACGACGAAGACCAGGGTAATGATGGTGAACGTGGATTGCAGGTTGGCGCCGGGCCTGATCAGCGGAGCCACGAAGATACCCAGCGCGGAACTGACCATAAGGGCGCCGACCATTCGGGCCGAGCCCAGTTTTGCCCGCTCCCCCGGATCTTGCGTCATCGCGCCGGCCAGCGAACCGTAGGGGATGTTCACCAACGAGTAGGCCAGGCCGAGGGCGGCGTATGTCACGTAGGCGTAGAGCAACATCCCCGTTTCGCCAATCTGCGGAATGGAGAAGGCTGCGACACTCAGGAGCAGCAACGGGATGGAGCCGAACATGATGAATGGGCGGAATTTTCCAAAACGCTTGCTGTACGCGCGGTCAACCAACCGTCCGGCAAAGACGTCAGCGAAAGCGTCGAAGATCCTGACGGTAAGCAACAGGGTCCCGGCGGCCGCCGCGGAAATGCCTGCGACGTCGGTGTAGTAGACGAGCAGGAACATGGTGGCGGTAGTGAAGGCAAGGTTGTTGGCGGCGTCGCCAGCCCCATAGCCTACGATGCTGAGTTTGCTGAGCTTGTTCATTGCGGGCTCCTTTACCCTTGCCGGTACCCCATGTTCCGGCTTGCGATGATGGAAAGGCTTCGGTCGAATCAGGCCTGAAATAGTTGAAGCTTGATGTAATTCTAGTCACCTCGGCAACTATTCGGCAAGCGGTTGCCAAATGTTTCCATGAAACATTTCCGCGTCAATGGGAATCCAGCGTCCGTCCCACCCAACCCCCGCTCACGCAAGGTGAGCAGGCGTCGGGGGAAAAAGCCACATACGTGAGCGAGCGTCGGGAGAAAACCCGACATACGTGAGCGAGCGTCGGGGGAAAACCCGACATACGTGAGCGAGCGTCGGTCCCGCCGAACGCTCGCTCACATATATCGAATATCCGGCGAACGCTCGCTCATGTATCGGGGCCTAAACGACGGCGCCCGCTGCCTTCACGGGGAAGGAAACGGGCGCCGTCGAGAGTGCCTGCGGACTACCTAAGGTTGCCAGCGGCCGCAAAGGACTCGGCCAAACGTTCAACGAGGTCCACGATCCCCGCGTCGGCAACCAAGTCGGGATCAACGAGGCCGAGCAGGGCCTCGAGCCGTGCACGGCCTGGCAGGAGGTTCGCGGCGGCAATGTCTGCCGCTTGCGGGTCCTGGAGCCCAGTTGCCGTGGCGGTGTAGGCAGTCCAGGCCGCGATCATCCGGGCAGCGGCCTGGCCGCTTCGGCCGGCGGCGCGCTCGGCCCGGAGCACAGGCAGCGCCCGCATGCGCAGCTTGGCACTGCCATCCATGGCTATCTGGGCCAGATGGTGGGCGATCCGGGAATTGCCGAAACGCTCCAGCAGGGCAGCCCTGTACTCGGGGATGCGCAAGTCCTCACCGGGCAGGTTGGAGGCGGCCTCGTCCCAGAAGTCCTCCACTGCCCGTCGGCAGAAATCGTCCGCGAGGGCTTCTGCCACGGTCTTGTGTCCGCGCAACTGGCCGGCATAAGCGAGGAGGGAGTGTGCGCCGTTGAGGAGCCACAGCTTGCGGTTCTCGTACGGCTCGATCTCGTCCACGAAAACGGCGCCTGCGTCCTCCCAGTGCGGTCGCCCCGCGGGGAAGTCCCCGCTGAGCACCCAGTTGACGAAAGGCTCGGCGACCACGGGCGATTCGTCGCGGTAGCCGCACGCGGCAGCGACGGCGTCGATGTCGGCGTCCGTCGTCCGCGGCGTGATGCGGTCAACAGAGGTACTGACAAAGCTGACGTTGGCGTCGATCCAGGCGGCGAGTCCGGCGTCGAACGCCTTGGCCATCCCCAGCACGGCGCTCCTGGCGACCGCCCCGTTGCTGGAGAGGTTGTCGCAGCACACCACGGCGAGGGGGCCGGCGTCGGCGTCGCGGCGCGCTGCGAGGCCCAGCACGAGCCTGCCCAGCGGCGTCGTCGGCTTGCCGGAAGCAGAACCGCCGGCGAGGACGGCGAGGTCCGCGACGACGTCGGGCGCTTGGTTGTCCAGCTTCCCGTCCGACCCGAGCCGGTAGGCGGCCTCGGTGATAGTGAGGGTGATGAGTGAAGTCAGGGGCGCGGCGACAAGATCGGCGAAACGCTCGACGTCGGCACCGTCGACGGCTTCGACGATGCTGCCGATGACTTCGAAGGAGTCCCCTGCGTCGGAGCGCTCCACGACGGTGTACAGGCCGTCCTGTGCAGCGAGGACCTCCGCTGCATCCGGGCGGCGGCCGGTGAAGGCTGCGATGCCCCACTCAGCCGCGTCGCCTGCATGCTGGGTGTACCAGGCCTGGTGGGAGCGGTGGAAGGCTCCCAGTCCCATGTGCACAATGCGCACCGGGGCTTTGCCGATTGGTTTGATGGCACGGCTCAAGCGGGGAAGATCCGCAGTTTGCCCGGGTTCGTTGCTCACAGCTTGAAGACCCTTCGGGGTGAGGAGTCGACGACGTCGACGATGATTTCATGGGCTCGGTCTTCGCTGACACGGTGCTCGGCCACGAGGCGGGCGAGGAAGGACGCTTCGATCCGGCGGGAGGCGTCGTGCCGCGCAGGGATGGAGCAGAATGCGCGGGTGTCGTCGATGAAGCCCGAAGACCGCGAAAAGCCGGTGGTTTCGGTGACGGCGGAGCGGAAGCGGAGCATGGCGTCCGGTGCGTCGAGGAACCACCACGGCGCGCCGAGGTACACCGAGGGGTAGAACCCGGCCAGCGGGGCCAGTTCGCGGGAGAACACCGTCTCGTCCAGGGTGAACAGCACCAGATGGAAGTCCTTGGCCGTGCCGAAGTCCTGGAGCAGGGGGCGGATGGCTTCGGTGTAGTTCGTGGCAAATGGGATGTCGTGTCCGGTGTCCGCGCCGTAGGCCTCGAAGGTGGGCTGGTGGTGGTTTCGGAATGAACCCGGGTGGATGGTCATTACCAGGCCGTCTTCGACCGACATCCGGGCCATCTGGTACATCATGTGGGCCTCGAAGGTGTTGCGGTCCTCGGCCGTGGCCTTGCCGGCGCGCGCCAGTTCGAAGATCCGCTCGGCGTCTGCCCGGTCCAGCTTGAGCGTTGCCGGGGTGAGGACGCCGTGGTCCGCGGAGACCGCGCCATGGTCCACGAAATAACGACGGCGGTTTTCCAGGGCCTTGATGTAGCCGGCGTAGCCGGCGGTCCCGTCGCCGGCGGAATCGACAAGCCTCTCCACGTTGGCACTCCACGCCGGGTGGGCGATGTTCAGGTAGGCATCCGGACGGAAGGTCGGAAGCACGCGGCCGTTGAACGAAGGATCCTCGGCGATCGCCTTGTGACTCGCCAGGCTGTCCAGCGGATCGTCCGTGGTGGCCAGGACCTCGATGTTGAAGTCCTTGAAGAGCTGGCGGGGACGGAAGTCGGGCTCGACGAGCTTGGCGGCAATGGCGTCGTAGCTGGCGTCGGCAGACATCTCGCCGAGATCCGCGCCCAGCTTGAACACGCTCTCGAACTGCGTGCGCAGCCAATATCCGGACGCCGTACCCTCGAAGAGGGGCCAGGCCTGGACGAAAGTCCGCCAGATCTCACGCGATTCGGACGGGTTGGCGCTTTCCGAGAGCAGTTTGTCCATGGGGACTCCGCTGGCGTGGATCAGCCGGGTGACGTAGTGGTCCGGGCTGACGAGGAGCGCGGCCGGATCAGGGAACGGGGTGTTGTGCTCGATGACGGCGGCGTCAACGTGGCCGTGCGGAGAGATGATGGGCAGGTCCTGGACGCGCTCCAGCAGGGAGTGCGCAATGCTGCGCGTCCCGGGATCCGCGGGCAGGAGCCGGTCAGGATTGGCTGCGATCGACTGTGACATAGGTCAATTTTCAGCCCGAAGAACCGATCTGTCAACCGGTTGCCAACTATTGCCATCCCGTTGCAACCCATCCGCCGGATCGCTTGAAGCTACGCGATCAACCGCCCACTTGAACCGCGCACCACGAGCTCCGTGTCCACCCGGACGGCTTCCGCGGGCCCATCCTGGCCCAGCAACATGTCCAGCAGGAGGGTGGCAGCGCGGGAACCGCACTCCCCCAACGGCGACCTGACAGTGGTGAGCGGCGGGGTCGTGAAGTCTGCCCCGAAGATGTCGTCGAAGCCCACAATGCTGATCTGGTCGGGAACGTGCATCCCGGCGGCCTGGAGCTCCTGCATGAGGCCGATGGCGAGGAGATCGTTGTAGGTGATGACCGCCGTCGCGCCGCTCGCCAGGACGTCGCGCGCTACTTGGCGGCCGCCGTCGACGGTTGGCTTGGACGATTCCAAGCGGACCGCCCCCAACTTGTACCAATCGCAGGCAGCCTGGACGCCTTCCCAGCGGCGGCTCGACATCCACGACTGCGGCGGCCCGGCAACATACGCGAGCTCCTGGTGGCCATTGGAGGCGAGGCTCCGCACGGCCTGGCTAATGCCTTTGTTGACGTCGGGGACCACGCACGGGACTCCCTCTATTTCGCGGTTGATCACGGCCACTGGCTTGTCCGCGGCCAAGGCCAGGATCTTTTCGTCGTCCATGCGCGGACTCGCCAAAATGAGGCCATCCACCGTGCTCAACATCCTGCGGGCCGCAACGAGCTCGGTTTCAGGCGACTCTGCGGACTCGGCAAGCACCAGGGTGTAGTCCCGGGCAGACCCTGTGGTTTCCGCGCCCCGGATGATATCGAAGAACGTCGGGTTGGTGATGTCCGCGACAATCAGTCCGATCGTCTGGGTGCGGCCTGTGGGAAGTGCCCTGGCGAAGGGGTTGACCCGGTAGTTCAGCTGTTCGGCGGCGTCCTCGATGATTTTCTGGGTCTTCGCACTGACCCTGCCCGGCTTGCTCAGCGCGCGCGAAACCGTGGACGGGTTGACTCCCGCGAGCCTCGCGATGTCGTAGATGGTGGGCGAGGATTTCTCCCCGCGTCCACGCTTGGCGGGGGAGGTTACTGCTCCGGAGTTCGTCGCTTCAGTCACGGCTCCATCGTAATCCGGCATGGCAACAAAAGCAGGACGGTTGCCAACCCTTCGGCCGGCGACCGTCCTGCTTGAATGTCCTGCTGACTAGGAACGTTCCGCGAACTTGCCTTCTTCGGCGATGCGCTTGTTGAGCTCGCGCATGTACTCGTCCTCGTCGAAGTCCAGGGGGACTTCCCTGCCGGTCCAACTCGACAGGTGGATGGCGTTGGCCAGGCGGACGCCCTTGATGCCGTCCGAGCCGGGTGCCAACAGCGGGGTGCCGTCCAGGATGTTGGCCGCGAAGTTCTCCAGGACGCCCGCGTGCTGTCCGCCCCAGGCCGACTCGAATTCGATGACCTCGGTGGTGTAGTAGTCCTCGGCCTTCAATTCGCCCATGAAGAGCTTGCGGACATCGTCCATGTCCATTCCGTCGCTGAGTTCGCGCTCGGGCTTGACCAGTCGGGTGACTGTGGCGGTCTTGCTGTTTTCCACCACGATCTTGCCCTGGTCGCCCAGGATCTCGAAGCGGTCCGTGCCCACGAGGTCGTGCGTGGCCGTGACGAAGACACCGGTGGCGCCGTTGCCGTAGTCCACGACGGCGGTGACCTCGTCTTCGACGGCGATGTCCCGGCGGAATCCGTACGCCACCTTGGAGTAGACGGACTTCGGAACGCCGCAGATCCACTGCCACAGGTCGAGCTGGTGTGGTGCCTGGTTGACCAGGACGCCCCCGCCTTCGCCGCCCCACGTGGCGCGCCATTCGCTGGAGTTGTAGTAGCCCTGCGGACGCCACCAGTTGGTGATGATCCAGTTGGTGCGGCGGATAGCCCCGATCTCGCCGTTGTCGACGATCTCCTTCAGCTTCTTGTAGAGCGGGTTGTTGCGCTGGTTGAACATGATCCCGAAGGAAAGCCCGGGTTTGGAGGCCGCGAACTCATTGAGCCGTTTGACCTGCTTGGTGTAGACGCCGGCGGGCTTCTCCACGAGGGCGTGGATATTGCGCTTGAGCGATTCGATGCCCATTTCCGGGTGCAGGTAATGCGGCACGCACGTGACGATCGCATCGACGTCGCCGCTTTCAAGCATGGCGATGTAGTCGTCGTAGAAAGGCGCATCGGGGTACCGGGAGGCTGCCAGTTCCTTCTTTCCGGGATCGGTGTCGCAGATAGCGCCGATCACCATGTTCGGGACCATTCCGTCAGTGATGAACTTGGCGTACGTGCCGCCCTGCTGGCCCAGGCCGATGATGCCTAGGCGTACTTTCTTGCTCATGAGTAGATCTCCGTTGTAGTGGGATTAGAAGAGGTCGGCGTGGCCCATGGCCACGAGGTTGTCGTAGGAAGTCTGCAGCGCTTCCCACACCGTGCGGCCGTAGAGCTCGTCCTGCTCCACGAGCAAGTACTCCGCGCCGGAGGCCTGGGCGGCGGGAATGATGGATGGGAAGTCAAGGTTGCCTTCGCCCACTTCGGCGAACTGGACCACGTTCTTGAACTCGGCCATGAAGCCTGCGATGTCCCCCGTTTCGAGGAGCCCGAAGGCCTGCTCAGGCAACCCGCCGATCCGGTAGTCCTTCAGGTGCACCATGGCAGTGCGTCCGGCGTATTTGGCCAGGGTCCGGACAGGGTCCAGTCCGCCGCGCTGCACCCAGTGCACGTCGATTTCCATGCCCATGGCCGGAGAGTTTTCGGCAATGATGTCCAGCATGTACTTGCCGTCGAACTTCGCGAACTCGATGTGGTGGTTGTGGTAGTACAGGCCAATGCCGTGTTCCCGGAGGTTTTCGGCGTATTCGTTGGCTTGCTTCGCGAAGTCCACCGCGGCGTCGATCGACTTCATGGCCGGGAACGGCATCATGCCAATCCGCAGGAGGTGCGTGTCAAGTCGCTTTGCGTCGTCCACGATCTTGTCGAAATGGTCTTTGAGCGAATCGCCTGGCATGCCCTTGGGCGTTTCCATGGCAACCGAAAGCGCTGCGATGTCCATGCCCAGTTCGCCGCGGGAGCGGTCCAGATCGGCAACGTTTTCCGGTGTCATCGGGATCTGGGAGATCTCGACGGCGTTGTACCCCATCGCGCTGACCTTGCGAAGCGTTTCAAACGCCCCGGCTTCGGCAAAGCTGCCCTTCAGCATCATTGCCTGTACGCCGATTTTGGCCACTTTGTCCTCCGTTGGTTCCGGGCCCTCATAGGCCGCGTGGTTAGCCCACGTACCCGGAGATTTCCGGGTAGCTCTGGGCGTAGATGTCCTTGACGATCCTGAGTGACTTTTCGGCTTCGGCAGGACTGATCCAGAACGGAGCAGGGTCCCCGAGCTTGGCGTAGAAGTCCTTGATCAGGAGTTCGTGGGATACTCCCCAATACGCGCGCCCACCCGATTCCAAGGCACGTTCCGGGATGGTTTCCACGGTGCCGTCGGCGTAGCTGACAACGAGGTCGCCCCGGAGGCTGAGCGTGGCCTTTTCAGTCACGATGTCGAGCGTCACGGGTGCGTTGGTGGCGTTGGCCAGGGTGGCGTAAAAGACGCTGGTAGCACCGTTGGAGTGCCCGGCGATGAATTCCGCCGTGTCTTCCACCTCGATCACGCCGCCGAGCGAGCGCGTGGATGCATGGCCTTCGACCTTGGTCACGTCGCCTACCAGCCACTGGAGCAGATCCACCGTGTGGATGGCCTGGTTCATCATGAGGCCGCCGCCCCCTCCAGCCCAGGTGCCGCGCCACGGCCTGTCCCGGTAGTACTCGGCTGTCCGGTGCCACATCACGGTTGCCGAGGCGCCCAGAACCTGGCCCAGCCCGCCGTCGTCGAGCAGTCTCCGCATGGCCTGCGACGTCGCGTTGTAGCGGTTCTGGAAACAGACGGCGATCTTCGCCGTGCTCCGTTCCGCCGCCTCGACCAGCCGGCGACCCTCTTCAAGGGTGTGGGCGAGCGGCTTCTCGACGATCACGCTGACGCCGCGCTCAAGGCAGTGCGCAGCCAGCGAGGCATGCAGGTGGTGCGGAGTGCAGATATGCACGACGTCGGGCCTCACCGCCTCGAGCATCTCCAGGTATTCCGCGTACCCGGCCACGCCGTGGGCGGCCGTTGCCGCCTCGAGGCGTCCGGCGTCGGTGTCGCAGACCGCCACGAGTTCAACATCGTCCATCTTGGCGATGGCTCCGAAGTGCACGCTCGATACATCGCCGCAACCGATGACTGCTGCTGTAGGCATTCTTCTCCCTCGAAAGTTCTTTCCTTTGAACCTACAGGCCCTCAGGCGAGGGCAACACCGTTCTTGGCAGCGAGTGCCGCGAAGGCGCGCGCGGCGGCGCCGAAGGCTACGGGTCCGGAGAATCCGCCCAGTTCGTGGGTGCTTGCCAGGTGAGGTTCGAGGGAAAAGAAGCCGGAAAAGCCATCGGCCTTGAGTGCGGCGATGGTGGCGTCCAGTTCGCCGTCGCCTTCGCCGGCGGGCACTACTTCACCGGTACCGGCCACCGCATCCTTGACCTGGAAGTACTCCAGATACGGGCGCAGCCGGGCGTAACCCTCGGTGTAGGGCTTGACGCCCACCTGGACAAAGTTGGCGCTGTCCCAGGCAACCCGCAATGAAGGGGAATCGACCGTCTCCATGAGGTCCAGGACTCGCTCGGGCGTATCGCCGTAGATGCCCTTTTCGTTTTCGTGCAGGAGCACGACGCCGGACGCGGCCGCTTCGTTCGTGAGTGCGGTCAGGCGCGCCATCACTGAGTCGCGGATGTCTTCCGGGCTCTGCCCTTCGGCTCGGTAGAAGGAGAAGATGCGGATGTATTTGGTATCGAGGCCCTTGGCCACCGAAATAATCTGGCGCAGCCGGGCGAGTTCATGTTCCACGGGAACACTGGCGTCGATCTTGCCGATGGGGCTCGCGACCGCGGAAACCTTCAGTCCCTTCCCGTCCAGGATGGCCTTGAGCCGCTCAACCTCTTCGGGTTCGAGCTCGGAGACATTGGTGCCCCACGCGCTGCGCACTTCGATGTGGCTGGCACCGAGAGCCTGCAGTACGGCAGCCTGGACCGCGGGATCGGGATCTACTTCGTCGCCGAAACCGGACAGGCTCCACACGGCATTGGTTTCAGTCACGGAAATCTCCTTCGGATCCCTTCGCCCGCACGGCGGCATATGGCGCCAAGTGGTCGTTCACGGGCATGCATTCGCCTCGAGTCTAGTCAGCTTGGTGTCGGATTGACAACCGATTGCCAAATATTGGCAACTTGCGAGTTCGATTGGCGAAGACCGGGCCGTTACCGGCATAGGAGTAGGTGGTGGCGCCGCCCGGCCGCGTGGAGCAGCTCCCGGCCCTGCAACCGACCCGGCAGAGTTCGCCGGCGGCGTTGTGCGCGTTGTAGACGGTGCCGGCTGCCGAGCAGGAGGCCACCGTGATTCCGAGGCGCCTTAGGAGAGCCCGGTAGTGACGGGCTGCGAATCATCTGCCTCCTCCGGATTGTGCATTCCGTGCAGGCCGGCCTGAGGGGTGATCTCGATCCGCTTCCGGTGACCGCGAAGGCGAAAGCGCTTGCGGAAAAGGCTCGCGAGGCAAACGCCCAGGCCAAGGGGATAAAGGTCGATCAAGCCGTTCCTTACGGTTCAGTGAGCAGGCCCTGCGGCTCGTCGTTTGTCACGGCCGCCAAACTTTCCAATGACATTCTTGCCGTGAATACCGGCTATTCCGTCTATGTGGGAGTGTGGACGCGCAGCTGGTATGTCAACGCGGTCGGGCGGATTGACTCTGCAAGCTTTAACTTCAGCGGCGGTTCCACAGGCCCTTCATGGTCAGCTCAAGGCGCCCAAACAGCGGTCGGTCCGGGAGCCGCCGTCGTCCCCATCTCCTCATACGTCATTCTCAATGACGGTTCGGCCTGCTACTCCGGAGGGCCAACTGCCGCCTACGGATAACCAATAACGGCGAAAAGAATACAGGGAGGCGAAAGCTTCCCTGCATCCTTTTTTCTGGCGAATTTTTAGTTAGCGGAAAAATGATCCAAAGCGCTATCAAATAGCTCGGGCTCAGCGTACGTCGCGAAGTCCATTTCGATTGTGTGGGGGGAAAGCACTCGCAAAACAGGGCTCTCGTAAGGCAAGACGAGAATATTTGTCAGCCCCCTTTCCCAGGCACGTTTCAAGGCATCAAAGCTCTTCCGTTCGGGTTGTTCGTCCAGCGGGTCGCTATGGAAGCTTCGCAGTCCGGCACGCCAAATTTCAAAGTCTTCTTCCGGGAACAGGTCACCGTGGAGCACATCGTACCAAATAGGCGGCGTAGCGATCTTTTCGGTGAACGTCTCAATCCCTTGGGTGCTCTTCAAATCTTCGAACTCAAAAAGCCAGGACCTCAGTTCAGACCAGTGTCCGCCCCAATCCTTTGCGAAGGCGGATCTCTGGGCGTCAGTGATCTGAACAGGAGCCGGAGATGGGCCAAGCCCGGGGAGATCCTCAGATGCATCGAGACGCCAAGAATCCCGTGCATACAAAAGCCTCAGCAGTTCCGGATTGTGCAGGTCCACTGCAATCCGCATTTCTGTCGGCCATGTACTGCCTTTGTCGGGCTCTGCCTTCCACATGCAAACACAGTAACCCCGATCACGATGTGCCACGCCACGGTTTTCGTTATTTTTGGGTGTAGTGGTTGCAATGCCGCCTAAAAGCCCATCGGCAAGACCCAGCAAGCACGGCTTCCACACCAACCGCTGACAAACGTAGATCCCGGCGCGCCCGGGTTCCGGTGGCCCGCCGCGTCTTTTCTGCGGACGGCCGGGCACCAGCGGAGGAGCGCCGACCGGCTCGAAATCGGGTCGACTGGTTTGTTTCGCAAGAGCGGCGTCCGTGGCCCTCTTTATTTCAGATGGGGTCACGTACCTGGTGTCGGCGCTGGCGCTTGGCCGGATCCGGGAAGAGCGGCAGGCGCCGCCGGAGACATTCACTTTCCGCGACTATTTCTTGTCGCTAGGTTCAGGATTCGCGATTCTCGTCCGGGATCGGGTGATGTGGCCTGTCACGTCGTCGATTGCCCATTTCAACCTTTCCACGACGGCGATCCAGTCGATTTATGTCACGCATGCACTGCGGACTGGATCCATGACGCCGGCCGAGGTCGGAATCGCAGGAGCTGTCGGCGGAATCATCGGCCTGCTCTCCATGCCGCTCGCGCCATGGGTGTGGGACAAGTTTCGGCCTGTCCGGGCACTCATGGCAACTTTCATGCTCCCAGCCCTCGCAGGACTCGGCATGCTCGTACTCACGCCTGGACAAGTCGTCTCGAACGTACTTCTCCTCGGGCTTTCGCTCGGCTTCTGGGCGTCTTGCGTGATGGTCATCATCACCGGAACCGAAACACTCAAACAGCTTCTTATTCCCCTCGAAGCCCTCGGAAGATTCTCATCCGCCAGCAGGGTCCTCACGTGGGGTATCGACCCGATCGCCGCTGCTCTGGCCGGTGTTCTGGCCCTGTTCCTTCCGACCGGTGCCGTACTCGCCGCGGCGAGCTCCGGCGTCGTGATTTCGGCTTGCTGAATTGCCGCCTCCGGGTGCCATTCGAGAATTGCCGCTCCTGTCCGCGATCGGCAAGGGCTCGGACTGAGCCGTCGTCAGGCCGGTACTCCCTCCGACTGGGCAGTGATCGGGGCAGCTATGTCTTCCAGCGACCGTCTTGCGGCCTCAACTCCGAACACGATCTCGACGACGCCGGCGGCGACCATCAGCACGGCGCCGATGACATAACCGAAGGCCACGGACTGGATTCCCTCTCCAACGAACCTACCGAACAGGATGGGGCCGATGATGCCACCCAGTCCGGTGCCCACGGCGTAGAAGAACGCGATGGCCATGGCCCGAGTCTCCATGGGGAAGATTTCACTCACTGTCAGATACGCGGAGCTGGCGCCCGCTGAAGCGAAGAAGAAAATCACCATCCAGCAGGCGGTGAGCCAGAAAGCATCAAGCGCTCCGCTGGCGAAGACGAACGCCGTGATGGCAAGCAGGACACCTGACGCGATGTAGGTACCGGAAATCATCGTGCGGCGCCCGACGCTGTCGAAGAAGCGGCCCAGGACGAGCGGGCCAAGGAAGTTGCCGACGGCGATCGGGACCAGCGTCCATGGGGCAAGGTCGCTGGGGACGTTCAGCAATTTCGTCAGCACGAGCGCATAGGTGAAGAACACCGCGTTGTAGAGGAAGGCCTGGCCGATGAAGAGCGACAAGCCCAGGACGACCCTCTTCGGGTAGCGCTGGACAGCCGTCTTGATGATGACACCGAAGCCGATCGACTTGCGCTGGCGGACCTTGAGCGTCTCGTGGACTGCGGACAGCTTCTCCCCCGTGGCCTCCTCGACGTCGTTCTCGATCGTGCGCACGAGCTGATCCGCCTCTTTGTCCCGTCCGTGGATGAACATCCAACGGGGCGATTCAGGCACATTTCGCCGCACAAGCAGGATCAGCAGGCCGAGAAACGCTCCCAGGCCGAAGGCGAGACGCCAGCCAATGCCCGGCGCGAAGAAGGCTGGATTGAGCAGTAGCACGGAGAGCGAGGCGCCGAACGCCGTGCCGAGCCAGAAAGAGCCGTTGATGGCCAAATCCACGACGCCGCGACGTGCTGCCGGGATGAGCTCGTCTATCGCGGAATTGATCGCCGCATACTCTCCGCCAATGCCCGCACCGGTGAAGAAGCGGCAAATGAAGAACCACATCGGGTTGAGGGAAAACGCCGTGGCCACCGTGGCAAGCAGATACAGCCCGAGGGTAAGCAGGAAGAGCTTCTTCCGCCCGAACCTGTCCGTGAGATGCCCAAAAACGAGGGCCCCGACGCAGGCGCCCGCTACATAGACCGCGGCCGCGACGCCAATGTCCGCTGTGGACATGCCGAGGCCGCCATTCGGCTGCGTGAGGCTGTCCCCAATGGCGCCGACGATCGTGACCTCCAGTCCGTCCAGGATCCAGACGGTGCCGAGGCCGATGACGATCATCCAATGCCATCTGGACCACGGCAGCCGATCCATCCGGCCGGGGATGTCGGTTTCGATGATGTCGCTTGTTGCACCTTTCACTGCTGACATGACCCTCCTCATTGAGTAGATCATCAGTATGCTTCCTATATGCGCTTGATGGAAGCATTTCCGGCCTTGGCCGCCGGGAAATCAGCTGCGATTCGCTATGGCTCAGAGGCCAACGTGCTGCCAAGATGGGCTCCATGGACCCTCTGGACTTTGCGACGCGTGCTTTGGCCGAACCGGTTGTGCTGGTTTTGATGGGTGTTTCCGGCTCCGGCAAGTCCACGGTCGCCGCCCTCCTTGCGGGGCGGCTTGGCTGGGCCTTCGAAGAAGGCGATGCCTTGCATCCCCAAACAAACATCGACAAGATGGCAGCGGGACATCCGCTCACGGATGAGGACAGATATCCCTGGCTGGAGAAGGTTGCCGAGTGGGTCGACCGGAGGCTGGATCATGGGGAAAACGGCGTCATTACTTGTTCGGCGCTCAAGCGGTCTTATCGAAACATCATCAATCGCCGAGGTTCAGGTGTCGTCTTCGTTTTTCTGTCCGGGACGCCCGGGACCATCAGCGCACGGCTGGCCGAACGACACGGCCATTTCATGCCCGCCAGTATGTTGGGGAGTCAGTTCGCGGACCTTGAGGAACTGTCCCCGGATGAGCCAGGAATCCGGATCGACGTTGGTCCAGCTCCAGGAGTGATTGCCCAACAAATCATGGACAAGTTCGGCCTGCGGCCGAGCGGAACAGGACGAGAACCATGAACGGAATCTCCATCCTCAACAGACCCTTCGCCGGAGTCGCCACCGACGCCACGACGGACGCGATGCATCAACCGTGGACCGGCCATGACACCCAAGTACTTGTGGTGGCGGCCATCGGCATCGCGATAGTAGTCTTGCTGATCGTCTGGGTAAAGATGCACGCTTTCCTGGCACTCAGCATCGGCGCCCTCTTCGTGGGTATAGCCTCGGGTATCGCGTTGGACAAGGTGACCACGTCCTACGAAAACGGCGTTGGCGGGGTGCTGGGCTATGTCGGCGTGCTCATTGCATTGGGAGCCATGCTAGGAAAGCTCTTGGCCGATTCCGGCGGTGCGGACAAGATCGTGGACACGCTTCTTCATGGGCGGCCCGCAACGCTCCCGTGGAAGATGGCACTCATCGCAGGCATCATCGGCATCCCCATGTTTTTCGAGATCGGGCTCGTGCTGCTCATACCCGTCGTGATGCTGGCCGTGCACCGTTCCAAGGGCCCGGCGATGCGCCTTGGCATTCCGGCCTTGGCAGGCTTGTCCGTGCTCCACGGTTTCATCCCGCCGCACCCAGGCCCGTTGGCCGCGATCGGCATCCTGCACGCCAATGTTGGTGTGACTCTTGCCTTCGGCCTGCTCATAGCCATTCCCACCGTCATCATCGCAGGTCCCCTCTTTGGCCGTCTCGCCGCACGGATGGTACCGATCGGAGCTGCGGGTGCCGGCTTGGCCGTCACCGTTGGGGCAGGCGCGAACGCCCGGCCGGACAGTTCCCAAGGCCCTGGTGCGAAAGCCGCCAGTTCGCGCGGCGACGCACCCGCAGGAAAAGCACAGGATCCGCAAGCAACGCGGAGCCCGTCCTTCGCCTGGACCCTGGTGACCCTACTGTCGCCGCTGGTGCTCATGCTGATCAAAGCCGGAGCAGACATTTGGATGGACAAGAACGCCGCCCTGCGGCCCTTGCTCGACTTCATCGGCGATCCGGTCTTTGCGCTGCTCGTGGCGGTCCTTCTGGCCATGGTGACTTTCGGTACCCGGGTGGGCTTCTCCGCCTCCACCCTGACCAAGAAAATCGGCGAGAGCCTGTTGCCGATTGTCGGGGTCATGCTCATCGTCGGCGCGGGCGGCGGTTTCAAGCAGGTGCTCGTCGACGGCGGCACCGGAACCGCGATCGCCAAGATCGCGGTAGCGGCCAGCCTGTCGGCCCTCGTGCTGGGATGGATCATCGCAGTGCTGATTCGCCTTGCCACCGGCTCGGCCACCGTTGCTACGGTGACGGCCGCCGGAATCATCGCACCCCTCGCGACCGGTCTGTCGCCTGCCCAGCTTGCGCTGGTTGTGCTTGCCATCGGTGCCGGATCGCTGTTCTTCTCCCACGTCAACGACGCCGGTTTCTGGCTGGTCAAGGAATACTTCGGGATGACAGTAGGGCAAACAATCAAGACCTGGTCGGTCATGGAAACCATCATTTCCGTCGTCGGATTCGCGTTCGTACTGCTGCTTTCCGTTTTCGTCTGACCCCTGGCTTGGCGAAGGCCCTCCGATCCTGCGTTTCCGCAGTTCGGAGGGCCTTCTCTGTGCAAGCTGCCGCGATCGACCGGCCTTAGAGGGCGGCGCGCGCCTCGTCAGCGTTCAAAAGCCGTCCACCAAGGCCGCCATTCTGGTGAAGATCGCCTCGCATCAGCTCCAATCTGCCGGCCGCATCGATTCCCCCGGCTTTGACCGGATCAAAGCCAGCAGCACTGATGAGCCGCTCCGCGGTTTCGGCCCCCGCGTCGTCGTCAGTGGCGTAGAACAGAACAGCCCGCTCGTCCGGCCTGTTGGCTGCCGACCCCAGCGCGTCAGCACCCAACGTACCGAAGGCCTTCACCAAGTACGCACCGGCTGGAAGCAGGGCTGCCACGATCGAGGCCGCCGATTGGCCCTCCGGCAGCGTAGTGGTATAGCCGCCGTGGCCATCAGGCCCGATCGGGTTGGTGGGGTCGATCACGACTTTGCCGACCAGTGCCGCTGACAATTGGGAGACTAGTTCCTTCTCGGTGTCCAGCCACACGGCCATCACGACGGCGTCAGCCTGTGACACCGCATCGGCGACGCTCGCCGAACTCGCCAACGAACCCAGCTCAGCTGCCAACGCTTCAGCATGGGATTGATCTCGGGCTGCCAAAACAACTGGCTCGCCGCCTTGGACAAGGTTTCGGGCGACCCGGGACCCGATGTTTCCGGTTCCAATAATTGCAGTTGTCACGTCAACCTCCAGATGATGATGATGGAAGGGTTGAGCTAATGGTACGCGCGGCGCTAATTGCCAACTATAGGGGACCGGAGGCTGCGCCGGATGATGCCCAGCTGCTCTAGCTGGGCGGACATCCCTGCACCGTCCGGAGAGTAGATCCAGGGGACCCCCGGGGTGGGTTGCCCCCCGGACTTCGACCGTCCGCCCGCGAGCACCGCCTCACCGACCGATAGCTGGCGGATCGCGATGGCCCTGACGTTCTGCGGATGGCGTTGGGCGAACTCGGCGTAGATGGCCTCGTCGTGCTGTCCGTCGTCACCAACCAGCAGCCACTTGACACCGGGGAACTCCGCCGCGAGACGTTCCAGGGAGGTCCGTTTGTGCTCCTGGCCGCTGCGGAACCAGCGGTCCGGGGTGGGACCCCAGTCGGTGAGAAGCTTGGGGCCGGCGGGATACAGATTGCGGGACAGGAAGCGCGACAGCGTCGGTGCGACGTTCCAGGCTCCGGTCGACAGGTACACCACGGGTGCCGCGGGCACCGTCCTGACGATCCGTTCGTACAGCACAGCCATGCCCGGCGTCGGCGTCCTCGCGTGTTCGTCGAGTACGAAAGTGTTCCAAGCGGCCAGGAACGGGCGGGGAAGCGCCGTGACCATCACGGTGTCGTCGATGTCGGAGACGACGCCGAAGTCTGTGTCGTCAGCGACGATCTGCACTGGCGCCTCCACGATCCTGGATTCCCCGGATTGCAGCGTGATTGTGTGCCAACCGGCGTCGAGGGCTACCGGGATACGCGCGTCGACCACGCCTCCACGGTCCGCTTCGACGTCATGATCTGTGCCTGCGATGGTCACGCGCACGGCGGCGTGTGCCACGGGCGCACTCGTGAAATTGCGCCAGCCGCGCATTCCTTCCTGCAACGGGTTGAGCCCGTTTGCCTGAGCGCCGGACCCGGTGTCCCGCGCGTCACTGCGGACGACACGCGCCAATACCCGGACCCAGGAAGTGGTTCCGTAACCGGTGTAGGGGATGACGGTCTCCACCCGACCGCGCCGGATTGCGAGACGCGTTTGAAACTTGAGCCAGCCGTCGTCGAGTCTCAAGGCGAGGTGGCGGCGTACGCGGCTCGACGGCGTCGGGCTTGCACCGCTCGACGATTTCGGGTCGCCGCCGGCTACGCTTTCTGATTCTGCGCTCTCGGACTCTGCGCTGAGGGACAGAGTGGGCGGCTTCACGGAACGGGGACACATGGGTTCAGTCTGACATGGCACAAGATGTCCGGCGGCATCCGTTCTACAACCCCAGGATCGGATCCGTGAGCAGGCGAATCAGCGTGCTCCGCCCAAGTGCGCTCATTGTCGGATTCGATTCGGCGTAGTACCAGACGAGCCCGATTGCCTGCTGGTAGGCCCAAGCGGCGCCCCGCCTCCACTCAAGGTCCCCGATCGCGAGGCTGGTTCGCAGGGTTTCCCGTCGTGAGAAGTCGAGCATGTGCCAGGCGGCAACGAGGTCGAGCGCCGGGTCAGCAGGGCCGAAGCCACCAGTGTCCAGGATCCCCGCGAGGCGACCGTCCCTAAGGACCACATTTCCGGGAATGAGATCCTTATGGCACATCACATCGTCACCTAGACGAGGCAGTGATCTGAACGATCCCCAGGCCCGGCGGAGCCGATCCACCGGCAAGAGTCCTTCGCTTCGTTGCAGGCAATGCGCGATCCACCCGTCGTGCGCTGTCAGTTCCCCACCGCGGCCCTCGCCGGAAAATGAGCGACCCTTAGTATCCGCCTGCCGAAGGCTCCCGATGAGCGCTGCGACGTCCAACGCGAACGATGTGGATGACGCGACCGAGCCTGGGGTCGCAATCTCGCCCTCGATCCACGTTTGGACAGACCACGGCAATGGATAATCCCTGCCGGGGTCACCAATCGCAACTGGCAACGGAGACGGCACCATGCTCGCTGCGGCGAACTCGAGCATTGCGGCGTGTTCCGCTAGGAGGACTGCACGGACTTCGCGAGCGTCGCCGCCTTGCATCGGGAACCTGACGGCGGTGCGGGTTCCCACCCGATACAGGTAGTTGACCGTCCCGGTACTCTCGACCGCTGTGACCTCCGATTCGGTGAACGAAGGAAAAAGCCCTCGCACCAACCGCACTGCTTCAGACCGGTCCAGACTGAGCTGACTCTTATGCATGGCCACTCCCCCAGCCTACGCACGGGGCGCCCACTCACCGGTGAGCGTGCCGAAACTCCTCCCGCAGTCGGGCGGAACAGTATCCCCACCCTGAACAGAGTTCTTTCTCTCCACGTGAATCCGCCGTAGAGTCCGCTGTGGGCTCCTCCGGGGCCGCGCAAACGAAGATCTGGAGGCTTTTCCCATGTCGCGCATCATGCGGTTCGACCATGTCGGTGTCACGGTTCGGGACCTCAATAAGGTGACGGCGTTCTTCGTCGGACTCGGGCTCGAAGTCGAAGGCCGGACGTTCGTGGAGGGCGATTTCATTGACACGGTCACAGCGATCCCGGATTCCCGTACGGAGATCGTCATGTTGAGAACATCTGACGGAGGAACCGGCGTGGAGCTTTCCAGCTTCGTCAGGCCGGACCCCCAGCCGGGATCGCCTGCCGCCATGGCCAACGAACTCGGACTGCGCAGCTTGTCCTTCGAAGTCGACGATCTTCAGGCGCGGGTCGATCGGCTGGCTGCGGAGGGGTATGGGCTGGTCGGTGGCATCGGCCAGTACGAGGGTGCCTGGCGAATGGCCTACGTGCGCGGTCCGGAGGGAATCATCGTGTCCCTGGCGGAGCGGCTGAGCTGAAGGAGGTGGGCCTGAGGAGGAACCGTGTCACGCCGAGCAGGTTTTTGACGCTCCCGAGAGACATCAAGCCCGGGATTCCGGGGTTTCGGAAGAGCCCGGGGCCCAAAAAATTGCGTAGCGTGACGCGATGCCGACGTAGCGGCCAGACGTACTGCCCACCCAGGGACATTGGTTGAAGTCGTGTGAGAACACGGCATAGATTTCCGCCATGACGAAGGCCTCCCGGGGTGGAGTGGAGCTGTCAAAGAACCGCTGCTCACCCAGGAGGCCTTCGTGTCCCACCCTAACGCAACACCGACCCCTCTACTCCCGATAGTGGGCGTTTACGCGGCGGACCTTCAGGGGCGGCCAATTAACTTACAAGGGCGCGGGTGTGGTCGTTGAGGAATATGCCGCGCGGATCGAACTCGCGACGTATCTGGATGAAGGTGTCCAGCTCCGGGTAGAGGCGTTCCAAGCGGCTCCTGGTCATAAAGTGGATCTTTCCCCAGTGCGCTCGTGGCTCGAATTCCTGCAGCACCGTATCGGCATCGCGGAAGAACTGCCAGTAGTCGGTCCCGGGTTCGGTGGTCAGGGTGATGACGGTGGTGTCACGTCCCTGGAACTGGGACATGTAGCCTTCATCGGCCTTCACCCAGCGAACCTCCACGGGGTATTTTTGGTCAGGGTGTTTGGTTCGGATCAGGTCCTGGACGGCCTCGACGGCGGCCAGTCCGACTTCGCTCGGCACAAAGTACTCGAGTTCATGGAACGGCGTGGTGAATCCGCCCGGGTAAATCCGGTACGAACGGTCGAGCCGGGCACCTTCCGTACCCGAAATTTCGCCCTCGTCCTGGATCTGCGCGATATTGTACCGTTTGGTGTAGCTGCGGTTTGCCATGCTAAGGCCCGGCGCGCCCGGGAGGTCCAAGAGCTCGCACGAACCTTCTTCCGGGCACCAGAGGAACGAGTAATGGCGGTTCTCGTCGATGTCGGACTGCCACGTTGCCTTGGTCTCCGCCCACGTGGGATAGGTGATTTGTTCTTGCAGGTAGTAGCGCTCCTCAACCGCCAACTCCACCTCAAGGAAGATCCCCAGGGTACCCAAAGCCACCTGGGCTGCCCTGAGTTCGCGGAGCTGCCCCTCGCCGATTTCGACGATCTCGCCGTAACCATTGATCAGCTTCACCCAACGAAGGCTTGAGGAGAAGCTACCCAGGTCCTTCCCGGAACCGTGGGTGCTGGTTGAAAGCGCCCCAGCAATCTGCTGTTTGTCGATGTCTCCCTGGTTGCTCAGCGCGAGGCCTTGCTCCCACAATGGATCGCCGAAGGCATTGATCGTGGTGCCTGCAAGGGCCCTGGCGCGACGCCGGACAGGGTCGGTTCCGGTGATGCCCGACAGTGCGGACATGTCCATCAGGACGCCCCCCGTCTGGACCAGCGGTGAGGACGAATGCCCTGAGCCGACCGCCCGCACGGGCAAGCCTTCGCGGATCGCGAAACGAACGGCGTCGAGCGCTTCTTGTTCAGTCCGCGGCCGGACGGTGAAGGCCGGCGTGGCGCTTTGGTTCCCGCCCCAATTGGTCCAGGTGACGTCTGTTCCGAAAGGGGCCGGCGGGGTGGCCGCGCGCGACGAGACTGATGTGCCGGGAAGGTTCGCGGTGGTCATTGCTAAGCTCCGTTGCTTGTCTGAACGCTCATGCGCCGTGGTTGATCATAAGGTGCTTGGTGCGGGAGTAATCGTCCAGGGCGTAAAGCGAGAGGTCCCGGCCGTAGCCGGATCCCTTGAATCCGCCCCACGGTACCTCGCAAGCCAACACCAAGTGTGAATTTACCCAGACCGTACCGAAGTCGAGTTGCTTTGGAACGCTCAAGGAGAGGCTTGAATCCCGGGTCCATACCGAGGCAGACAGTCCGTAGGGACTCTCGTTTGCCCGTGCAATGGCTTCATCGGTGGAAGTGAAAGTCTCGACCGTGACCACGGGACCAAAGATCTCGTGGGTGGCGATAGGCGCCCCGGCCGGCACGTTGCTGATGACCGTGGGTTCGATGAAGTAGCCGGGTCCTTCGAGGGCAGAACCTCCGATGGCTATGTGCAGGCCGGCGGCTTTAGCCTCGGCCAGCGATTCCTTGACTCGTTCGAAGTGCGGGTGGGAAATCATGGGACCGATTTCCACGTCGTCCCCTGCCCCCGGAGCGCCGACCACCAGGGTGCTGACTTCACGCACCAAATGTTCCGTGAACTCGGCAGCCACCGACTCGTGCACAAGTACGCGGCACGCAGCGCCACAGTCCTGCCCGGCATTCCAGTACCCGGCGTTTCGCACGCCGGCGGCGGCAGCACGGAGGTCCGCGTCTGCAAACACAACAACCGGAGCCTTGCCGCCGAGTTCCAGATGAACACGCTTGACCGATTTGGCCGCGGTCTCCGCGACGGCCTGCCCGCTGACAACGCTCCCCGTCAAGGCGACGAGGGCAACGTCAGGGTGTTCGGAAATCCGCTGTCCGACGGTCCGGCCCTGTCCCGTCACAACATTGAGGATTCCGTCCGGAATACGTCCGGCCAGGAGTTCCGCGAGCTTTAGCGTCGAGAGCGGTGTCTGCTCCGACGGCTTGAGGACGATGCTGTTTCCGGCGGCCAGGATGGGCGCGATCTTCCAGGCAGCCATCAGCAACGGGTAGTTCCACGGGGTGATGACGCCAACCACGCCCACGGGCTCCCTGAGGATCACCGAGGTGTGCCCGGTCGCATAGTCCCCGCCAGCCATGGACGTCAGCGTGCGGGATGCTCCGGCCATGAAACGGAAAGTATCAATAGTGCTGGAGACATCGTCCTCAGCAACGGTTCGCGGCTTGCCGGTGTTGGCGGACTCGATGATTTCGAAGACTTCACGGTTGGCTTCAATGATGTTGGCGATCATGTTCAAGACCTCGGACCGCTCCTTCGGCGTGGTGGCGCCCCAGGATTTCTGGGCAGCCACGGCGGCTTCAACAGCAACGTCAACGTCCGCGGCTGTGCCGGCCTGCACGGAGGCGATGACCAGTCCAGTGGCGGGATCTACGACGTCGATGAGGTGGGTAGAGGTGCCCGGAACAAACGATCCTCCAATGAAGTGCCCGCCGGGCGGCAGAGGCAATGGCACGATGCCCGAGGCGTGGTGGGCTGCAGGGGAGCTGCTGTCTTCGCTCACGCGGCGGACGATGAACTGTTCGGTGTTGATGAGTGTCATGATTTTGCCCTTGTTTTCTAGCGCCGGTCGTGGCGTCGGGAGTTTATGGGAAGTACAGGCGGATGGTCTGCGGTGCGTCAGACCAAGTCGCTTGCGAGTACGGGGGCCTGGAACGTTGTGGCCTCGGCCTTCTTCCGGAACACGCGTGCCGCGACGTAGTAGAGCGGGGCAACCACAACGAGGCCAACGATCCATGAGAGGTCCACGCCACCCATTGCCGCTGCGACGGGCCCGGTGTAGATCGCTGTTGCCGAGAAAGGAAGCTGGACCAGGGCGCCTGCCACGTAGGCTCCGATGGCCACCCAGTTGAAGCGCCCGTACACTCCGCCGTCGCGCTTGAAGAAGTCTTCAACCCTGTAGTCGCCGTGCCGGAGAAGGTAGTAGTCGACCAGGTTGATGGCCGTCCAGGGAACCAGCACGTACATCAGGAAGGAAAGGAAGTTGGTGTAAAACAGGATGAAATTGTCGCGTGCGAACAGCGAGATCAGGAGTGCGAAGGTAAAGAGGATGATTGCCGCAACGCTTCGGGTCTTGGCGCGGGGCAGCCAGTTCGGCTTGAACGTCTGGCCAATAGTGAGGCTGCACAGCACGCCGCAGTAGAGATTCATGGCGTTCGAGGCTGCAACGCCGAGGCAGAAGATTCCCACGACTGCCAGGGTCCATGGCTGGAGCAACGCTCCCATGCTGCCGACGATTTCGACGTTGCCGGCGTCTGCGCCCATCGTGACCGCCAAGGTTCCCACCAGGGCGCCCAGGATCATCGGGAAGAGCGTGCCCAGGACGCAGCCTGAGTAGGAGGCCCAGAACGCCGGACCCGAGCCGGTGCCTTGCGGCATGTAGCGGGAGTAGTCCGAGACGTACGGAGCGTAGGCGAGCTGCCACAAGGCGGATACGGAGACGGTGGCCATGAAGCCGACCCAGTTGAAGTTTCCCTGGTAGAGGAAAGTGGCAGGCAGCCCGTGGACGAACATGATCCAGACGAAGGCCAGAAGCAACGCCAAACCAGCCACGATGCTGAGGAACCGAGCGTAGGCGTGAATGAGCCGGTAGCCGAAAATCGTGGCAACAACGCTCACGACGCCGATGATGATGATGCCCGCGTCAACACTGATGTCCGGGCTGACTGCGGCCATTGCCTCGCCGCCAAAGACCAGGTTCGCGGCGAAGAATCCGACGTACATGATCACCACGATGACAACGATCAGTAGTGCTCCGAAGGAGCCGAATTGGCCGCGGGTCTGGATCATCTGTGCCACGCCCAATTGCGGTCCTTGGGCGGAGTGCAGCGCCATGAAGATGCCACCGATGACGTTTCCGAGGATGATTCCCACGATGGCAGGCACAAAGCTTAGCCCGAACACCGTCGTGGCGAGTCCGCCGGTAACGATGGTCATGATCATGATGTTGGACCCGAACCAGATGGTGAAGAGGTCCCGCGCTTTTCCGTGGCGTTCGTTCAACGGGATGGGCTGAATGGTTTTGTCTTCGAGTCTGGGCACTTCGGTGACAGCGGCGGGATTGCTTCGGGTGCTCATGATGCGGTCCAGGATGCTGCTTGCAATTGACGGACAGCGGACGTTTCGGCCTTGCCGCGATTCACCATCAGCGCGAGGAGGTCGAAGACAAGGGTGGCCGCGGCCACCGAGGTGATGTCTGCATGGTCGTAGGCCGGCGCGACCTCGACGACGTCGGCACCGACGATGTTAATGCCATCCAGTCCGCGGAGCAGGGCCAGCAGCTCCCGGGAGTGGAGTCCGCCCATCTCAGGGGTGCCGGTGCCCGGCGCATAGGAGGGGTCCAGGACGTCGATGTCGATGGAGACGTAGACCGGGGTGTCGCCGAGCCGCTCCTTGACCCGAGCAATGGCGGCGGGAACGCCTATGACGTCCAGGTCCGAGCAGCGGATGATCTGGAATCCGAATTCATGGTCGCGGAGGAAATCGTTGCGGTCATAGACCGGCCCGCGGATTCCGACGTGCATGGACCTATCTTCCACGAGGAGGCCTTCCTCGAACGCCCGCCGGAAGATGGTTCCGTGTGTGACCGGCTGGTCGAAGTAGGTGTCCCATGTATCCAGGTGGGCATCGAAGTGCAGCAACGCGACCGGTCCGTGGACTTTGTTCAGGGCCCTGAGCATCGGGAGGGCGATGGTGTGGTCGCCACCGATCGAGATGAGCTTCTTGTCCTCACTAATCAGGGGCAATGCCTGCTCTTCGATTTCACGGACGGCCCGTGCGATGTCGTAGGGGGTGCAGGCGATGTCGCCGGCGTCCACAACCTGGACTTCGTTGACGGGCTCAACGTCCAATTCCGGATGGTACCCGGGACGCAGAAGCCGGGAGGCTTCGCGGACCGCGGCAGGACCGAAACGGGCGCCGGGCCGGAAGGACGTTCCGCCGTCGAACGGTACGCCGACGATCGCAATGTCGTAGTCCGGGACGCGGTCGATTTGGGGAAGCCTGGCGAAAGTGCCGAGGCCCGCATACCGGGGAACTTTTGTTGCGTCGACGGGGCCGATGGGCTGATGCGTTGTCATGCCGGGATCCTTCGGTAGCTTGCTGCCGGGCGGCGACGCTGGCAGCGGTGTTGGGATGTGGGGGTGCTCGCCTTTGAGCGGGAAGTAGGTAATCCAATTCTTAGTGACGTGCATCACGACGCATAGCGGTAGATTGACTACAAATGGCCGAGGCTCTTATACAAATGTCTAAGCACCGTGAAATCGGCCGGAACCCAACGATTCGGGAGCGCATTTTCATGGCGATTACTGTGGCTGAGCTCGTGGCGGAACCTCAGCTAGGACTCACGTTTTTGGCCGGGTCGGAGGGTAGGGACAACCGGATCACCTGGGCACACACCTCCGACCTGCCGAGGCTGTGGGAATGGGTCACCGGCGGCGAACTGATGATGACCAATGGCCTGTCCATCCCCGCCGACCCCCAAGGCCAGGTTGCGCTCGCCGAGGCGCTCGTCGATGCAGGTGCCAGTGCCCTTGCCATCGGGGAAAAGATGCATGCTCCGGAGCTGCTGCCGGAGTTCCTGGCGGCCTGCGAGCAGTTGCCGCTGCCGCTGATTAGCATTCCGTATCCATTGCCCTTCATCGCTATCGCTCGAACCGTGGCTGAAGCTTCCCTTTTGGAGGAATCGCGACGCCTGCGTCAGACCGCACGGGTGTATGACTTGCTTCGTACGGCGGGAACAATTGAGGACCATTGGCAAGGCCTTCTCCAAGGACTCGCGGCTGAGCTCAATGCGGAGCTTTTCGTCGTGGACCGGCGATGCCTCCATCCCTGGCACCCGGACGGTGAGCCGCTGCCGGACTTCCTGCAAGCGGAATTGGCCCCCCTGACGGGACATATACCCATGACCGGAAAGAAGTTCCAATGGCATCGGCTTCGGGACCGGCACGTGTTGATGATGGACATCCCCACCCACGCCAATGCGGTCCTGGTGGTGCTGCCGAAAAGCGATCCGCACCCTGACGCCGTCGTGCTTCTGCATGCGGCGACGGTGCTGGGACTGGAACTCTCGCGAACGGCCCTGTCCCTGGAAGGGCGGCACCACCTAGCAGGCGAATTCCTCCTGCAGGCGTTCGATGGGCGCCTCGGGATCGCGGAACTGGAGATCAGGCTCGGCCATTTTGAGATTTCCGCGCAGAATTTCGTGGTGGTTTCGATAGGGGCCGACGACGGCGAGCGGCTGGCGAACATTCACGTGGAACTGTGGCGCCACGGACTTCAGGTCGCTTGCCTGCGGCGTCTCAACACCCTTCATGTGGCGGTAACCGCGGGGGTGACAGATGACGTTTTGATCCACTGCGCGGGGCCCGGGGTCCGGATTGGCATCAGCTCGCCTACGTCTGCCGGGGGCGTCCAACGCGCACTCCAGGAATCGCTGTGGGCGCTCGGTTCAGCGAAAGGCAATGCCGTAAGCCTGACCCGTTACGCCGAGGGGCCCTCCTGGCTGGGGCTCACGAGTTTCGAGGAGGGCACGGCGTTGGTACAGCGGCTGCTCGGCCCGATCTTCACGTATGAACAGAGCCAGGAAGGCGATCTCATCGTGACTTTGAAGACCTACTTGGACACTCAGAGGTCGTGGCAAAAGACTGCCGCGGCGCTCTTCGCCCATCGCCAAACCATCATCTACCGCATCCGGAAAATCAGCGAATTGACGGGGCTCGACATGACCGAAACCTCCACGTTGGCCCAGCTTTGGTTTGCGCTCCAGATCCATGAGGCCATGCACAAGTAAACCCGCTGCCGATAGCAATGTCCGCAAGCAGATGTTGCCCCGGCACTGACGTTGTGTGTATGGTGTGAGCCAAATCACCCCAAATCTGAATATGCCTTTCGAACCGTGGCGGGAGAGTCCTCCCAGCCATCAACCGGGCAGGCGCCGTAGGAGCAAATCCTCCCCAGGAATCTCTCAGGCCCCCGTACCGCCGCGGCGAGGCGACTCTGGAAAGCAGCCAGGCTTCGGTCCGGCTCACCGACGGTGCAAGCCGAACACAACGCGACAATGCGTTCTGCGGAATCTCTCAGGTCCGATACAGAGCGGGGAGGAACCCAATTAGCCGAGGACCGCCTCGCCGCGATCGACATCACCGTCAACCGCAACGCGGTTCCGTTCGACCCGCGTCCGCCGATGGTGACCTCCGGCCTGCGGATCGGCACCCCGGCACTGGCAACCCGCGGCTTCGGTGAAGCGGCGTTCCGCGAAGTTGCGGACATCATCGCCGAAGCACTGATCGCCGACGCCGACCTCTCCGGCCTGCGTCACCGCGTGGAGGCACTCGCCGCCGCGCACCCGCTCTACCCCGGCGTCGCGAACCTAGCGTAGTCCGGGATCGGCTCGGTACGCCCGTCGGGTCCGAAGGGGCCTGCTGGTCACCTCAACATTAAATCCCTGAAGTTCCTGCTTGCCGCGGGCGCCGTCGGAGTGCTCTACAAGGAGCAGGCCTCGATCTCCGGCGCCGAAGTGGGCTGCCAGGGCGAGGCCGGCTCCGCTTCCTCAATGGCCGCCGCCGGCTTGGCCGAAGTCATGGGCGGCTCCCCGGGACAGGTGAAGAACGTTGCCGAGATCGCAATGGAACACAACCGGGCCTCACCCAACGCGCTGCGCTTCCTCACACCCGAACAGGGGGAAGGGCTCGACGGGCCGAAAGGGGCAGAACCACCGGAGCCCGTCTCAATCCGGGACCCATGTCAGTGCCAGGTTAGTGATTTCGCAACCCCAGCAACAACGAAGACCCTCCTGCCCAACGTTTCCGCAGGTGGGAGGGCCTTCACTGTGGAGCTAAGGAGATTCGAACTCCTGACCTCTTCGATGCGAACGAAGCGCTCTACCAACTGAGCTATAGCCCCTGGTCAACTGTGCATTGCCAGTGTCCCTAGGCTACAAACTATCTTCGCGCTTTGCCAACCACGACTCGAACGTGTCTGTCCCGGTCCGCTGGCTTGGGACCAGATTCAGCCCCTTCCGAAGATATCTGCCCATCTCCCCCGGCAACGGCACCTCCACGAGAAGCCCGGCACGGCCCGACGCCTTGCGCCAGATCTCAGCAAGTTCGCGCATGGACCGGATGTCCGGTCCGCCGATGGTTCGCCTCCGGTGCCGCTCTTCTGAAGGCTCCCGCAACGCCTCGGCAAGCAACTCGGACGCCACATTCGCCGGCGAAATCGTTTGAAAGCGCGCACCCTTGAAGACCGGGATGAGGCGGACTTTCGAGCCCGCCTGGAAAACCGCCGTCACGAGGCTGTGGAATTGGGTGGCCCGCACAACAACCGTCTCCAGCGACGAGAGTGCGTAGACCCGCTCCTTGTCTGCTTTGGAGACATAAAACGCCGCGCTGCTCTGGTCGCAATTGATGATCGAGAGGAGAACGGCCTTTCGGACTCCGGCGACGGTGGCCGCGGCGAGCAGGCGCGCGCCGCCGTCGGCGAATTTCCTCCGCGCTTTTCCGAATTGCCCTTCCAAGCAATCGATCACCACATCGGCCCCCTGCAGGGCTTCGGCCAGCCCGGCACTGGTGGTGACGTCAGCCTGAAAGTAGCGCGCGCCGTCGCGATGGACTGGTGACGCGCCCGACGGCGGGCGGCGGCTCAGCACCGTCACGTCGAGCCCGGCGTCGAGCGCCAAACGGACGACTTCACGGCCCACTTGTCCCGTGCCACCTGCCACGCAGACGGTAGTCACTGGAGGTTATGCCCGGCGGCGCTGCAAGACGTCGTCGAGGTTGCTGAGGCCGCTCTGGGGCTTGCCGTGCTGCGCCTGGACCGACGCGCCCACGGACGGTGCGCTGGCTGGCTTCAACGTCGGCTTGCCGAGGGGCTTGGGAGCCTCAGGCAGGTCGAGGGGCTCGGGGGCGGGCCGCGGCGCCTTGGCGGCATCGACGTATGTTGGTTTGGGGACGTCCACGGGCTGCCATTCAGCTTCCTTGGATTCCGCTGTAAACCGGACTGTGTTGTCGCCGGCGGCGACAGCAACATTGAGGGCGGCTTGACGAAGTTCGACGGCGGTCAGTCGCGTCGCTTCACGGGCGTGGGCTTCGGCGTCGAAAATCTTGGTCGCCGGACGGTCCGTTGCAGGAGCGCTTGCGCGGGGACTCTCGGCTGGAGGGGCCATCGCGTTCCGGAAGGCCTTGTTCATCTTCGCCCTGCGGTCCCGGATGGCCAGTCGGCGAAGCAGGAAGACGGTCGCGACCACGCCCACTATGCATCCCAGCGGCAGCCACGCGGAAACGAGGCCAAGAATGCGGAGGACGCCGGAAACGGCAGCCGCGAGCAGGAGGAGAACGGCGGCAAGGGCAAGGGCACAGCGCCCGTATCTGACTTTGAAGACCGCTGTTTCCGATGCAGCATCACGCCGTTCGCCGGCGCCGGCCGATACCTCGGGCAATGCGGTTGCGGTGCTCTGCATGGTTTCCATTGCTTTCTCCTGCCGAGGGGTGATTGACAGAACCACCCCGGCTTGCAGTTCATGAGCGTCTTCGTCAATAACATCTGTTGGGAAGTCACCGGCCATCTGGATGTGCTGGCGACGATTCCGGAGTATGTATGGCGCAACCCAAACGATCCACAGCGCGACAGCAATGACCAATATCACCGAGCTGCTGAGAGGGAAGTCCACAATCAAAACCGTAGAAGCAAATAGCCGGAGGCCACCGCATTGCCAACGGTGTGTCGTCGGAGAGTCGGCAAATCAATGGACTTATGACCCTTATTCGCCGAAAGCGGCTAGTTGGCTCCGTGCCGAAGCCAAGCGGCCAGCAAGCCTCCGGGGACCTCTTCCGAGGTCAACGCAAAGCTTCGATGGTCAGCCCATTCTCCGTTGATGTGAAGGAAACGCTCGCGGCGCCCTTCGTCGCGGAATCCCAACTTCTCGACAACTCGCAGGCTCGGCCCGTTCTCCGGCCTGATGTTGATCTCCATCCGGTGCAAGCCAAGGGCTTTGAAGCAATGGTCGGTGGCCATGGCAACCGCAGTGGGAGCTATTCCGCGGCCGGCCCGGGCCTGGTCCACCCAGTAGCCAAGCGTGGCCGTCATCGCCGATCCCCACATGATCGAAGAGACCGTCAACTGCCCTACGATCCTAGGCTCCTGGAATCCAGGAATACGCTCCGTGATCACAAAGGGGAGCGCACTCGCTTGCCGGGCCTGGGCGTTGAGGGAAGCCACCATCTGCCGGTAGTTGGGAAGGCGACCACCCGGGGCCGGGTTGGAGGCTTCCCAAGGCGCCAGCCAATCACTGTTGCGTGAGCGGACCTCGGTCCATTCCTTCTTGTCCCGGTAGTGAATGGGACGCAACATGAGGTCGCCGCATTCGAGCGTCACCGGCCATATGGCCGACCCCCACACAAGGACCTACTTGCTGAGGCCGGCGGCAAAGCCCGGCAGCCACTCCCGCAGTCCAGGCCCGAGGTCTTCGCTGTCGCATGCGAGCTGGACGCAGGCTTTGAGGTAGCTGAGCTTGTCTCCGGTGTCGTAGCGACGGCCACGGAAGACGACTCCGTAGACGCCGCTGCCCTCACCCTCGCCGGCAGCCAGGACCTGAAGGGCGTCCGTCAGTTGGATCTCTCCCCCACGGCCCGGTTCGGTCTTCTCGAGAACGTCGAACACCGAGGGGTGGAGTACGTACCGGCCGATCACGGCCAGGTTGGACGGAGCTTCGTCGGCAGCAGGCTTTTCGACAAGTTGTTTGATGCGGACGTAGCCGTCTTCACCGATGTCCTCGATGTCCGCGCAGCCGTAGGCGCTGATCTGGGAGGGCTCGACTTCGATGAGGGCCACAACGGATCCACCGGTTTTGTGCTGGACCTCGATCATGTCGCTGAGGAGCGTGTCCCGGGCGTCGATGAGGTCGTCGCCGAGAAGAACCGCGAAAGGTTCGTACCCGACGTGCTGCTTTGCACGCAACACTGCGTGTCCCAGCCCCTTGGGGTCGCCCTGGCGGACGTAGTGAATATCGCCGAGGTTGCTCGTGGCCTGCACCGAGTCCAGCTTGGTGATGTCTCCCTTGGCCTCCAGCGTCGCTTCCAAAGCCGGTACCCGGTCGAAGTGGTCTTCCAATGCACGCTTGTTGCGGCCTGTGATCATGAGGACGTCATTGAGTCCCACGCTCACAGCTTCTTCGACAACATATTGGATGGCCGGTTTGTCGACTACCGGGAGCATCTCTTTGGGCATGGCTTTAGTGGCAGGCAGAAACCTGGTGCCGAGTCCGGCTACAGGGATAACGGCCTTGCGGACGGCGCAGTTATTGGAAGTCACCGGACTAATCTAACGGAAGTAACTGGACAATGGGCAAAAAGGAACGTGCCGGCCAAAAGGAGCACACCGTTCCTTTCCCCATCCCTGAGCCGCACAGCAGCGGGAAATGGAGCAAAAGTGACTTTGAAAGACGACATCCGCCGGGATCACCGCAAGCGCCGGCTCTCCTTGACCGGGCAACAGCGCGCAGAGGCTGGAGCGGGGATTGCCCGCCGGGGCGTTTCATGGGCGGCTGATGTTGCCCATGGGAGACCCGCGACTTTCGCGGCCTATCTCGGAGTGGCCGCCGAACCGCCCACAATGCCTTTGCTCGCTGCGCTCCACGCGGCCGGGCACAGGATCCTCCTTCCCGTCTGCGAACCGGAACGGCGTCTGAGCTGGGTCTATTGGACACAGGAGACCGCTTTTGTCCGCTCAAAGTATGCCCCGATCGACGAGCCGGTGGGCGAACGTTTCGACAGTGACGTCATCAAGGATGCGACCGGAATCTTCCTGCCGGCCACCGCCGTCGACGAGGGTGGAAACCGCATCGGCCAAGGGGGCGGTTACTACGACCGGCTCCTCGACAAGCTCGACGCCGACGGGAACCGTCCGCCGACTGTGGCCGTCGTCTACGACCATGAAGTACTGCCTGCGGGGACGATCCCGGCCGAACCGTTCGACAAGCCGGTGGCGGAGGCACTCACCCCACATCGGATCGTCCAGCTTGTTCGGCCCGCATGATGAGGCTTTACCGGCCTGTCTGCTTCGCCACATTCCCCTGTCTGCTTCGCCACATTCCGTAGTACCGGTCCCGACGCCGGATGATAGAATTGGCACTCAGGCCCTGGGACTGCTAATGGACGGAACAATCCGCCTCGGCAGCACAGGACCTGCAGTTCGTCCCGGAGGAGGATCACCAGTGCCCACTTACGCCTATGCCTGCAAAGACTGCGGACATGCCTTTGACATCGTTCAGGCTTTCACGGACAGCTCCCTGTCCGACTGTCCTGAGTGCCAAGGATCGTTGCGCAAGAAGTTCAACAGCGTGGGCGTTGTCTTCAAGGGATCGGGCTTCTACCGCACCGACTCCCGGGACTCCAAGGGAAGTACTGTTTCGGCCGCTCCCGCGGCACCTGCCGCATCTCCGGCTCCGGCGTCCGTTCCTGCGGCTGCCGCGAGCTGATTCCTGGGTACCAGTTGCCCCCGGTTTTCCACATAGCTCAACGTTTCCACATAGCTCACTAAGGCCCTGCCATGCGCCTTAGTGCCCGGTTAGCGTGGCAGCATGCCCGCAACCCCGAACGCTTCCCAAGGCCCCGGTTCAGCATCGCCTGGCTTCGGTCCAACCAGGCCTTCATCGATTCCACGCAATAGCCTGCCGGGGCCGATTGCCGCGTCCCACACCCGCCGTCTTCGGGGTTTCCCCTCCAAAGCCGGAGGCCGCTTGGGTCCTCCCAAGAGACAGTACAAGCACCGCACCTTCGCTAGCTGGCTGAACCGCAACCGTCGCCTCGTGGTGGCACTCCTGCTATGCGTGGCGGTCGGGGTCGCAGTCCATCAATTGACTCCTGCTTCGGAGCAGCGAGCCATCGTCCTGGCCGCCGCGCGGGATCTTCCTGCGGGGTCCAGCTTGACGGATTCCGACCTCAAACCACTCGAAGTCCTTCCTGACGGAATCCCAGCCGGGGCGCTCACGCCCGGCACTGCCTATAGGGGAAAGCAGCTCGCCTCGCCCCTGCAGAAGGGGCAGATCCCCACAGACGCGCAGATCCTGGGACCCGGCCTGCTGACCGGCACCGCACCCGCGACGGCGGCCGTTCCGCTGCGCATGGCCGATCCCGCTTCTATTCAACTCATCTCGCCGGGCCAATTGGTCAACGTTGTGCTCACTGCGGCCGACGGGTTCGAAGGGCCCGGCAGGAAATCAGAACTCCTGGCGGCTGCGGTCCCGGTTTTGTGGACGTCCGCGCAAGGAGGCAAGGCCGGCCAATGGTTGGGCACGAACGAGGCGGACGGCCTTGTGGTTGTCGCTGCCAATCCGCAACAGGCCGAAATCCTGGCCGGGGCTTCCACACGCGGGAAACTGTTCTTTGTCCTCGTCAGTCCCCCAGGTAACCGGTAATGCGAAACCCCGCCGGAGAGTCACCACCATGATGGTCCATTCAGCCCCAGTGCGGGGGCCTTTGTTCCTTCAGCCAAGCGTCATGGTCGTAGCTGGATTCATCGCCCCAACGGCGCGGATCGTCCTCGGAAGCTTTCTTGGGCAGAATACCTTCTCCTGCCGGCTTCCGTTCCGGTGCGGGCTTCACTTCTGCCTTCTCCTGCGTGGCCAACCCGGTATCAGCGTCTGCCGCTCCGGCGCTGGTGTCCGCGGGCGGCCTGGAATGAGTGCTTTTGCTTTCCGCCATTGCGTTTCCTTAGGGGATAGCCGGACCCGAGCCAGCGCCTTGCGCGCCGCTGGACCTGGCCGCGGAGGGTTCCGCCTGGCTATTCAGTTCCAATTGTTCAACATCGATGTCCAGGAATCCATCCTGGACATCACCATACGATGGCGCCACAGGCTTCTCGAGTCCCAGATAGGATCCAATGCGATCCGCGCAGGACGAGGGATCCGTGAATACTTCGATGGTCCACAGCGACATGTAGCGCCAGCCAAGGCGTTCCAGGAGCTGTGGCCGGAGCCTGCTGCGCTCCCTCACGCTCATGCGGCGGTATCGTTCCGTGCCATCCGATTCAATGGCCACCGGCGTAGGCATTTCGCTGTCATCCCGGCCGATCGTGTGCACGGGATCGGCCGCCGCGGCGATGTCCAGGACTCCGTCATAGTGGTGCCACACGCGCGCTCCCCGGGCTCGGAGCCGCTCGCCCAGATCCGCCACCAACGGATCCTCGCCGAGCGCTTGCTCGCTGGCGGCTGCCCTGGTGGCCGGTGTCCCCAGATCGGAGTTCCCCGACAGTTCACGGTCAAGGAGTTCATGGAAGTCGACGGCGCCGTGGGCCAGCCGGTCAAGATCGAGGTCTTCCGGACGGAAGCAGCTCAGGACGTGCATGGACCTTCGGGAGCGGGTCATAGCCAGGGCAAATTTGTTTCGCCCGCCTTCGACGGACAGAGGGCCGAAACTGTGCAGCGCCCGGCCATGCGGGGTGCGCCCGAAGCCCAGCGAGAAAATGATGTGGTCGCGGACCAGTCCCTGCGCGCGCTCCAGATCCACCACGCGGAAGGACTCCGCGCCGGCGTTGAAGAAACCCGAGAGCAGCGGATAGTTGGGAAGTTGGAGCCGGATGGCTTCACCGATCCTTGCGGCATGGCGCAGGCTTGCGGTGACGACGGCGAGCGAGGTCCGCGGCCGGAGGCTGGCGTGTTGAAACACCAGGTCAACTACGCGGTTCACTTCGGCGGCGACAGATTCGACACCTTCGTGGTCGGCACCAGGCAGGCCGGTGCCGTCCGGGATGTATTCAACCACTACCGAGCGGTCCAGCCCCGTGACGGACTGGCCGTCCGGCAATCGACGCAGGCCGCCGTCGTAGTAGTTCTTGCTCAACTGCAGCAGGAGGTCTTCGTCAACCGCCCGGTACACCCAGTTCAACTGCCACGTGGGCAGGACCCGGGCCAAGGCACTGAACGCACTGTCCACGGTGTCCTGGCTCGCGGCACCGGCCATGGGCGGCTCCACCGCAACGCTGAACGTGCGGGCGTTGCCGATCTTCGCGTCGCCGAAGGCAATCACTTGGTGGGCTCGCGCGATGGCAGGCAGCACAGCCTGCAAGGACGTGCTCTCGGCATCGAGAATCACCACCGCATCGAACTTCTGTTCGGCAGGCAGGAGGCTCGTCAGCAAGTACGGACTGATGGACCACACGGGAACGAGCCGGGCTACGAGGGCAGGTGCCTGGGCGCTCAGCGCCGAGAGGGTAACGCGGCCATCTTTGATCAGGTTCCGCAGGAGTTCCGATTGGCGGGGATGTTCAGCGATTCCGGCCCGCCACATTTCGGCGAGCCTCCACCGCAGCCGGGCAGCTCCACTGGCGATGTGCGCGTGGTCCGCCAGACGGTACTCGGCTTCAAGCCGGCGCAGGGAATCGCCGTCGGACATGGCGAGGTAGTCGTCGCCGCTGATCATTGCTTCGAGGGCGGACTGCCACCAGGCAAGGTCCAGTTCCGCGGCAACGGATTCGGCAGGCACTTCCCGTTCGGCCAAGTCCGCAAGAAGCTCGGCGAGCCCATGCTCGCGCATGTTCTCGACCAGAAGCGTGCGCTCTGGAAGCGTTTCCAGGGTGCCCGTGTCGGCAACAAGGCGCTCAAGTCGCTCCACGAGCTCTTCGTAACGGCTCGCGTGCAGATCACCGCCGGCAGCCGTATGTTTGAGGCAATCGCCCAGACGGCGGAGGTCCCTGTCCAGTTCGCGGTAGCTGGCGCCCAAATCCGCGAGGCCGGATGGCACTGCCGGATGGCGCTGGGTGGTGGCGTACTGGGACCAGAGGGCCCGTTGTTCCTGAACGAGGGCCAAGGAGCTGTGCAAATCCGCAATGTGGACACCCGGGCGCACATATTCCTTTGCCACGCGGCGCAAGCGGGAGCGCTGCATCGAGGGCATCTCAAGGCCCCGCTCACGGCGCCAGGCGGAGGTAGCCGTAGCCGAGATGAGATCGTGGACCGGCCGGTCAAAAATGTCCGGGGTGAATTTGTCCAGGCTTTCCCGTACCGCCATCAGGAGCTCAAGCTGAGCGCCCCATTCGGCGAAGTTCGCCCCAAGCCGGATTTCGGAGTGCTCCGCGAGCTGGTTCATCCGATCCCGCAATTGGGGAAGTTGTTCCGCGGCGCTGCTGGCCAGTTGCTGCGCTTCCTCGGTCTCCTTGCGGGTGACCAGGCGCGCCCCGTACCAGGGGCTCGACGTCGATGCCCGGCTGAAGCTGCCAAGCTCGGCGGCGCGTCGCAATCTTTCAGCCAACTCAGCGCGGTCCTTGATGTTGTCCAAGACACTGCGCTTCAAGCGCACGGTCGTGGCGGGAGCGGGTTGGATGGCGGTCAGTTCCGCGAGCGATTGCATGGCCTGGTAGGGCGAACATCCCCAGCGCTGGCGCACGTTGTGCAAAGACGCGACATGGTCCATGAGGGCATGCCGGTGCTCGGTCAAGGTCTTGTGCAGGTTGGCAAGCTGGGGTTCCAGCGACTTTTCGTTGCGGATGATGGCGCTGACGAGCTGGCCCTTGAGCTGCTGCGGAGTGGCACCGTTGCCCGGCCTGAAGACCATCGATTCGAGGCCCAGGGCTTCAAAATGGCCCGCCAGACCGTTGAGGCTCGCTCGCCGGTCGCCCACGACGAGCACCGATTTGCCCTCGTTGACGAGGGCGCCGATGGCATTGATGGCCGTTTGCGTCTGGCCGCTGCCTGGCGGGGTGCTGACCACCAGCGAATCGCCTGCCCGCACGGCATCCACGACGTACTGCTGGTCCGAGTCCGCATCCAGGAGGAGCGACTCTTCAGAAGGGTCCCGCTCGTCGAGGTTCGGGAACCTTCCGGACTTGATGGGCTCAGGTTCCACGCCCCCGCCGTTGGCGGCTTCGAACAGCGATGCAACGATGCTGCTGTTCTCGTTGATCCAGGGGTCTTCCAAATTCCCGGACAGATCTGCCAGCGTCGTGATGAGGAGATTCGGGGTGACCTCGGCACCGTGGATCGGCTGCACCAGCGTGGCAAGACGGTCAAGGACCGGCAGGGGGTCAAGTCGTGCGGTGTTGTATGCCATACGGCTCACGGCATTGACGTCAAAGACGATGCCATGGACGGTCTTCAAATGCCGGACCAAAGCGGGGTTGATGCCCGCTTGCTCGGTGAGTTGCAGCTCGTAGTCGTCTTCGCCCGGCCGTGCCGTGAGTGAGATGGCGGCCAACATGACGGGGGCGGAGACGCGTTGGGGCTTTCCGCCCACGGCCGACGTCCAGACGACCGTGCCGCAGGACAGGTAACCGGCGTCGATCCCCCGGTCGTTTCCCAGTTCGAAAATCTTTGAGCGAAGGTTCCTGGCAGCCCGCGCGGCAACAAGATACTGCTGGCGGTCCCGGATCAAGGTGGAAAGCCGGGTTCGGCGCCCGGCGAGGAGCTGCGCCAGGCCTGATGGGTGGCCGTTGCTAAGGTCTATCGACCCTTCCGGCGTCTTGACGAAGCGCAGCATGGTGTCCGCGCCAGTCACGGGTTTGAGGCCGGACAGCCATTTCCGAAGCTCTACGGAGCCCTCTTCGTGGCTTTGACCTACTGACACCGCTGCCTTCTTTTCTGTTCTAGCTCGAGACGACTTGGACCAAATCGGCATACTTTCGAGGGTAGCGGGAATCCACCGGCAGTCCGCACCGCAACACTGTTGGAAAGGCAAATTACCCCTGATTTCAGGGGAAAAACAAAGTGACCGGTCCCTCAAACAGGGACCGGTCACTCAGGATGCTATTCCCACTCGATGGTTCCCGGCGGCTTGCTGGTGACGTCCAGTACCACGCGGTTGACCCCGTCAACCTCGTTGGTGATCCTGTTGGAGATCCTGGCGAGGAGGTCGTACGGCAGCCTCGACCAGTCGGCAGTCATGGCGTCCTCGGAGGAAACCGGGCGCAGTACGATCGGGTGTCCGTAGGTGCGGCCGTCGCCCTGCACGCCAACGCTGCGGACGTCGGCGAGGAGTACGACAGGCATCTGCCAGACGTCGTTATCGAGTCCGGCCGCGGTGAGTTCGGCCCGCGCGATGGCGTCCGCCTTGCGAAGCAGCTCGAGCCGTTCCTTGTTCACTTCGCCGACAATGCGGATACCCAGGCCGGGTCCGGGGAACGGCTGGCGTCCGACGATTTCCTGGGGCAAGCCGAGCTGTGCGCCCACTGCGCGAACCTCGTCCTTGAACAGGGCGCGGAGCGGTTCAACAAGTTCGAACTGCAGGTCCTCGGGAAGACCGCCCACGTTGTGGTGGCTCTTGATGTTCGCGGCACCTTCGCCGCCGCCGGATTCGACGACGTCCGGGTACAGGGTGCCCTGGACGAGGAACTTGATGCTCTCGCCTTCGGATGCGGCCTCGGCGATGATGGCCCGCTCGGCCTCCTCAAACGCGCGGATGAACTCGCGGCCGATGATCTTTCGCTTGGTCTCGGGGTCGCTGACCCCGGCCAGCGCCGAAAGGAATCGCTCCTGCTCGTTGGCGACATAGAGATTGACGCCGGTTGCGGCAACGAAGTCACGTTCGACCTGTTCGGCTTCACCTTCGCGCAGCAGCCCGTGGTCCACGAAAACGCAGGTCAGCTGATCGCCCACGGCGCGCTGCACGAGGGCTGCGGCTACGGCCGAGTCGACGCCACCGGAGAGGCCGCAGATGACTTTGGAATCGCCGACCTGCCGGCGGATCCGGTCCACTTGCTCTTCGAGGATGTTGCCCGTGGTCCAGTTGGGCTTCAGGCCGGCACCGTTGAACAGGAAGTTCTCCAGAACCTGCTGGCCGTGCGCCGAGTGCTTTACTTCCGGGTGCCATTGCACGCCGTAGAGATGCTTCTCTTCGTTCGCGAAAGCTGCCACAGGTGCGCCTGCAGTTGTAGCCAGGACTTCGAAGCCCTCAGGAGCTTCGTGAACCGAGTCTCCGTGGCTCATCCAGGTGTTCTGGGAGTCCGGAACGCCGGCAAGGATCGAACGGGCTTCGCCGACAGTGGTGGCCTCGGTGGCGCCGTACTCGCGCAAACCGGTTTGCGCGACTTTGCCGCCGAGCGCGTTGGCCATGGCCTGGAAGCCGTAGCAAATGCCGAAGACCGGCACGCCGGCCTCGAAAAGGTCCGCGCCGACCCTCGGGGCACCCTCGGCATAAACGCTGGAAGGTCCGCCGGAGAGGATGATCGCTGCCGGGTTCTTGGCCAGAAGCTGCTCGGTGGTGAACGTGTGCGGAACAATTTCCGAGTACACATTCGCTTCACGGACGCGGCGGGCAATCAGCTGCGCGTACTGGGCACCGTAGTCAACAACCAGCACCGGCTTCTGGGAAGTCTGAGCTTCAGAACTGAAGGGTGCGGTGGGAGTAGTCACCGTAACAGCCTACTTTGCCGGGATGCCCCGGTGCACCTTGAAGCCGGTCGTGAAGCCGGGAAACCAGCCCGACGTTAGCGATCTCACAATGCCCGCCGTGGCGGGCCCGTCAGTAGCGCTTGGACGCCCGCGGATTCGCGGCGAGTTCCATCTCTACCTCCGAGTGGAACTTCTTCTCCACAATGAAGGACATGAGAGGGACAACGCCGCCCAAGGCGAGCAGGATGAGCTTCATGAACGGCCAGCGCATGAGCGACCACAAGCGGAAGTCCGAGATGAGGTACAGCACGTACATCCAGCCGTGGACGATCAGGACTCCGACGGAAACGTTGACGCCACCCAGGACCGCCTTCGACTCAGCATCCGCGAATCCAAAACCGAAGGGCTGACCGGTGATTGCGTTGGTTCCGCCGGCAAAGAGATACACGCCGAACACATAGCGCGCAACGAGCTCGGCGCACAGGAGCAGCAGCATGGTACCGGTGAGGTAGGCCATGACTTTGTAGAATTTCAAGGCCGAGCGGATCTGGGCAGTCGTTCCGCCGAAGCGGCGCTTCTTGGCCGCGGTTGGCTTGGCGGCAGATTCTCCGGACTGTTCGGGCTGGATGGCCGGTTTGGGCTCAATCATGGCTTTACCTGTTCTGGCTTGGTACTTGCTGGCAAATCGTCTGACGGGAATTCGTCGTCGGGCTCGTCCTCGTCGTCTTCGAGGGTGCGCCGGTAGTCATCGGCCACCATGCGCCACCAGACGTAGAGGGCGAATCCTGCAAAGACCACCCATTCCACGGAGTAGAAGAGGTTGAGCCAGTTGATTTGTTGGTTGGGGGGTTGGGCCGGGATGTTCAATGGCTTCAGCTGCGTCGGAAGGGCGAGGGTCTTGCCAGCCGATACTTCCGAGGTCGCGGCGACGAAGCCGGGATAGCTTGAGACTTGCCACGTGTTGATGAGTTCCGCGACCGACACCGCAGACGCGCGGCCCGCTCCGGCGTCGACGTTTGGCACCGGCGCCTCGGACGGCAGGAGCCTCCCGGTCAGTTCGATAGTGCCCGACGGCGGAGGCCCGGCTTGGGCGGGATCGGCCACCCAGCCGCGGGCCACGGGGATCCAGGTCTTCGCGGAGGCGGCGACACCGTGCAGGACGGGGGCGCCGTCGACAGCGAACGCGTTCACTACCCAGTACCCTTTTTGCCCTGCCAGAAGCCGGCCCTCCACAAGGACCTGCTTGGCGGGGTCGTAACTGCCCTTGGCGCTGACCATTTGGTCCGATGCGGTGCCCGGGAAGAACGTTCCAGGCTGCAATACCCCGGTAAGCGGCTTGACTTGCTCCACCGCGGGGTTGTCAACCGGGGCGTCGCTCTGGGTGGATCTGCCGAACTGCCACTGGCTGAGCAGCACAAACACCCCGGAGAGCAGGAGCGCGAAGACAAGTCCTGCGATCCAGCGGGGCTTCAGAGCGGTTTTCAACACCCCTTAACCGTACTTCGTCAAGCTGTAGAACAGCTAAACGAACCGGCCTCCCCCAAGGGGGGTGTCCCTATGTTTTTGTCAAGCATTGGGACGGGTTTTTCTTCGAGATGG